>NZ_JAVBIN010000011.1:0-186592 GCF_032989665.1 Morganella sp. BCCO 40_0007 | reverse complement strand
ACCGGAAGAATACCGGTTATTAGCTGAAAATAACGAAATCTCAAAAAGTGTGTGGAACTGAAACGGGTGTGCTTACAGATGCAGTGGTATAGTGATTACATAGATAGCTTGTCTAGAAATAAACTTCCGCAATTTTTTCTTCAAAAAAAGCAGTATGAACCATAAATCTAGTTGATGCATACAAAGGTTTATTGTCGATAGCAAGAGGAGCGTCACAATCATGAATGTACAGAAAACCAAATTTTCATCTAAAGAATTTCTAAGGCGCCGTCGCCCTGAAAAGTTTTCTGATTCAACAATCAGAGAGACTGGTACTTTAGATAGAGTTGTACTGGAACACTTCCTCTCTACGCTAAATACAAGAAATCAAGAATTACAATTCGAGGATTTTGCAAAAAAAATATGTGAAAAAATAATTTGCCCTAATCTCCTTGAACAGACTGGTCCTGTAGCAGGGGGGGATGGTAAAACTGACACACAAACATACCCTGTTTCGGAACAGAATAAGCTTCTTTGGTTCGAAGGAGTTAATGAAGCATCAAATAAAGAACGTTGGGCCTTTGCGGTAAGTACACGTAAAGACTGGAAGAAAAAATGTCATGAAGATGTACTTAAGATAAAAGAAACAGAGCGTGGGTATACTAAAGTATTTTGCGTAACGAATCAATCTGCAAAGTCCAATATTCGTTCCGAGGTTGAGGATACACTAAAAACAAAAACTGGAATAGATGTCCGTATATTAGATATTAATTGGCTATTAGATCAAATTTACAAAAACCATTTTGAGCAATTGGTCATTGATTCATTGTCAGTTCCAACGCAATATAAAAGAGAAGTTGTTTTTGGAGAAAATGATTATAAGAAAAATAAAAAATATGAAGAATTAACCGAGTATATCAGAGAGAAAATAAGCCCTGCTGAAATTTCATATGAACAAGTGGATATATTTTTAGAAATTGCAGAGTTAAGCGCTGAACTTGAGAAACCACTAATTGAAACACAAGGCCTATTTGAAAGAGCTATAAAAATCTCAAAAAAATTCGGGACTAATCAACAATTGCTAGATGCGTATTATCAATACGCTTGGAAATCCCATTTTTGGATGGAAGATTTTAATCTCTTCGAAGAAAACCTTCAATTAGCGTATGAAAGTATAGCATCATCAACTAATTCCTCAAAATGGGAAAAAGTTTTAAATTTAGTAACCGTTCATAAAAGTTATATTAGACTTAACAACGCAATATCTACAATCGACATTGAGAATATTGAACGTAACATGCTCGCCAAACTAGATGAGATAGCTGACGATGATTCACGTCCCAGTAATGCGCTCACAGCGAGAACTCACAAAGCCATTTATAAACTCACAACGTTTTCAGATGTAGAAGATGCTTCGGTTGTATTTGAAGAGTTACATGAAATTTTTAAAAATAGTGGGAATTTAATAGGCTATCCGTTTGAGAAAAACTTCCAACTTTTGAACGAATTAGATGACATTTTTTTCGATGTAGATGCATATGAAAATTTATTAGACTATATGGCTGAGCAATCTGCTGTTAGAGGTGGTGAAGTTAAAGGGGCATTATTAAATCTGCGAAGAGGTATAAAGAGGCTTCAAAATGGTCACCCTTATCAGGCAATCAAGTATTTAGGAAAATCTTTTATTCCACTCTATAAAGAGGAATCACGAGATAAATTTATATTAGCATTAAAAGCTATTGCTTATGCTTACGAATCCATTGGATTGCTATGGAGTTCACGTTCATGCTTGCTTCTATCCGCTTCTTTGATTACAGATAACTTCTGGAAGTATGATGAAATATCTTTAAAGCAGGCTGAAATTTATTATAATTTATGTCTAACAGAAATAAAACTAGGGAAATTAGCACATGCTCTTTTATGGTATGAACTGTTTTTAATAATTAACGACAATATCAGTGATAGCTCGTTCGGCGATAAAGAAAATCAGCAAGTCGATTTTTACATAAGTCAACTCATTTTGAACACTGACCTAAAGGGAATAAATCGACAGAGTAATATCCCCGATGAACTCGATAGATTAGGCCTTTTTGTATCATCGGGATGTCTTAAATATGCTTTAGGTTATATTGAAGATTTTGAACGTGAGTACGAAGTTACTGCCGATAAAGATCATAATGATTTCTTGCAAAAAATACGTGACTTTGATACAGGATTTAATAGTAAGGGCATAAAAGATAACCATGACAAACGAGGAGTACATACATCTTTTATTTTTGGATGCACTATAGAAATTAACTTTCCGAATCGGTCACCATTTATAGAGTTTTCAACTAATGTCTTATCACTTTTAGAGGGTGCTTTTGCAACCTGTACGATTGACAACATCTATCTTAAAGAAGCATTTTTAATTATTGAAGTAATAGCAGATGACGATGATGACTTATCCTTATCACATGAAATAAATAGCAATAGTGGAAAACTAAATCTTACAATAAATTGCGCTGGTTTTGATGTAAGTGATTTTAGAATCGAGGCACAACAAAAAATCACTAATGAATTCAAGGAATTAGTGTTTGACCTTCTCCCTGAGTTATTTTTTATTAAAAATACAGAATACATTGAAAAAATGATCTTCGAAGATGCTGCATTCGACAGAGCAATTAGTTTTGGTGCCTGTATCAAATCTATTGAAAATATTCTTGGTAATGATATTGATCAACAAATTAAGAAAATTTATTCCACCAATTCTGAAAAGAAAACTTACCCTCTTTTAAGAGATAAATCCTGGGATAGTGAATTTTCGAAAGTGTTGGAGATCGAGGATATAAAAGCTCCAACACATGGTAAAGGAAGAATGCCTGAAGAGGAACTTAATTTCGAAAATATAACACATAAAGATTATTCCATACAAAGTCTAATCAAACCTCGTCTATGGGATAGAACACGCTGGCAAGGAGTAGGCTTCGCTCAATTAAAATCGTGTTATCCAGGATTATATCTATTATTTAAACACCCCGATATAGGTGAGGATATTTTTAAAGATCTTATATCATCAGTAGGCTTGGTAGATAGTAAAGCCAGATTACGGGTTTGTATTGTCAAGGGCATCTCAGTTAAAAACCCAACTCATTATAGAGTACTAATATCTGAAAATATGATGACAACTCCATTAACTAAAAGAATGACAATGATCAGTAGAATTAATACGATGACTCCTGATAGCAATGTCAATCTAGAAAGATTTCTTACTGCGTATCAGACCTGTGGAAAATTCTATCTTGGATGTGATGCGATGTTAAAAAATATTGTTCCTGAGCATCCACAAAGAGATAGTTTAGGGATAGAAATGAGTACGTTAGATGTTAGGTGGGCTTGGGAAATTGGGTTAAATGATGTTGATTGTATTGGGGTTAATTTAAAAGAAGATGACCCCTATATTCCTAATGATGTAGCTGAGATCCCATTATTGCAATTGATAAACAGTAAATAAAATGTTTGCCAAGAATACCGCCTCTTAAGGGGGCGGATTCTAAACAAATCTTTAGCCTCTTCACTAATACTATTAGTGTTATTGCTTTCACAATAAATTGCTGACCTACTCCCCATTGCTTAACAAGCATCGAAGTAAGTATACATTCTGAACTTCCGCTTTTCGCTCAAAGCAGCCCCGCTTGCTTATAACCCCACTCAGCTAAATCTTAAACACACCCAAAACCGTACAAATTTTGTACCGTTTTGGGGAAGAGTTTTGGGGACGTTTTGGGGAAGATTTTCAGTGGTAAAAAAAAGAACGGGAACTAATAAGTTCCCGTTAACTATTTCACTGTAAACTTAATTACATGTGTTTGATGATTGCGTCACCAAACTCTGAGCATTTCAGGAGCTTAGCGCCTTCCATCAGACGCTCGAAATCGTAAGTGACGGTCTTGGCAGCGATTGCCCCTTCCATTCCTTTAACGATTAAGTCAGCAGCCTCAAACCAGCCCATGTGGCGCAGCAGTAGATTGAAACCCAACATATAACCCCATGATTAATATAACTAAAAGGCACTAAAGCCATACTTATATACGGGTAAAACTCGTTTTTTCAACCTATTGATTGCTTTGAGTTTTGTTTTAGTTTTGATAACCAGTACTTCAACCAAAATACTACACTGCTCTATCTGTGATTTGACTCAATACGTTTATTCAATGCAGAGCCACGGTTTAAACAGCTTGCACTGTTGCAACAACCCTTTGCCCCGCTTATGCGCCATTAACTTTTCACCACCGGCAGCTGACTGAAATTTGTCGTGTATGCCGGTGACAGCATTTCGCGCTTCATCTTGTACCCACTGTCACTGCCTTTACCGGCAAACCACACACGGCCCAGCCCACTATTGTTTATTGTGTCGATGGTCTTCATCAGCTCGTCGCTGTTTTTGAATGGCTGCCGGGTAGCGAACATATCGAACTGTGTCACAACTGAATCAGTGAAGTCTGACAGAATGATACCGGCCTTATAATACCGGTACCCATCACACCAGATGCCATCCAGTGCTCTCATGGCAGCATTAATGATGTCCCGCGTGTCGCAGCTGGGATACTCGAGTGAGATGTTTACACTATTCGCATAGCCCAGCCCGTTCGCGTGTCTGCTGGTCTGCACAAACAGCCCGATCATCCGGCAGCGTTGTTTTTCTTCCCGGAGTTTTTCAGCTGACCGTTCAGCATATTCACATACGGCCTTTCTCATGGTGACAATGTCCGTCACTTTGGTACCGAACGACCGGGAGCAGAGGATCTGCTGTTTCACCTTTCTGACTTCTTCCAGCTCGATACAAGGTTCTCCGTTCAGCTCCCGCAGCGTGCGCTCGGTAATAACACCAAAAGTTTTACGGATAGTCGCCGGTGCAGCATTCGCCAAATCTGATGCCGTGCTAATCCCCATTGTGTTCAGCCTGGCCGATATGCGCCGACCAATGCCCCACACTTCACTGACCGGTATCAATGCCAGTAATTTACGCTGGCGCAGAGGATCAGAAAGGTCGACCACTCCGCCGGTTTTTTTCCATATTTTTGCTGCATGGTTGGCAAGTTTTGCGAGTGTCTTTGTCGGTGCAATCCCAACGCCGACCGGAAGGTGTGTTTTCTGCAGAATAGCAGCCTGTATCTCACGACCATAATCTTCCAGTCTGAATGTCCTGGTCATGCCGGTAAAATCGAGAAAGGCTTCGTCGATAGAATAGATTTCTGTGGCGGGTGCAAAGGATGAGAGCAATGTCATCACACGGCTGCTCATATCGCCGTATAACGCGTAATTTGAACTGAATACGGCCACATTATTTCTGCGGCAAAAATCTCGGCACTCATAATACAGCGCCCCCATTTTGATGCCGAGGGCTTTTGCCTCTGCTGAACGGGCAATCACGCAGCCATCGTTATTACTCAGGACGATAACCGGCTTACCTGTCAGGTCTGGCCGGAATACTCTTTCACAGCTGGCGTAAAAGCTGTTTACATCCACCAGCGCAAACATTACCGCGCCCGGTGGATGATGTAGGTGACCACACCGAAGATCTGCAAATCCTGCTCACTGCTGATTGCGATAGGCTGATAATCCGGATTCATCGGGATCAGCATAGGCACCGGAGACAGCTGCAATTTTTTGACAGTAAACTCACCTTCAAAACTGGCAATCACTATATCGCCTTCAGCGGCGGTTACCGCGCTGTCCACGATAACCACATCGCCATCAAAGATATTTGCATCTATCATCGAACTACCTTCAACCCTGAGCAGGTAGGTGCTTTCAGGATGCCGGATCAGCTCACTGTTCAGGTTTATGCGGTCCTCGATATAGTCCGCCGCCGGTGACGGGAACCCAGCTGGAACATGCTCCAGGAACAGAGGCAATGTCAAAATTGTATCATCGTTGATCTTGACAAGTTTCATACTCAAAACCGATTAACTGTACGTATATACAGTTAATGATAGAGAAGTTTGGCTGTCTCATCAATCTGATTTTTACTAATATCGTGCGTCACATGCATTACCCGTTGAAATCAAATCCGGTAGTCAGCTATGAGCGAAGAACAGACATCCTTGACCAGTGAATCATGAATATGATTATCTATAAAGGACTTAGGGAGGAATGGTGTTGGGTTGGAAATTACTAATCGGCTTTCTTTTTGTCACCATCATTGGATTTGCACTATTTGGTTTCATTTTTTCACTCCAGCAACAGCAGTAAAATGATCGTCACCCTTGTCATTGCATGCCATCCATGAAACACAAAACCCCGCCGAGGCGGGGTTTTGTCACGTTCACTTATCTGCTCAGGCCAGTGCCGTCATCGCTGTCGTAAGTGTCTGTGTCGTTATCGGCAATTAAAGCGCGACAACATTTCCGGCAGCCGGACCTTTGGCACCATTCTCAATCGAGAACTCAACCTTCTGGCCTTCGTCGAGCGTTTTGTAATCGTTGCTCTGAATGGCAGAGAAATGAACAAAAACATCCTTGCTGCCGTCAGTTGGCGTAATGAAGCCGAAACCTTTGTCAGAGTTAAACCATTTTACTAAACCAGTCATTTTATTCGACATAGATACTTCCTTTAATTTTCTTGAGCCACACGTTGTGGCGAACATGGCCTGCTTGCAGATAAGGACTTATTGGGCACTTAGGAGGAGGCTCATGCAGAAGAGTATCTAAGGATAACGCTTGAAATGAGGACTGCTTTACTAAAACTGCTTTCATAAGGTCTGTATACCAAACCGATGGCTCATATTGGACTCATATGAGTTGATAAGCAAGATTAATTTTGTCAGTAATCTGTTAGGAAAATTTACAATTCAACGGGGTTAGTAATCTTAAAAGCCCTGACCATTGTAGCCAGGGCTTTTAAGGTACTACAGACTTCAGATTTAACATTAATAGACTTAATAAAGTGATACAGCTATTTATACTACTTTCAAATGTACCCGTTCACTACAGATAATATTGGGCATTAATACTAAAAAGCCTCCCTCTATTTATTCCGTTATACACTGCCTGCGCTTTCAAAACCTAAGCGTGGCAACTAAAACAAGCACATCACCCATCGCGACATATACTCTTTGATGCGTTACCCGTTGCTGATACGGTTACTATCAAAAAACGAAACCATCAGCATCAACTAAAAAAACAAGGCATTACATCATCGCGCTAACAGTACCATTTTGCGAACCAGCACAATCACTACGCGGCCTGAAGGCGAACTACATCCCAAAAAACAAACTTCGTGGCCTATAAAGCAAAATGGCTTAACCCAGTACTTCTTTCTATTCACTAACTTACTAATCACTTTCATTGTGCTGTTGAGTACTAATTTACTGATTTGAGATTTTAGGTCAATACTGTTTTTTAAAACATGTTTTTATTAACAGCGATAGTGACTATGCAGCATCCCGCTACTCATTGTACCGAGCTAATACATGCAAAGATTGCCGCGCCATACATCCCCCAGCGCGGCTTTGTTGTATTCCCCTGAATCTCCGGCCTGATCTGCTGCTTCCTGCTCCTCTCGCTCTGCATATTCATGCTCCATCTGTTCGGCCAGTTCACGCTGTTTCACATTCCATACAGAGTCCTGCGGCATTTCCATACGCACATCGAGTCGGGTGGATTCCGGCGGATCACATAGCGCAACATCCTGACAGAATACAGTCACAGACCACGCCGGTAACCACCGGCGCAGTTTACCATGAGCTTTCTCCGTCCCCGCTATCTGAATGATGCGGAACTGCGTTTGAAGGCCATCACAACCCCTTCCCTCAGAACCACATGTGCCCTGCCTTTATGCCTGACCCCCACTTCAATTTCTATTTTCACATTCTTTCGTCCACGAGGAATAACCGCATGAGCTGATCCCATAACACTCAGTCCTGACCACTGAGAAGTTGCCTGCTGACCAACGCCATCCACACGTATACTGAATCGCAGTTCTCCCGATACCGGACGCGGATTGCCGAAATTATCTTCAATAATGGCAGTTATCGAAGGAAGTACTAACGTCATATCATAAAGCATTCCCCCTGCGTAAGTAATTACAGACGTTGCCGTAGTCCAGCCTCCCCCGCCACCATGTGTATTTTGTGCGGATGCCTGCGGGTACGAAGCGGCAACCGCAACATCCCCGACCAGTCTCTCCGCATATATCGTCCCCGTAAAACGACCGTCCACACCGTCCAGGGTCCCTCTGAACACTCCATTGTTAAATTCTGCATTTCCGGTCTGCGCATTCAGAAAATACCCGTTCCGGCCTGTTTCATAATTCACTGATCTGATGTGGTTACCGACCAGTAACTTATCAATCGTTGCCTGGCTGATTAGCGCATCGTTAAAAAATGCCTGCCCGTTCTGAATGACAAAAGGGGTTACTACTTTCCCGTTCAGTGACGATATCACTGCAAAGTTTTGAGCATTAACAAGAAACTGACTGTTCCCCTGAGCATTAAATCCCAGTCCGATACCTGTAATGACCTTATTCCCTTTGCTGTCCAGCTGGACTTTCATTGTCCACGATGCAGAAATCCTGCCGTTTAAGTCAGTAAGAACCTTTGACGTTTGTTCAATTTTTGCCGAATCCGCCCCGACCTGACTTTCCAGACGTGTCACCTGCTGAGCAGTTGATGTGACCCTTCCTGAAACCTCTGTCACACTAGTTTCAAGCCGGTTCACCGCATTTGCTGTGGCATTAAACCGCTGTTCACCGGACACCGGTATTTCACCGGCGACAAAACCTTTTGGTGTAACAGATTGCCCGTTACCTGTGTAAGTATCAGTGACAATCCGGTGACTGACACTTTTATGCCTGGTCAGCTGATATTTTGCGCCTCCGCGTAAATACACATATTCCACTGAGCTGTGAGTCAACTGCGCAGGGCCCATGACAGGAGACTGATTTGTCCATCGCCAGTCAACATTATCAATAATACGGTTTTCAGACTGAGTCCCCCATCCTGAACCGCTCACCTGCCACTCAACAATCATGGCAAACCCCCCGGAGCCGTGAGTTGCATAACCGGGTTTGTTATCTCCGTATTGCCCCAGCGTACGAAATACCCTGAAGTAATAGCGGCGGGAGGTCGTCAGAGGGAGAATAACCGGGTAATACGTATTTTCACTTAATGCTGACAGATCCAGATCAACAACAACTGACTCTGTTAAATCAGCCTTTACTTTGTCCAGTTTACCGGACAACGCCTGTACCTGAGAAGTTGCCTCAGTCACCTCCCCGCCAATATCCGACATACGCTCGTCCAGAGCACTGACCACACTGCTGTCAGCTTTACTGTTGATTTCGGTCAGCAGGTCCTGTGCTAATTGGTCATGGCCTATCTTCCCTGACAAATCAGCCAGTATTTCTCCTGCATCAAATTCAGAGATCCCCCTGACATAATCGGTCCATGCTGAATAATTACCACTTTTGTCCACCAGCCGGGCGCGGAAATAAAACGCGGTACCGGCAGCCAGACCGGCCAGCTCATGAGAGCGGGACGGGTACGGCACATCGGCCAGCAGTAACAGATTCTGCCCGTCGTTGGTTTTGCTGTACTGAATTTCAGTTTTCAGGGTATCTTCCGTGAATTTCCCGAACTCCCAGTTCAGTTTGATCCCAAATACCAGCGTGCTCGCGCGAAAGTTCAGCGGCACCGGCGGGTCACCAACTTTACCGGTCAGTCTGGTTTCCTCTGAATACCCCCAGCCACTGGAGATTTCGGCCGCATTAATCGCCCTGACCCGCACCAGATAGCGTCCGGAATAAACCCCGGGCACGTCAAATGAGGTGGTGGCATTACGCGGTACGTTGATCCAGTTGCCGTCATCGCGCCGCCACTGTGCCTCATAGGCAATAGCGTTCTCTGCAGGTAACCAGGTTACCTGCATGGTTTCAATGCTGATCCCCTGATTCACGACAGAATAAGAGTTAATGGTGATATCTTTCGGCGGGAACTGGTTGCCGGGCGGAATAACACTGATTGGACGCTCATCGAGTACCGCGCCGGTATCTATCCGGTCGTATTTGTCCGGATCATGCATCGCTGCAGATATCGTGAATGTGCCATCGTCATTTTCGGTCACACTCACCACCCGGTACTGCTGGGCGTACAGCTCATCTGACTCCGTCACCCAGACACATTCCGGTTCCGGCGTTTCGCTGTATTCCGTGGTAACAGTTATCACGTTATCTGTGACCATCTCGATGGTGCGGGCCTGTGATTTACCGGACGGCAGGTTCAGCATCAGCCGGTCACCCGGCGCGGCATCCGGTTTGCGGTCGAGGGTGATACTCCGGCCATTCACCGCACTGACGCGGCCGCCGGTCACTTTCCCGGACAGGTTTTCATCCGCCACCGCAATGATGTAGCCCGGCTGCGGGATATTACCGTCCAGCCCCACACCGAATGTCACCACGCGGTCTTTGTTGTTGGTAAGGATGCCCCAGCGGCCTTTGCGGTTGGCCTCTGACTGCCGGGTACAACCGATCGCTGTCATTTCCAGCTGATTAAAGCCGAACCGGTAAACCAGCTCATTTTCAAACACCGGCTCCATCGCATCAGCATAGCCGTTCAGCGGATCTGAGTACGATACCAGCGCGGAGGAATAGCGGGCCTTACTGCTGCTGCCGGAATAGGTGAAACGACCGTCCAGCACATTGGCTTTGGTGTAACTGTAATCAATGTCACGCGGCATATCCGCCAGGGTGATAATCTGATTGCCGCCCCAGTAGGTCATACCCCGGAAGATAGCTGCAAAGTCACGCAACACGGTATAGGCTTCATTGCGATCCTGCACATACACATCACAGATATAGCGCGGCTCAGTACCGCTGCCACCTTTGCCGTCCGGTACCGGCTGGTCACAATACTGCGCAACCCGGTACAACTCCCATTTATCGATATTCTGCATTTTGATGCGGTCGCCGAGGCCGAAGCGATCAGAAACCACAATATCGTAAAATATCCAGGCGGGGTTATTGGTCCATGCCCATTTAAACGAACCGTCCCAGGTACCGGAATACGTCCGGTGCTCCGGGTCATAGTTTGACGGTACACGGATGATCCGCATCTTCGGCTCGCAGGTGACCTGCGGGATGGAGCCGTTAAACTGTTTTGAGTCAAACTCAATATACAGCAGCGCGGTATGCGGATAGGTCAGTTTGGCATCAATCACCTCGGTGTAACTCTGCAGCACCATGGTGTCACCAATTTTTGCGCTGTTGGCATCTGCCGTGATTTTACGCACACGCAGTGTCCAGGATGTGGCCGACTGCGGCAGATCAATGCGGTGGGTACGCTCATAACCGGAAGTTGTTTTGCCCTTTACACGTCCGTCCACAACGGTTTTCCAGCTCCCGCCGTCAGTCTGTAAATCAATGGCGTATGCCACCTCGTTACCGACCATATCCCCGTTATCCTCCTGGCGGAACAGGGACGGCCATTTCAGGCGGACGCGGACAGCAGACAACTGCGGGTTGGTGAATGCGTGTGCCCACGGCGTGCTGCTCTGCACGGTGGTACCAACGGTGATTTCATTCTCCGCCGCAGGCATCCCCTGTATATAGGTTTGTGCCTGGGTGCCGGGACGGTATTCCCACACTACGCCGGGAAAGTTTTCCGACCCGTCAGCATTCAGCAGCGGCGTACCGTCCAGAAAAATAGTCTTCCCGGTCAGTTCACCGGCAAATTCACCTTCCCCGAGAGCGATCAGCAATTTAGCTTTGGCAACGGACTGTAAATCATCCGGTTGTTCGACGGGCGTGCGCGGGCTGCCACCGCCACCTTTGCGGCCTGTGATTTGTGTCATTGTGGATTTCCTGCTGAATAACTGAAGGGAAAGTTACTGCTGATCTTCGACGTAAATTCCGGCTGAGATAACCGCGCCGCCTATGCGGCGCTTACCATAACCGATCGGTACCGGATAGCCCTGAGAAACGGTGTTCACCGGCGCACCGAATGCATATGATGGCTTATTTTCGCCCTGGTCTTTCATGGCAAGTCCGCCCGGCTGCGGGGACAACATCTGGATTATACCGCCCAGCATCATGGATACGCCGGTCATGGCCAGCCCGGTATGCATCGCTCCCCATGCCGCCACTGACGCACCGCCTGTCCAGAACGCAGCAGCCACCATCACCGCGCCGAAAATAACCTGCAGCAATCCCCCGCGTTTGCTGCCGATCACAACAGGCACAATCCGGATAACATCATCCGTCACCGGAAAAACGAGGTCATCCACCCCGATATTTTTTTTACCTCGAAATACCGCATACGTTAAGCCGCGGGATTTACTGGTATTCAGATAGCGTTCAAACCCGGGAATTGTGCAGCATAAAGCACGGACCGCTTCGGAGGTTGTGCTGACCAGGCGCTGATGTATTTTGCCAAAGGTTTTACCCAGCACACCGCCGAGTACAATTTTCACCATAATTTCCTGTGACATATTTCACCCGTAAAAAAAGCCGCCGGAGCGGGTCATATCAGTTGCTCATGACGCAGTACCATCACTGTACGGTCACGCCAGTAACCACCATACGGCACCCGCTGACTCAGGTGACCGTATAAGTGATGCAGAAGCATGTTGTCAGGCAATAAAATACCGGCATGATTGGCAACCGGTGCCTGTACCTGCATCACGATGACATTACCGGGTTGCGGGTCGTCAACCTGAATAAATCCCGCTTCCCGCCAGTTATCGGCGTAACGGTTCTCACCCTGCTCCCACCAGGGGTAATCCCCCCGGTAATCCGGCAGTTCAATGCCACGTTCCTGCCGGAACCAGCTCATGACCAGCCCCCAGCAGTCGGTAAACCCGAGCACAAACGGCCGACCGAGTAATGGCAGCTCACCGCGTGGCTGAACAGTCCGCAGATCCCCCTCCGGCCAGCTGACGATATACCACGGCACACCGAGAGCATCACAGTGTGCTTTATCAAGTTCTGACGGCCGAGTGGTAGCATCCGGGTGACTGTGCACAATACCGGTCACCGTACCCCAATCCTCAGCAGCCGCGTAATCCTCCGGCGATAATACAAAATGCTCTTCCGGCGTAGCCGCGATATTGCGGCAGGGAAAGTATTTCACCACACGGGATTTTTGCGCTATTACTCCGCAGCACTCGCGGGGATATTCACATTCTGCGTGTGCAAAAATAGCTGCCTGAATGTTTTTACGCATCATTATTTCCTCAGTAATGAGGTTCCCGGAAAGCCGCCGAACGGGATCGGATTATTTTTCCCGAAACGGGGAAAGCAACCGGTATTCAGCATGCCGCTGCACTGATCCTGTGCCGGGTCATCCACGCGGTTGCCGTATTTGTCAAAATACCCGTTCTGCCCGGCATAATCACAGCCGTCACCGGATTTGTATTTGCCGCGTATGCACCAGGTACACATTGCATGCAGTTGCCGCGTCGGGATCAGCACCCCCTGCAAATCCATCGGGCTGGCTAATTCAAACCCGATAACTTCGTTAGTTTCTGAGGATTTGCTGTCGATATAAAAGACCGAGACTTTTTCCTGGGTAGGATCTGCCGCCGGGTTGCCATCCGGAAAATTCGCCGCATCCAGATAGTGTGCCAGGGTGTCGTGTATCGTGACTTTCGCTTTCAGCATGTCATCGTATGCCAGACACAGCGCGGTGATTGAACCGTCGAGGTTTGCCACCGATAACTTCGGCTGTGCGCCGGATCCGGTGGTGGATGCCTCTATCCCTTCAATCTGCGCAGGCCAGGCCCGATACTCCTCTCCCTGCCACCAGATGGATTTCGCCGGTAATTTTTCCGGATCACCACCGGCGGCTGTAATTTCTGCCTCTGTATGTGGGATGTTGTATGCATGGAACCGCAAAATATCCGGCGCACCGAATGCGGTACCGTCAACCTCAAAAAGCCGGACGGCATTACCCGGTTCCAGCTTCTGGTAGTCATTTGTGATCATGGTTTAAATGCCTGGGTAAAAGTGAGAGAAAGTGAATAGTTGTCACCGCCGAGCGGGGTGAGCTTATGCTCGTCGCACCGGTACAGACCGACCGGCTCAAGCGGGGGTTTCCACTGAAAAGCCTTTATGCCGCCGTGACGGTCGATAAACTGACGGATAGCCGCGATATACTCCCCGCGACCGGTAAATTCCAGTGACCACTTCTGGCTGCGGGCGTTAATACCGTCACCGGACACCTGCTCATAACCATCACCGAACTTCACCCTGCGGGTTTTATAGGTGATGTCCTCCGTGGGATTAACACGGGGACACCAGGTGAAAATTTCAATCATTGACGGCCCCCTTTCGCAACCGACCAGATGGCACCGCCGGGCCGCAGGTCTGTATTAATCAGCGCCCGGTAACGCTGGTCTACATACTGCCCAATCTCCCGGCCAAACTGTTCATAACCAGCTGACGACTGCGTCTGGCTGCTGCCGTTACTGTCAATGGTAATAAACACCTGTGGTGCTGCAGAACCGGTATTCTGATTTCTGCCGATCGCCCGGACACCGAGAGAGCCATCCGCCGCCCGTGTTAACGGCATAATCGCTTCCGGTCCAGCCTCACCCATCAGCCCGGCACCTTTGGCAAACGCAAAATAAGTCGGTGTGCTGACTATCTGATTACTGTACGCACTCAGGCCCGGGGAGTTATAAACTCCGCCTTTGGCATTTGCCGCGGCACCTCCCAGGAAGTTACCGACAGCACCAATCCAGCCACCGGCATCTGACATGGATTTCAGGCTGTTCACGATGGCAGCGTTGACCAGTATTTTCTGGATGGATTTAAGGACATCTATTGACCAGTCGCGCCAGCTGGCTTTATTTCCGTTCAGCATGTCAGTGATGTTATTCACCATACCGCCCATGGCGCTCTGCACTGCTGATGCGGTTTGCTCCGCATAATCTCCGGCCTCAGCAACCCAGTCTTCCATCCCCCGGGTAACCCCGCTGGTCCAGTCAGACTGAACCTCCTTTATTTTCTGATATTTCAGGTTGAGCGCATCAATCTCCCGGTTATAAGCTTCGGTCGCACTTTTTCCCTGATCAGATTTGGCATAAACACGATCAATCTGCTGACGCTCATCGTAAAGACTGCGCCGGTTTCCGCCCATTCCCCGGGTTTTATCAATTTGCTCCGCTTCGTCACTGAATTTCCGGGCTCCGTCACGCATCGCTTTCAGCGCATCATCCATTTCACGCTGCTTTCTGACCGCCTCATCGGCCTTTTGTGTCCACTCCGCCAGGGCAACAGAGGATGCGCGGATCGCTTTTCGCTGCTCATCCGTCCATTTGGTACCGGCCTCATGCGCAGCCGCATACAGCTCCGCGGCCTTCTCTCCCTGCGAGGCTCTGACTTTCTGAACCTCCGTGGCCACACTCAGATCCGCCATTTTACGGGCATACTGCTCCGCCTGACGTTCCGCTTCTTTCTGCTCTTTATTGAAAGCACTCTGAGCACTTTTACCCGCTTTCAGTTCCTTACTCAGCTTTTCCTGATTCCGGTAGGCTGCCACCTGATTATCAATATACTTCTGCCGGTTATCGGCAAATTCAGGTTTATTCAGCAGACCGATATCATCTGCGGCAAACTCAGCCTGCCGGATAACACGGGCTTCCCCGGTCAGTGCGGACAGTTCTTTGTCCCGCTCTGATTTTTGAATGAAATCCTGCTGTTTTTCGCTGAGAGGCGCTGCCGGGATACGCATCGGGCTGTTAACCAGAGCCAGGCGGTTAGTCAGGATCTGATTTCCGGCAGACATTATCCGGTTAAATTCGCTATGCTCCGCATTCACCATCAGTAATGAATGACGCATATTATTCTGGGCAGCAGACTGCTGACGAATAAGAAAATCACGCTGACTTTCGACCGCCTTCAGTGCTGACTGAATCTCTTCCGATTTTTTGCTCAGCTCATTGAGCCTGCTCTGTTCAACAGAAAGTTCACCCTGCGCAGCCGCCAGGGATTTAACCGCATCCTCCTGACTGATCAGATGATTAATCAGATAGCCGTTGATGCTGGGGCCGGGTGAGGCCAGCATCTGCTGATATCCTGCTATCGCTGATTTTAATCTCTCGACTTTCTGACGCTGCTCATCAACCAGTT
Organism: Morganella sp. BCCO 40_0007; assembly: GCF_032989665.1. NCBI lineage: Bacteria > Pseudomonadati > Pseudomonadota > Gammaproteobacteria > Enterobacterales > Morganellaceae > Morganella > Morganella sp. BCCO 40_0007. The sequence continues at coordinate 170,506 of NZ_JAVBIN010000011.1, read as the reverse complement.
TATTTTGCACCGCCAGCGATTCTTTGGTTTTACCAGAGTTATCAGCGGTTTCCGGCAGCGTCATTTTATTAAGATTGGCACGAACCTGGTCAATGGTGGCGGCGTATTCAAGTGCGGACTGTCTTGCCTGTTCCTGCTTCTGGTACATGGTGTACCAGGCACCGGCACCCAGCATCACCAGCCCCGGAATACCACCGACCAGCCCCAGCGCACCACCAAGAAGACGTGAACCGACAGATGTGACGTTATTCAGGTTGTTTTGTGCGATATTGCGGGCGTTAATATTGCGTGTAACGGATGCCTGTACAGCGGCAAGCCGCTTTTCTGCGCCTGCCTGCGCATCGGTTCCGCGTGCAGCTGCCAGTGATTTTTGTGCCCGGTACTCTGCCGCACGCGCTCTGGCAACCGCAATTTGTGTCCCGCGCAGCTGGGCCTGCGCAAGAGCGACCTCGCCTTTTGCGGCACTGACCACCCCGGAGGATGCTTTAACCACGCTGGCGGTCAGTCCACCGAAATACCGTGCCAGGCCAACCCCGACCAGTGCCCCTGCAACAGTGGCGATGGTATCTATATTTCCTGCAATACCATTCAGTGCCCCGGTCAGTGTGCTGGTTGCACCAGATGCCTCATTAGCCCCGCCCACCCACGCCATAAAGGCGTTTTCCACCTTTTGCGAAGCCATACTGACGGTCTGCGGTAACTGCTCAAATTCTTTTCTGAGTTGCTCCGTATTTGTCAGGATCGGGACGATTTTATCCGTGGTCAGCTGCCCGCTCTGCGCCATATCGCGCAGCCCGCCGATGGTGGTCCCCATCCCGTCAGCCAGCAGTTTTGCCAGCCGTCCGCCGTTCTCCATCACCGCGTTAAATTCTTCACCGCGCAGAACACCGGAAGCCAGTGCCTGACTGAGTTGAGTAATAACAGAGCTGGCTTCTTCGGTGCTTGCACCGGACAGCTTCAGTGAAGTTGCGATGGTTTCAGTGACTTTTGCCACATCCCCCGAGGCATAACCCGCATCACGCATCGACTGTGCAATACGGGCATACAGGTTGGTATTTGCCGCCAGTGACGTGCCGGTACGCTGGCTCAGTGACATCAGTTCCTGCTGAGCACGGCTGAAATCCTCCGCAGACACAGAGGCCAGTTTCAGACGGCCGCTTAACTGACTCCAGGTATCGGCATAACTGATAAGCTGCTGCGTGGCAAAAGCACCGGCCATGCCCCCCATTACACCGGTTACCGTGGATTTTATTGATGACAGTTCATTATTCAGTTCACTGATTGCCCGTTTCGTTTCGCGTGATGCCGATGCTGCTTTGCGTCCGCCCTGCTCCAGCGTCCGGTAATAGTTCTCCCCCATCCGTGAAGCGCGCGCTATTTCAGACTGAAACGAGGAGGAATTTGCCGATATTTTAATAATAAGCTCACGAAGCTTTGCCATTACGTCCTCTGCTATGTCAGTACAATCAGGTTTCAGATACCGATTTCAGAAAACCCTCCAGCCCGTCATCTGCCTCACCGTTACCCGTTTTTCCCCATTGCAGCATCGCATCATTCAGGCTGAGTTTGCCGCCCTGTGCGCCGTACAGCGATGAGACAATATGGGCCGTCTGTATGTCACTGCGGATGTCCCCGATCGGACTGAGGCGGTCAAAAGCCATCCACATGGTCAGCTCACCGGCGCTCATCGTTCTGGTCAGTTCATCCACTGTACGCCCCATCCGGAGCGCCAGTGTCATCAGAAAAAACATCCCGGGCTGTGCTACTTTTTTTCCGCTTCATCCGGCGTGGTCATCAGGTCAAGCGCCTGTTTCAGTAAACGGGCATGAACCGGCCCGTAAACAGCCATCACTTCTTCAGTGTCGTCATCACTGAACACCCGCTCTTTATCTTCATCCAGCAGCACATCAGAAAACATCACCACATCTGCACGCAGATTGCGCTGCGCCTGTTCTGCCTCTGACAATTTTTCATCACCGTCTGCGCCGGTATTCATCAGCTCACGCCATCTGAGCCAGGCTGCCGAAGACGGTTCCCGCAGAATAACGGTGACTCCGCTCCATTCAGGTACCTTCACCATCTTTGAACGGAAGGCGTTTTTTGGACTGAGTGCCAGTTCTTTTAATGACAGTTTCGGATTCGCCACGGCTTATTCCCTCTTTCCCGGCTCAGTTACCGCCCCATTTTTCAGCGGAACAGGCTTACCTTTCATGCGCAGCGTGAAAGACGCGGTGACCAGCCCGCTGGTTGCCGCACTCCAGCTGTTCTGACGGACTTCTGCCAGGAAGGCATAACCATTACCTGACGGAAATTCCACTTTGAACGCATGAATAGTATCTTTGTCATAGGCAGTACGCAGAACTTCCTGGCCTTCATCCGGTGACCAGTTACCGGAGATCGTGATTTCCCCCGGAGAGGCCAGCCCGTTGGTCATTTCCTGCTCCGTTGAGCACAGGGTTGTGACATCAATATCCGACTTCTGACCACCGGTATAACTGATCTCTTTGGCCGCACAGGCCAGCGGCAGAAATTCTGCGGATGCGGGGTTCACTTCTGTTGCAGGCAGCTTTGAAATACTGATTTTCGTGCCCTGCGTTTTTTCATATTTGCTCGGCATGATTATTTTCCTGTAAGCATAAAAAAAGCTGCCGCAGCAGCTTGTTGTTCAAGATTACGTTATTGCCAGACCTGACACTCCAGCGTGGCCCGGTAAAGCGAGGTATCCGCTTCATAGCCCTGCTTTTCTGTGAACTCCGCCGGTGAAAGCGGAGAAACAGCAGCAACAGACAGTTCACGGATCCGGCGGGCTTCATCGATGGTTTTTGCATACACATCAATCTGGATATTGGTCATTGTCTCAGCACGGCCGCACAGCACATCGCCGCCGGTATCATAAAGTGAAAAAACACACCACGGCGGCTGAATTTTGGGTTCATCCTGCGGAGCCACATACGGGAAAACCCTGCCCGGCAGCACCGGGGCAAGCAAAGAAAACAAATCAGATTCTTTCATCCGCTCAGCACCTTATCGATAGCCTGACTGAGTTTGCTCAGCGCCAGATCCGCGGCCTCATCCGCCTTACCGTCAAATGCCGGGCGTATAAAGGGTTGTGGTGCCATTTTTGATGTACCGTTTTCCAGAAAGCGCCAGTAAAACGCATTACGCGGATCGTCCGTTTTCAGTGTGTTATCACTGTTGGTTCCTGCGGCGTTGGTTCCCCGGATGTACACCCCCGAGACAACCTCACCTTTATAACGGCTCCGCTGACCGCCGGTAACGATATTACGCACTAACCTGCCGGTTCTGCGGGGTGCACTCTGCCGGACCTCATCCCGCAGCATATCCGCTGCGGCTTTCGCAGCCTCCCGCAGCACACGGGTATTTTCAGCCCGGCTGAGTGATTCCAGATCACGGGATAGTTCAGCAAAACCGGACAAATCCAGCCCCATATCAGCCATCTTTCACCCCCTGTTTACACAGCAGTTCCAGCCGGGTAAATTTCACATCCGGGATCACAGCCTGAATATCGTAGACCTGACCGCGATATACCATCCGGCATGCAGGATGAATATCCGGCCGGTACCGCATCCATACGCGGACCGTTATTTCTGACATTTCCGCTCCGGCGGTCAGCAGTTCCCGGCCATTGACGGGTCTGACTTCCGCCCAGGTTACGGCAACGGGCAGCCATTGGTTTTCACGCTGGCCGGACGGTAAGATAACCCGTTCAGCACGCTGAAATGTGACGCGATGCCTTAATCTTCCGGCCTGCACAGTGCGCTCCCTATAAATTGATGAACCTGTACGGTTCAAGCAGCAGAAAGAAGCCCGCCGGTATTGCCGCATTTTCCCGTGATTCATACAGGTAACCAACGCAGACCAGCAGGGCCAGTTCTATATCATCCGTAACCGGTAATCCGTCCGGATCTGATGCAGGAACCTCTGTGTCATAAAGATGACGGTTAATATAATTTTCAGCCCGCTTCACGGCCGCCCCCAGGTAAGTCAGAAGCAACTCATCCTCAAGGTCATTATCCTCATCAATACGGCACTGCATTCTCAGTTTTTCGAGTGTCGGTAACGGCATATTTCCCCCATGCCTGCGGCCGCTTCAGACCGCAGGCACAAAAAAACCGCAGTTAAGCGGCACACAGGATTGCAACGGTATGACTATCAGGCAGCTTTTGCCACCAGCGCCTTAATCGCTGAGGTATCTTCCAGACAACAGTCAAAGCGGTGAAACGCCAGAAACGCGGTCTGGTCAAATTCAGCATAACGCTCGACCAGACGTTTCAGCGTCATATAAGTGACACGGCGGACAATAAAACGGTCAAAATCACCACAGAAGATAAATTTTTTACCGGCTTCCATACTGTCAACCGCCTGATCAATCACATACGGCATACCCAGAATTGTCGCGGGAGCAACACCGGTGATTTCCGGCAGCCACAGCGGACGCTTGTTACCATCCTCCATTTCCGTGAGCACTTTCAGGGTGCTGTCATTAAAGGCCAGCCGGAACTTAGGGCTGTTGCGGTACGCCGGATCAATGGCGTGTTTCAGCGCGTTGATGTCTTTCCAGCTGAATGCGGCTGTTTTCGCGTTTACCGTGCCTGTCACGGAAACATCCAGGCCTTTCGGCTGCACCGGCGTACCGGCACCGGTACCTTTCACCAGGTATTTAGCCTCACCACGGCCGATACGCTGCGCGATACGGGCGGCAAGGTAGGATTCAATATTGATCCCGCTGTCCTGCAGCAACTCATTTGATACACGGATAATTTTGGAAGACAATTTTTTGGCACCGAGAATGGCGGTGCCGAATTCCACATCCTGTTCACTGGCAGCGGTGTTTTCCCCCAGCAGTTCACCTTCCTCCGCTGTGCCGTCCGATGTTGACCAGGTAATATCCTGGCCGTCCGCCGTCGGCAGAACATGAGAAACCGAGACAATCCCGCCGTAGGCTTTCATCTGCTCAACAACTTTGTTCAGCATCTTAACCGGGACGGTATAGCCCCCTTTCTCATCCGGGGATGTTCCCTGAGCCCGTAATTCCCTCACGGCCTGACGTTCTTCTGCTGTCAGCTCACCGAAACCATGGCGGAGAAAGCGGTCAAATGCCGCTGCGCGGCGCTCTGCGGCTTCACTTTCCGGATTACCGTTCTGTTTTCCGCGCTGTTCCGGCTCCTGATCATCCACAAAAGCCTGATCTGCCGCACGCAGTTCCTCTTCACGGGCAATTTGTTCATTCAGACGATCAAACTCTGTTTTGGCCTTATTCCACTCCGCACGCTGTTCTTCGGTCATAACACCGTCACCGACCTTTTCATGGATTGCACGCATTTCGGTGGCGATGGTATTACGTTTCTGTTTTAATTCATGAAGTTTCATAGAATTGCCTTATACATTCATTAAAGTGAGAAGACGCTCACGCGCCAGTTTTTCATTGACAGCTTTGGCTATACCGCCGCTGTCGCGTGCTTCTTTCCACGCCTCCATTGACCGCACGGTTGAATTTGCGGCCAGATAGGCCGGATAAGTCACCGGACTGACATCATAGAGACGGGAGATCCGGTGAATTTCACGGACAACCATGCCGTCATCATCCTGATACCAGTCATCGCCGTTCACCGCCACGCTGAACGCGAACGAACTCTGACTGACATCCCCACGTAACATCGGAGCAACCACAAGGTCCCGGATAGTTTGTGTATCCGGCACCGTAATATCGTAGGCCAGTCCCTGTTCGCTGATACTCAGCGATAACGTTCCAGAAGCAGACCGGCCGAGGATATAATTGCGGTCATGATTGAACAGCGCCCGCACATCATCATTCAACACATCGTCAAATGCGCCGGGTTTAATAATTTCGCGGAATCCCCACATCGGCTCGGACAGGGAGTTAAACACCGAAGCCAGACCGATAATGTGGGCCGGTTTATCCTCTTCCCCCGGAGCGGCCCGGATCTCACCGCTGTAGCTGCGGGTTTCTCTTTCATTACTGCTCATCTTTTTCACCACCTTCTGATTTACTGCCGTCCGGTTGTGCGGCATTAACGCTGACCAGCATCTCATCCAGTCCGTCAACCGGGTTCATATCCTCAAATGCCCGTGCCTCATTCCGGCTCATCCAGCCGTCAGTAATGGCATAATGATAGAATTCAGCCCGCTCTCTCGGGGTTCCGCGCAGTAATCCGGCCAGATTAAACCGGACATAAAATCCGGCGCAGCGCTCCTGCCGGGTGAACAACCGCCTGTTAAGCTCCTGTTCCCAGTTCACCACCCACGGCATGATCGTATGCCGGACAAACTGAATGGATTGTTCAGAAATGTTGGAGAATGTCGCCTTTTCCAGATCATTGATCATGTGTGCCGGTACGTTAAAAATCCCGGCAATCATGGAGCGGTTCAGCTTCAGCATATCGATCAACTGAGCATCCACCGGGGAAACGGTCAGGGCTTTGTAATCCAGGTCAGCAGGCAACAGCATGGTTTTGTTTTCCTGACTGCGCAGCGCTGCAGACGCTTTCTGCCACATATCTTTCAGTCTGAGCCACCCGTCTTTCTGTAACTCCCCTTTCACTGAGACGATACCGGCCGGACGGGCATTACCGCCGAAGAAAGAACTGGTGTATTTCTGACCGGACATCCCCATGCCGATGGTTTCCGCATGCTGCACTATCGGACTGAGCCCCATCCGCTGGTTATTACCCAGCGCCCGGATGTGGATCATGTCATCCGGACTGACAGCAAAATTCCCCTGTTCGTTATAAACACCGTAGGTATACCGGCCACCTGTGTTAAGCAGTGCGGTTTCCCACGGCATACAGGCTTCCAGACTGGTCACCTCACCGCGACTGTTACGGATCACCTGCGTGTAGCCGTTTCCCCAGCCGAGAATATGGCGCTCTTTGGTTTCCCGCCATTTATAACTGGTCTGCCATTCGTTCGGCTCATCGTGAACAAGGTGAAACACAGGATGATCGCGGGCAGTCTCAACCTTATCGCCGGTTCTGCGCATCACATGCAGCGGCATCTGTGCTATTGAGGAAGAAAGAACATAAATACAAGCATATACAGCAGCCAGTTTCATCGAGGTTTCCGGGCTGACATACACATCTGCTTTGAACAGACCATCTGCATCAACAGAATCTGCACTGATGGGTACCGCCGGATTCTCAATACTGGTCGGTGTATCGCGGAATAATGCATCAAGAAGCACGTTTCCCCCTCATGGCCACAGCCAGTGAATAGATAACCATTGCTGACCCGCCAATCACCAGAGAATCCGACAGACCGTATTTCAGGTAACAGCCTGCCAGCACCGCGCCGAAACCTGTCAGGGCGGTGAGATCAAGAAGTATGTTTTTCATAGGAATAGAATTTCTTCGTCAGGATCCAGAGAGGAAAGGAAGTCGCTGCTGTCCCCGCCGTTCACCATCTGGCGTGATTTGGCAGTAAACAGGGCAAACGGCCCGTCAATTTTGTTTTCCGGTGTCGATTTGTTCGGGAAAATGTTGTCATTTCTGTCCGGTTTTACCGTCACGTTAGACATCATCCAGGACATTACCGGGTTGTGGTCATGGTGAAATTTGCCGGAATATACATCGGCCTGAACGGTTTTCATCGATTCAGACAGGTTTTTCACCGTCTGCGCCACCTCCACCAGCGGAATACCTTCTTCCGCCAGGCGGCGGGAGAACTGAACGGCACTCCACGGGTCAAAACCGAGTTCACGTAAATCCTCACCTTCGCACCATGCCAGAATATCGGCTTTGATGATGTCGTGATCGACAACCTCACCGTCCGTCAGTTCAAGATAACCAGCAGCTCCCCATTTCCGGTACAGGTCAGCGATATGCTTCGGTGCAGTCACTACTCTGTCCTCCGGCAGCCAGAATTTGCACTTCATATGCAGTTGTCCGCGCGGATCCTCATACACTTTAACGGCTGCGGTCACATCGATTTTGTTTGACAGATCCACACCAACCCAGACCGGGTAATTTTTCAGCTCATCATCCGGCGCATTTTCAGGGCAGCTGTCCCACTTACCGGTATCCATCCAGGCGGATTCGGCATTCACCCACATATTGAGGTGCTTGGTCAGGAAATTAGGCCGGGCCGCAATCTGCTCTTTTGCCTTTTTCGCCAGGCGGCGCATATCGTCAAAACGCTTACAGACACCCAGCCCCGGATTAGCTTTTATCCAGATGCTTTCATCGAACGGGTCATCATCCTCATCCGGTGTGTAAATTGCCGCGAAAAAGGTGTCATCCTCCACCACGCCCCGCAGCACCTTGATGGCGTAATCCCGCAGTTCGTAGCAGATGCCCTCGCGGTTAAATCCCGCTGTGGTGATCGCAAACAGCAGGGATTGAAGACGGGCACCGGTCGCGGTTTCCAGCACATCCCACACATCACGGGTTTTGTGGGCATGAAGTTCGTCCACAATGCCGCAGTGAATATTCAGGCCGTCGAGGTTATTTGCGTCACTGGACAGCGGCTCAAACTTGGATGCAGACCGCTCCTGGTAAATCGCCAGCTTGTTAAATTCAAACAGGCGGCCGAGTGAGCTTTTGGCCTTTTTGACCATATTTTTTGCATCTTCAAACACAATACGGGCCTGGTCACGGGTGGTCGCAGCCGAGTAAACCTCGGCGCCACCCTCACCGTCAGCGCCGGTCATGTACAGGCCGATACCGGATGAGAGGGTGGATTTAGCGTTTTTACGCGCAACTTCGTTATAGGCCGTCCGGAAGCGACGAACCAGCACCGGCTCACCGTCATCATCGTACTGAACCGCCCCGGTGAGTTCATCAACCAGCGGGATCACAAAACCAAAAATATTAATCAGAATAAAGGTATGCCACGGCATCAGCTCAATCGGCTTACCTGCCAGCGCCCCTTTGACATGCGGGACGAACCGGTAAAAATCCAGAATATGCCGGGCGCGTTCCTCCATGAAATAAATACCGCGCTCAGGGCCGTATTCCAGATCATCAAGAAACCGCTGACACGCCAGGCATATCAGTTCGCCCGTAACTATTTCTCCGGCAACCACCTGCTCGGCGTACCGGATCCCGTCTGCTACGGTTGCCATTCATCATTTTCTTTGTTTCAGAAATGCCTCGAAAGGGTCTTCTTCGGCTGGTGTGTTACCGGATACCTTGGCCCGGGATGCCGGAGTGATACCAAACTCTGACATCATTTTGCAGATATTGTTAAATGCCCGGTCCCGCATAGCCACCTGCGGATGCGCCCGGATAATAATGTCACCCGTACTGGTCGTGGTCTGATAAGACTCCCCGACTTCAGCGATCACATCACGGTGATGGCGCCACTCGATGTATGCGCCGATCATTAATTCCAGTGCCATCCCGTCAAGTCTGGTAATTACGCCGATATCATTAAGTTCTTCGGCCATCCGCCTGAACCAGTATTTTTCCTGTTTAGAAAAATGCTTCGGAGTTGGGGGTACCCCTGACGGTGGTTTTGGTTCTTTTTTATTGATCGGGCGTTTTGATGGGTTACCCCTGACCAAACGCAGATGTGTCGGGGTTCTTGGTGGTCCTGACATAATAGATATCTCCTGTTAATACATGCTGGGGGAACCCCAAAAAAAGTTTTCTAACCTGCGGCGATGTGAAAAAAGGCAAGGCGGCGGTCCTCTGGCGGTGGAGCGGCAGAGATTTGACCTCCCCCTCCCCTGTGCATTGCAGCGGTTCAGCCGCGATTGCGTTCAGTTGCCGTCTTCCGGTAGTGACATGGCCAGCACAGACTTTGCAGGTTGCTTTCCGCATCGGTACCCCCATGTGCTTTCGGAGTGATGTGGTCGACTGTCTTTGCTTCAGTTGCCCGGCCTTCACGCAGACATTGCTGGCACAGATGTTTATCCCTGTTCAGCACCCCAGTACGCAGACGGTCCCACTTTGTACCGTACCCGCGTTCGTGTCGGCTCCTGCCCTGCTGGTGGTTCTCCCACCCTGTATTGCGGTGTTCTTCGCAGTATCCGCTGCGGTCTGTGGTTGTCTTTGCGCAGCCTCGCTTGCGACAGGCGCGTGGTATACGTGGTGGCATAGATTTCCCCAATAAAAAACCCGCCGGAGCGGGTTATGTATTTGTTACGGTCTTTGCCAGGTAGCTCTGTGTTTTTTGCATTCCCGCATTACGGTGCTGATACTTCTCCCCGGCGGAGATTCCATTGCTACAGTCTGCTGGAATGATCCTCTCTTTAGCGGATCAAGGTACTCAAATGTTAGCTCTCCGACTTTAGCCCACAGATAACACTCTATTCCGCCAACTACTGACTTAATTTCTGCTGATACGATCGCTATTGTTACATCGCCACCGTGCTCCCCCATGATTTCATATTTCAAAAAATCATTGTCGCCATTGTCTATGTATATAGTTTTAAGCACATTATGCAGAATCATACAATTCCTCACCGTTGTGGCATGTACCCCGATACTACATGATGGCGGCAGACTTGCATAAACCTCTATCAACGCCACTCGTAAGCGACGTATGCGGAGTTTTATAAAATACAGGCAATAAATAGACCGCAGGGCGGTCTATTGAAGTGTTGCTGTATAATTATGTGGTTAGTCAGCAGGATAAATAATTTGCATATGCATCCCTGATTTGCCGAAAACCTTAATACAGCGAGCCTCGAAATCCTTATAATCAAGTGTTGTTGATTAGTACGCGAAGCAGCCTGTATATTGAACATCGTAGTTAGAGTAAATATTCTTCTTCAATTGCCTTACCGCCCTGTTTTACAGGGCTTTTTTTTGATTTTTTAATCGAATTGAAATTACGGAAGTTCTGAGGGTATACTCAGTACGAAAATAACAATAACTACTTCTCTAATATTCCATATGCGCCCCTTTATTCTGGGGCTTTTTTTTGCCTCTCCGCTTCAATCTCCCGTATTGCCCGTTTATCGTGATTGCAGTTGGCAATGTATTTCATAGCATCAGCCAGCAGCTCTACGGCACCACCGAACGTCAGATCATCCGGTATATCTACCTGCTCACAATCAGCGGTCAGTTGCGGCGGAAGCGGCACCACCGGCGCGGGTATTAATTCCGGTCGCGTATCTGCGCAACTCACTGACAGCATCAGCGGGAACAGGAGCAGCAGCGCATTCACTGTCTTTGAAAACAGTTTTGATAACAGTCTTAACTTTGACATGCTCTGTGTCCTCGGCCCGTTTGGCTTTGATGTTGTCGAGTGCTGCGCGGTGTCTGATGGCAACGGCTGAAAGCGTAATGGTGTTTATCGCCTGCTGTGCTGATAACTGGCCTGAGAGTACTGTGTTACTCACTTTCAGCTGTTGGTTATCTCGGTAGGTGTCATATACCCACCAGGCGGCAGCAATAAACAGCGCGGCAATTACCGCTTCTTTCCGGTTCATAACGCTTCACACTTATAATGGATCACACCGCCCAGCGGGTTACCCGGCAGAGGCTTACAGTGATTCGGGAGTGAATACAGATAACAAACCGACAGCAGAGCAGTAGTCAGCAGGATGATAGCAATGATGATCAACGTTAAGGGGTTCCGTGGCATACCGCGTTCTCCGTATCCCGCCGGTTAATCAGTCCGTGCCACTGCTTGCCACCGGCAAATGTCCAGCGTTTCATTTCGTCACACGCACCGGCGATATCACCGGCATTGAGTTTGCGCAGCATAGTGGAGCGCGAGAACGCGCCGGGGCCGACGTTGTAGACAAATGAATAGATGGCCGCCCGGGTATTGTCATCAATCGGCACTTTGATCATAGGATCAACCGCGCGCCGGACTTTCGTCAGGTCGTCGTGCAACAGGGCCTTGCATTCAGCGTCCGTGTACAGCTTGCCGGGCTGAATATCACTGCCGGTATGGCCATAACATACGGTGAGCACTCCGGCCACATCACGATAAGGCGTATACTCAACACCTTCATATACGGGGATCAGCACCAGCGCACCGGCAATTGCCCCAGCAGTACAAGCAGCCATGACCTTTTTAACCAATCGCTTATTCATGATGTTCTCCGGCTTTCAACTGAAATTCCTTCCGTTTGTAATACCAGTTCACCAGGAACGTACCGACAGTACAGATGATCCCGGCAACAATAGCCCACTGGTCCAGAGATAAAACGCCAAAAGCAGAGGTTATAAGTCCCCAGGCGTATGCTGTAGGGCTGGAATATTTGTCAGACATGCGCATATCCACCCCCTGCGGAGTGTTCCGTATGTTGAGTGATAGGGGTAATGCCGCAACCGGGTTATATGTTTTAAACAGGTTAAAGTGAGGTGGCTGCGGCATTATTCGGAATCCCACCAGCGGCGGGAAAGCAATAAGAAGAGCACTGAGACCGAATACGGATTAGATAATGAGCCTGTCGTATTCCAATGCTCTTATTGTTGCGGACAATAAAAAAGGCCGCACATGGCGACCTTTGTAATACGTTTTTTTTAATTCACACAATAAATATCTGATAGATAAGTCGAGAAAAGACATGTTCACATGCTTAATCGTTTTTCAAACTTATCACGGATAAATACGTATTTTCAGGCTATAATGATAAGGTAACAAAAACCTGAATTTATATGAAAATAATATCGTTTATTATTTATGCCGGTTATTCCCAAACCGGCTTTTTTTTTGTCTGAAATGAGAGCCTGATTTAGCTCAGCCAGGCTGCTATGCGCTAACAGGGCCATCGCTACTAATATTCAGCTGGAACAACCGAACATGTGAACTATCCGGACATTCCGGAGAGTTGAAGCTTAACGCATCCTTATATACACCATGTGCAATGATATATATGTTTAGATTTCATTTACGTTTGTTTTGTATAATCCACAGACATTTTAAATTGAAACGGATTCAGCAAATGAAAAAATCAATCGTAATACCTATTGTCCTTGGTTTCCTTTTAAGTGGCTGCGCAGTTAAAAATGACAATACCAAATTTAATGGATTAGGCCTGACATATCAGTCCGATATTCAAAAAACAGACGATGGTCATTACCTGGCCTCCGTGGAGTCAGCTCCGGCCGCCGGTAGACAAAGTGGCGCAGAAGCTCAGGCAATTAAAAATGCAGCATCATATTGCGCCGCACAAAACAAGGCTGTAAAAGTGATAAAGACAGAAATCGATTCTCATTTAGTTGTGAACGGTGTAGCCCACGTTACTTTTGAATGCAAATAAGCGATATCTGTCAGTTCCCGCTTCGTCCGCTCAAACCGCTCCGCTTCCATTTCCACACCCAGAACGCGGCGGTTGTACTTCAGGGGTGCTTTCAGTGTCGCCCCTGATCCCATAAAGAAATCAGCGACCAGATCACCTTCCCGGCTGCTAGCTTTTATGATGTGCTCCATCATTGCGGCCGGTTTTTCACAGGGGTGCTTTCCGGGGTAATACTGAACCGGCGGAAATGTCCACACATCGGTATAAGTCACATCAACTGATACCATGAAGTAACGGCGCAACAACTGATACTGATCTGACAGTTCGTAATATTCACGCCGGAGGGTGCGCAGCTCACTGACCAGATCATCATGTTCACGGCATGAAGGGTTATTTCGCTGACACTCTGCGGCTTTCCTCTGAAAAAGTGCCTGTAATTTTCGGTAATCCACTTCATTCGGTAACTGTCACTGACTATACCCGAACCAATGTGACGACATCTGCTTGCCGGTTGCCTGGTCAATTTCTTTTGCCGTGATACCCAATGCATCACGCGCCTGCCGGAAATACTCAATCAGCGGGTTAAACACATTTTTCTTTAATTCATTCCGCCGCTGATGGTACTCACTGCCTCTTCCTTTTACCTGTCCCTGATAGTGCTCTGCAAACAGAACCCGCTCAGTAGACGGGGAAAAACAACGCAGGCTTTCTTTGTTTTGCTACCGCCATGGACCGGAAGGGTTTTGATATAGCTGAGTGAGTCGTCGTTAACCAAATTAACACTGTTTAAATTAACAGTGTTTTTCATAGATCAGGGTAATCTTTTTTGTTAAGCTCACTTTGCTTTGTGCAAACAAGTAGTGGGCCTTTGGTTTATCCGTGATCGCTATAACGAGTGAATGGCTGGGAAGGTGCTACCAACCCCCACCAGCCGCCCATTTCACAGTTTAAAGTCGTTTGAATCACTCACCGTTGCCGCAGTCTTTCAAAAGACCGGCAAGGCTGAACTGAGTAAGAAGAAGTCGGCAACGCGGCATGGGAAGCCCTGACAAGGCAGCCGCATCGCTGACAGAGAAAATTCCGCCTGGTAACACCTCCGCCGCTGTTGTCATATCACTCTGTTTTAAAATGACATTTTATAACTTCGGTCAGTTATTGTGCATAACTACACATGTAACTCTGACTAAAAGTAACAGCAAGTCTTATATTTATTTCATGTAATAAAAAAACCCGCGAGTGCGCGGTTTAGAATTTGCGTAGTGTGAATATGTATAGAAATCCCACTATCGGAATATAATAAGGCACTTTCGGACAACATGGAATTATGCACAACATTACCTCATTTATCTGGCAGGAATGATATATTACATATGTTTATTATTCGATTTTGGGGCATATATGAATCTGACAAGAGAAATATGGTATTTTTTCAGCCTGTATCAATCACGTAAAGTACGATTGTTGCATTGTGCAGTCCTGATTTTTGTTTTGGCGCAAATCATTATCAGTAATTGGATGAAAGGCACAAAATCCCCTGTTATACCTCCGCTGGATTGGACTTATTTTTTCACATGGGCTCATATCACTATTGGTTTTTGCTTATTTTTCATTACATTACTCTTAATTATTGTATGCCTCCATGAAAGGGGAATGCGGTATTTTTATCCCTATCTTTGGGGAGATATTGTCCCATTGAAAAATGATATAAAACAACTGATGAAGCTAAAGCTACCAGACAGCGCTCCAAGGGGGTTGGCCGCCGTAGTTCAGGGATTGGGACTCGGGGCATTATCGATAGTCATCATATCAGGAATAATATGGTTTTTTTTATGGTTACAGCATTCACCATCAGCATTAGAGGCGAGAAACATCCATAAATCATTAACCGTGCTAATAGAAATATATATCTATGGACATGGTGGATTTGGACTTATCCATTTTTTTCTATGGTACAAAAAATCAAAAAATAATCATCAGTAATCCCTCTGAAACCAAACGGGCAGTTTGTCAAAAAAACTGTCCGTAATAAACAGCCAGTTAAATGTCATAATGTTACATATCAAAACAACAATTTTACTCAATATGGTACTTGCCAACCAAATCATCATAAAACGGCTTCCAATTACTTCGCCAAGTCCACTTATATTTGGTATCAGATGTTTTATCGCCTGATAATCCACCGACAACGACTCTCATTTCTCCCCATGACCTGAGCATTTCTGACAGCTCTTAAATACCAGTGCCCTCTAATTCATTCGGTTCGCCATAATAACTACCCCCCTTTGCAGCGGCACGCGCCGACAGGTCAGCCCTTTTCCACCGCAGTGCTGGTGCTGACAGACTACCCCCACTAACGGGTGTAATCCTTAAATGCCATTGTGATCGGAATTTTAATATATTGAGTACTACGAACCAAAACTCAATAGCATGGTAATCAGGTGTTCGGAATAACCAAACATGTAAACTATCTGTAAATTCCTGAGAGTTGAATCTGTGAGTTATCGTTACAAATTAGAGATATAAAAAAGCCCCACCGAAGTGAGGCTCATAATTCTTCAGTCAACACCGTAAGAAAATCACTTAAACCCATTCACCATTGCAAAAACAACTAAAAGCAGCAGTACGACAATAAAAAGGTTTTTAGTAAACATAAGAGCATAACTGAAAATAGTTTTTCTATTCACAGGTATTTCCTTAGGAAAATATTCCAGTTGGATACCACATTTATTTTAAGTAATAACCCGCACTTGCAAGATTTACTATTAATAGCAATGAGGTAAGGCGATCCTGGTATTATAGCTCTTTCTCAAAAAACAGACTGCCTATTGTACCAGATAACAAAAAACCCCGACATTGCGAGGTTTAAAATAATTGACTATTTAATGCTTAGTTGGTTTCTGCTTTCATCACACTTTTGCAAAAAATACATCTTGCTCCATGCGGGTTACTTAATGAAATATCAAATTGTGATGTTCGGTATTGTGAACCGCTACAGCATGGGCATTTAAAATAGAAAGCAATGATTATATTGTCTTTAAAGCGCCACCACATTACCAGCGGCAGGACCTTTCATTCCGTTTTCCATGGTAAATGATACCTCCTGACCTTCGATTAAGGATTTGAAGTTATCACTCTGAATTGCAGAGAAATGAACAAAAACATCCTTACTACCATCTTTAGGAGTAATGAAGCCAAAACCTTTATCATCGTTAAACCATTTTACTGAACCAGTCATTGTATTAGACATAGAATTTCCTTTAATTTTTTTGATTGCCATAAGGCATATGCGGTTTGTTTTTTATTTTTACTTATGGGAATTAATTAGAAGGAATTCGCAATGAAGTGGTATCGAGGATAACGCTAAATGGTGAACGACTTTAAACTGACTAGCATAAATAGGCCTGTACTTCCAAACCAGTGAGATCATTAAGCCACAGATGTTCACATATAGCAAATTATATTATTTTATCCCTCAGATGTTACGTATCACTACACGTAAATCACGACTGATTTTAACCAATTATCTTATCTGTTTATCAACATAAAAAAACCCCGTAAAAACGGGGGTTTCAGTTCATAATCAATAAGACACAGAAATAACTCTGATCACAATAGCGTCTTTTTTACGATCGTAAAGTATTAATTTTTAAATCATGTAATTTGTTCATAAATGTCCGCATACCTCCACGATGTGATGTACCGTCCATTTCCAGTTTTATATCTCCCATTATGAGCATTCCTTCCACCAGCCCTTCTGCCTTCTGGAGTTTTTTCCCTATGTGAGTGTCTGAGCACCCGTATTTCTTGGCCAACTGAATAAACGTCTTACCGAAAACATAGTAATCAAAAAGCAGATCATGCATATCGCTGTTGCGGATGTTCAGTTTTGCCATAATGCCGGATATCACCAGTGCATCATTATCAGTACATTGCTGACGACTCTTAACCTTTACGGGGATAAGCCCTTTAAACCCGGCGGCAATTGATGACCAGGTTACAGATTCCGGGTTATCCGCAACCCATGCCCCCCAGCGTTCTAATATCATCTGAATATTGCTCATCGTTTATCTCTCCGCACTCCGTACAGCGCATTAACCAAAAACACCGATCCCGTATGACCGGTTCATAAACTTAAATAACAACTCCAGCTGGCTGCCGTGTTTCCGCTCCCAGGCGTTCACATCCCGGTGTAACTCGTCATGGTGAATACGGCACAGCGGGATGGTAAAAATGTCGTGTGCCTTTGTACCGGTACCGCCGGTGCCGTGCCCGATGATGTGATGCGGGTCATCTGCCTGCTGACCACATACGCAACACGGCTGACTCTTCACCCATTGCAGGTACTTCGGACACTCCCAGCGCTTTAACTTCGGGATCCGCATAAAACTTGCTGGTGGTTCCGGCTCTATATCAGGAACAATGACAGGTTTTATCTGCTCAACGATGTCCTGAACAATCCGGCTGTGTGAGCGCGTCCGGTGAACGATGGAATGCTCCGTCATGGTGCCGGTTATCTCTTCTTCCGGTGACTGCATCAGAATGTAAGAACAGATGAAGGCCGGAAGATGCTCACTGACACGATGCATCACAGACCAGGTGAACAAATCGGAAGGATTCAGAAGATGATCGCCGGGCAACCGTAAATCGATAAATATGCTCTGCGCCACAAATGCCCGCTGGTTGCGTAACAGAATTTTGTCCGCCTGCTGCTGGCAGTACTCTCCCTTCCTGAGAATATTGTCATGATGCCAGCACGTCCGGATAAAACCGTCTTTGTGGCGGGTCATGGTCAGTTCATGGTGATGATACGGATCTGCTTCGTCGTCAATCTGGCAATGATTTACTGATGAAACGTAATGACGAAATCCCTGTAAACCACCGGCAGCTTTTACCACGGCGGGATTGTCCAGGAAACGCAGTACCCGCTCATCTGTCAGCAGCGGCTGTGCATCTGCAGGAACGCGGCCGGACGGAATGCCATCCATTGAACGGGGAGCCGCACTCACAACATAACGGGCACCGTTCCGGAAGTTGCAAATCTCAGCACCGGGATTAAACATCAGGATCCGGGTATCTTTCTGAACAAAGCCGGTTAACAGGTAATTCATCAGGCCACCGCCGGAGTCATCATCAGTGCCAGCAGTTCCGCTGATTTGCTCTCAAAGAAATGCGGCTGCGTTTCCCTCGGGTTCGCCGGAGATGTGATATTTTTGCCGTACAGAAGCCCCTTTGATGTAACAGACCAGAACAGTTTTTGTGTTCCCTTCGAACCCGGACGGGCTTTCTGTTCGACAATCCCCAGTTCAGCAAGACGTTTGTATGCTCTGGTCGCAGACAATGCGGCATTGTGATTTTTCAGCAGCGTAGTCAGAGAGGTTGTCGGTCTGCTGGAGCCATCTACCGCACCCGCCGGTGCATCAATCGCATAGGAGGGAGCCAGATCCGGAAGACCAGCCATTTTTTGCAGTTTCTGATACCCGCCCAGTTTTGAGGAATTCGACAGATTCAGCGTTTTCGCCATAGACTCCAGCAGGATAGCGCCTGCCTGTACCTTATCGGCCAGCTGTACCGCCTGCTGTGTTCCGGCCACCGCATCGAACGTGCGGATAACCTTCAGGTTGAACAGCGGGCTTATCCACATGGCATAGGCATAAACAACCTCACGGGCAACATATGTCCCCTGCTCCGTACCGCCGCGAATGGTGTTTACAGAGGCGATGCTCATATCTGAGCATCGGTCGATTTCTGAACACAATGCCTGTGTTGATTCCATCCGCATAAAGTTAGATGGCTTATGGCGCTCTTCACCCCCGGCGGCACGGTGTAAATCATTCAGGCAATAGCGACCGGCCATGTCCCGGCGCACATTAATACCGTCAACAATAATCAGATTGCTCATCGTTTATCTCTCCGCTCATTAAGCGCAGCCGTATACTGCGCCTCACATCGCCAGACCGTTTTTTCTTCTCAGTTCCCGCTGCTTTGCCGTGAAGGCCGTAAACAACCGGTTATAGACGGATACAAATTCCCGTTCGGTGAGAGTGGCCCGGTTCTCTTCCGGTACCGGGTCCGTACAGCGGACCTTTTTTACTCCCCGCCGACAGGCTGCCACCAGTTCCTCATATTCACGGACTTTCTCCTGTGCATCCGGCAATACCCGGAAAGCCATCCGGTCATTCCCCCGCCACCGGGTCGGCGTGACCGCTTCAATCTTCGCTAAAACCCTGACAGCTGACTGGCTGATACTGCGTGATACGCCGTATTTCTCCATGATGTACCCGGAGGTGATTTCAGTTCCGGCCGGTTCCTCTGCCGCAATTCGGGTGTAAAGCATCATCACGCAGCCTCCCGTTCTTTTGCGGCCTGCTCTGTGGCCTGTTTCCAGTACCCGCGAAATGCTGCTCGTCCGGCAATTTCATTCATCCGCCCAATGTAGGATTTGTGTTTTGCGACCAGCTCCTGTACGCGGTTTTCTGGCTTCCAGTCGGAGGATGAGAACATTTTTCTGAAGACTTCATCGCACTCGGTGGTGTCGATGTTCTTTGAGTCCGCAGAGCGTTTAAATCCGGCGGCCGTATTCAGCCAGTATCTGAAACCGGAGTTCCAGCAGACATACTGCGTACCCTTGCTGGCGTGGTAATCGCTGAACTTCTGAAACTCGTCCTGAATGTCCAGACCGGCGGCTTTGGCCTGCTCAATGTGTTCTGGTGTCGGTGCAAAGTTTTCCGGCATTACGGTTTTGCTTTTGGCTTTCCCGCGAACAGGATTAATATTTTTATTATCTGGATCTATGACTGGATCATGACTGATTCCGGGTGCAGCTCCTGCACCACTACCGGAACCATTTGCACCACCCGGTGCATCTGCTGCACCAGTCCGGGAACCATTTGCACCACTCACCCCCGCAGGATTTGCACCACAGGGTGCAGGAGATTCACCACTCACAGCGGTAGCATTCAGGCACAGATGATAAATATTTGACTGGTTCAGACCGTTGGCCGATTTTCGTGACTCAACACGAACCAGCCCCATTTTCACCAGGGCATTGATGTGGTTCTGCACTGAGCGTTCCGATATTTCACACTGCTCAGCAATGTACGGCACAGACGGCCATGATTCCCCCTGGTCGTTGGCATTGTCCGCCAGTTTGACCAGTACCAGTTTTCGCAGCGGGTTGCCTGTTTTTATCTGCAAAGCCCGTGCAGTTAAAATCATGCTCATGGTTTCACCTCATCCGGACAGCGTGTATACCGTTCCTGAAAGATTTTCAGCGGTTCAAAGCACGGGTGCTCATAACCGTCACGCATGAAAATCACCCGGCTGTTCTCCCGGTCGTACCGGATAACGTGAACTTTCCGTCCCCGCTTATCGGTGTAATACCGGTTCAGATTGTCAGCTGTTTCTTCAGGCATCCTGACCTCCGCTGCGGTAATAAAACTGTGACCAGCTGGCCTCCACCTTTTGCCGGTCTACCACTTCCGGTTTTTTCCGGTAGTTGTCGGCTGTGCCGCCACCCGGTATGCTTTCCACATAACGAAGTGGTTCACTGCCGGTAACAATGCATTTGAATTGCCTTTCCGGTATTGAATGAGTTAATCTGCTCATGCGTTTATCTCTTCACACAATTGATATGGCGCGATCGAAGCCGGGAGCCGTATACTCCCGGCTTCACCCTTTCTGAGTCCGGGTAAATAAAATAATCGTGGATTCAACCTCATCTGTTCTGGCCTGCATGTCTCTGTAGTGTGCAGTCCGTATTGCATCCGCTTCTCCTGTGGTTATTTCTCCGTCCTCAATAGCCTTACTGATACACAGGTCCACAGCCCCGCGCATAACGGATGCCCTGACGCTCTTTTCGTATAAGTCAGTACGGCCAATTTCACTTTTTTTCGGACTGTCCACCAGCAGCATTCCGGACTCCGCCGCGACGTATTCGGCATACAGCACAGTTCCGGAGACTTCCTGCATCACCATGAGGTCATGATGATCAAAGAACCGGCAGCCGTTTTTCTCATAAAACCGGTTATTGAATGACGTCAGGGACAAGCCAAGGGAACCGGCCATTGCATCACGTCTGCCGGGGACCAGACTGCACATCTCTCTTACAACTTCTTTCAGGGATTGGTTTTTCATTGCCTACTCACTTTCAGATTGGGTTGTAGTTAACCGTGCTTTTCCGTGCTGCTATGCTGATAAAGTGCAGGGTTGTACTTGAGCTTTCCTTTTGTAATCTTCTCTATTTCATACGCCCTGCCTTTCGGAATCACATCATCCCATCCGGATACAGAGGGGTGCTTTATTCCAAGGGCATCCGCTGTTTTGCAGATACCGCCAAAGTAGTTAATGACATCCGCTTTTTTCATATGAAGTTCCTGATAAGTCAGTTACACACAAAATGTAAGATATCCTACATAACAATGTCAAGATTCCTACATTTCATTTTGGTAGGATTGCCTACATGGAAATAAATGAAAGAATACGGCTAAAACGCCGCGAACTTGGAATGACTCAGCAAGCACTGGCAGATAAGACCGGTGTAAATCGCGTGACTGTTACTGGGTGGGAAAAAGGTGACTACCAACCAAACGGAGTGAACCTGCAACAACTTGCAGAAGCATTAGAAACTAATGCCAAATGGCTCACTGATGGTGTGACAGATGAACAAACAAATGTCAGCTTTTCAAAATTCAACAACCCTCGTGGTGAATACCCTTTAATTTCATGGGTTAGTGCAGGTAATTGGTGTGAGGCTCTGGAACCGTATCACCGGAAAGTAATTGATAAATGGTACGAGACGACCGTGTATTGCTCTGAAGAATCTTTCTGGCTTGAAGTAAAGGGAGACTCTATGACTTCTCCATCAGGCCTGAGTATCCCCGAAGGAATGGTGATTCTGGTCGATCCGAGGGTTGAACCGGTATCAGGGAAACTCGTCGTGGCAAAAATCGACTCTGACAATGAGGCTACATTTAAGCAGTACATTGTTGATGCCGGTAATCACTATCTTAAGCCACTAAACCCGCAATACCGAATGATAGAAATAAATGGAAATTGCCGGATCATCGGTGTTGTTGTTGATGCAAAGATTGCCCGCCTGCCATAACCCGAAAAAATCTATAAACCCCAGCCTGGGGTTTATTTTTTCACCTCAATGTAAGTTTTCCTACAAAAAATCTTGACACGCAAATGTCGGATATCCTACATTTGTGCTATCGAAATGTAGGAGAGTAATTAATGCAAAGCGAACCAATCATCACCACCAACAATATGTCAGCAGACGAAGTTGCAGCGTGGATTACTGAAAAAGCCCGGGCGCTTCAAAAACTGCAATCACTCCGTGCTGAACGCCAAAGAGAGATCCGTGACCACGAGCGCACTATGGCCCGCCTCGATGAAGACATCGCCAGATGGGAAGACTTCTGTGCTTTAACAGTACAACCGCAGTAACGGCTGCATATCTGAATAACTGTGTGAAGAGTATTAATTAGTGTGGGGGATAGACGCTATGACAACTGAGAATGAAAAAACAGGGCAGCAAGTTCCACCCTATGGTGATGAGCCTTTTATCTACTCAGGAAATCTTGATTTAGATGCACTGATCTGCTGGATGGAGAATGAGATCAATAAATTAAAAGTAACCAGACGTGCAATAATTGAATCAAGGAAATTACTTGGTTATCTCATAAAAGAAATGCACGGCGTCATTCAGTGTCAGGCCCTGATAAATAATCTGCGCCATCACCCAGATTCCAGTTTACTTTCAGATTCCAATCAATTTTCGAATAATCTGAATTCAATTTTATTACATTTAAATAGTCACGAACTCCTTCACAGAAGCTATCAGGGGATAGGTGTTTCAGAAGAAGAAAAACCATTTACTGAAGCGAAAGAGAATTAGCCTGTTCAATTGGATACCGGTATTCAGTTAGTATCGCATGCCTTAATACTGAATCACCCGTCAATTTAATAAATGGTGTCTTGCTTAAATTTAATTTTTCTTTGTAGTCAGCAATGTAAATTTCAAGAACCAATAGCATGTAGGAATGCAACTTGGCGCTATCTTTATCGCCGCTACGGGAATAATTATCATTATATATGGCGTTATAGAATGGATAAACAATGCGTTGTATCTGTTCAAACAGAGTAGCAAGTTGACCGGTTTTCATGCTTTACCCTCTTGGTTGTGTGAGAACACCAAGATACCACCGTCGCCCGAGGTGGTTAAACAACCGGGCACGAATATTGTGAAGAGAGACGACCCCATAACAATAACGATGCAGCATCATTAGCGGCCGTGCATAACACGGTGCAGTCCACCTGTCGGCCGCCATTTTTTACAAATATAAGTCCACCGGTGTAAATCGTCCTGCCGGATAGATACCTTGCCTGACCGCCGGTGGACTTATCTTTGTGTGAAGAGACAACGAAAGGAAAAACGCGATGAGCGAGAATAACCGTATGACCAATGTCCCGGAGTTTCTCTCCGGGTTAAATACCGGTGTGTTTAAAAACCGATATTCAAAACCTATACCGGTAAATTCAAAGCTTAATTATTTTATGCCGCTTTAACCGACGGTATTTTTACTGCCCGCACCAGAGAATAAATTAGTTTAATAAAATATATAATCTTTATTTTAAAGAGGATATACATCATGTCAGAACAGGATAAGCCAAGTGTTAAGATTAATATTACAGTGACTTTAAATGAAGCACCCTGCATTAATGTTGAAGTAAGTAAGGAATTCAACATACCTGAAAATGCACCTTATATAGCCTCTTTTTTAGAAAAAATCGGTGAACATATTGCCAGCGAAGGGACGACTACAGAGGCTATAAAAAAAGCAATAAAAGACACTATTAAAAAAAGAAATATTCACTGAAGCTACGCTCTTCTTATATCTGAACAGTCTTAATCGTATACGGTGATGTGCAGAGTGTGACTATGAAAATGTTAACTTTGGATGAATGGGCAGAAGACCGGTACAGGAGCCGCCCGCCTAAACTGGGAACATTACAGCGGTACGCCCGATGTGGTCTGTTTTTCCCACCGGCACAGAAAGAAGGTGGTATTTGGCGCGTGAGAGAAGATGCCGAACTTGTCGGTAATTTAATCTCACCGGTGATCAGTAAAAGTGACAATCCCAGGCTGCAAAGGATTTTAACTGATGGCTGCCAGACCCCGTGAAAATAATATCACTATCCCCAACCTGTACCCGTTTTTCAGCAGGAAAACCAGCAAGGTGTACTGGCGGTACAGACATCCCGTCACCGGGAAATTCCATTATCTCGGTGACAATGAGGAAGAGGCCAAAATAATTGCGGTTGAGGCTAATCTGCGGCTGGCTGAACAGCGAAGCCGTCAGGTAATGGCGATCAGTGATCGGATGGCAAAAATAAAAGGCAAAGAAATCACTGTTAATACCTGGCTGGATCGGTACCAGAAAATCCAGGCGGAGCGTCTGGCAGACGGTGAAATAAAACAGAATACCTTTAAGCAAAAACAGAAACCTGTTGCACTGATGCGTCATGCGTTGTCACAAAAGCCATTACCGGCAGTCGATGCCCGTGATATTGCCGATATTCTGGATCAGTATAAGGCCAGTGGTCAGCACCGGATGGCTCAGGTTGTCCGTTCGGTGTTAATCGATGTATTCAAAGAAGCACAGCATGCCGGTGAAGTTCCGCCCGGATATAACCCAGCCCTCGCAACAAAGCAACCACGACGAAAGGTAACCCGGCAACGACTTAGCCTGGAAGAATGGCTGAAAATTTATGATATCGCCTGTAAGGACCATAAATATCTCGGAAATGCTATGTTACTGGCTGTTGTTACCGGACAGCGCCTCGGTGATATTTCAGAAATGAAATTCCGTGATATATGGGATGATCATCTGCATGTCATCCAGCAAAAAACCGGAACACGGCTTGCTATCCCCCTATCCCTCCGGTGTCAGGCACTCAATATCAGCCTGCGGGATGTGATTGCCGGATGCCGTGATCTGTATGTCAGTAAATATTTAGTCCACTACACACGAAACACATCACAGTCACAGCCCGGCGGACAGGTAACCGCAAATACCCTGACCACCAACTTTAAAAAAGCCAGGGATAAAACCGACATCGATTGGGGAGAAGGAACACCGGCAACATTTCATGAAATGCGGTCATTATCGGAGCGTTTATACCGGGAACAGGGAATTAATACCAAAAACCTGTTGGGTCATAAAAACCAGCAACAAACCGATAAATATCATGATGATCGTGGCAAAGATTGGATAAAGGTCTTGATCTGATATTTTATTGGCCCATAGTTGAATTCGTATATCTGCCTTTCAAACTGCATATCAGCTTTGTGCCAAAAGAGGACCTTTTACCCTTACATGTGTATAAGCTCGTCCTCAGTCCTAAATTCTCAACGTATCGATAACTGCTCGCAGAGCAGGCGACACATTGCGGTGCGGATAATATAGAAATGAGCCTTCCAGGCGTTGGCTGTAACGTTGTAAAACTCTGATGAGAGAACCCTGTTCTAAATCATCAGATACCAACTCTTCGGGAACATAAGCCAATCCCAGGCCCAGCCTGGCTGCTTTGGCCTCCATATAGCTGTCAGCGAAAATCCACTGCCCTTGCGGCCGATGGGTGATTTTTTTACCGTTATGGTGAAGTTCCCACGAGTACAGTTTCCCGTCGCCAAACTGATAAGCGATGCAGGGATGAACCGCTAAATCTGCGGGGGCTTGCGGAAAGCCATAGCGACGAAAATGATCAGGCGTGCCGACAACAGCCATCTCCATGTCAGGGGAAATACGCACAGCAACCATGCCACTACCTACTTCAGGCCCCAGGCGAACACCCGCATCAAACCTCTCGGCAATAATATCGACAAATCGGCTTTCGCTAATAAGTTCAAGTCGGATATCCGGGTAGCTCTTCTTAAACACCGCAAGCTTTGGCAGAAGCAATTTATCAATAGCATGCTGACTGGCATTGATGCGTACCGTCCCCGATGGGGACTGGCGATAATGAGCCAGCGTGTCCAGCCCCATATCTAAAGCGTCGAATCCTGCTTCAATGGTCCGGTAGAGCTTTTCACCGGCATGGGTGAGAGATAATCTGCGCGTGGTGCGTACCAGGAGCTGAACGCCCAGCCGTTCTTCAAGTTCCCGTACTGAACGACTTATTCCTGATTGTGCCAGGCCAAGGCGATGTGCTGCGGCTGTAAAGCTCCCTTCCCGTACTACCTGCATGAACAGGTACAAATCGTTATAGTTTTCCCGTTTCGCCATCATTCCGCTCCCGAAACCACTTCTTAATTTAGAACAATATGGTATTAATCCTAGCACTTTCCTCCCTCTAATCAGCACTATTTCCGCTAACTATAATGAGTGCATTGCTACAAAGCACAGCAGTGTTGTCCGTATGAAACCTGTTTCAATCACGTTTTATAAGGGGAGTTTTGATGACTGTTTTCACTCAAAAACTGGCAACTGCGATACCTGCCATACTGTTATGTGCATCATTAAGTGGAGTCACAAATATGAGTTATGCAGATACAACTAATCCGAACGCGCCTGTTTCGCTGGTCGAAAAATGGGATAAAACATTCCCAGAAAGCACGAAAGTGGATCACCGTAAAGTGACCTTTCAGAACCGTTACGGGATCACTTTAGTGGGGGATCTCTACATCCCTAAGGATCGTAGTGAGCGTAAGCTGGCGGCCATTGCCGTTAGTGGGCCTTTCGGCGCAGTGAAAGAGCAATCTAGCGGCCTGTATGCACAAACGCTGGCTGAACAGGGGTTTATTACCCTGGCGTTTGACCCTTCGTATACGGGAGAAAGCGGTGGCTCTCCACGTAATGTCGCCTCTCCGGATATTAATACAGAGGATTTTAGCGCGGCAGTTGACTTCTTAGGTCTGCAAAAAGAGGTGGATCGCAATCGTATCGGGCTGCTCGGTATTTGCGGTTGGGGCGGCATGGCCTTAAACGACGCCGCAATGGATACCCGTGTGAAAGCGGTGGCGACCAGCGTGATGTATGACATGAGCCGTGCGATGGGGCATGGTGTGGGTGATGGTAAAGACCGCTATTCCACTAAAGATCGTCGCACCGTACTACAGCATCTGAACGCACAGCGTTGGAAGGATGCGGAAAATGGCACTTACGCACCCGGCGGCCATGACATTAATGTTGATGAGAAGGGTAACGTCAGTGCATCGGATCGTGTTTTGCCGGAAACGTTACCTGCCAATCCTCATGCTGTTTTGAAAGAGTTCTTTGATTATTATCGCATGCCGCGTGGTTTCCATGTGCGTTCGGTCAATTCAACCGGGGCCTGGAATGCGACGATGCCGCTGTCATTTATGAATATGCCGTTGCTGAGTTACGCCAATGAAGTCACTATCCCTACACTTATTGTGACCGGCGAAAAGGCCCACTCACGCTATTTTGCTGAAGATGCCTTTAAGGCCATTGGCAGTAAAGAGAAAGAGCTGGTGATTGTTTCGGGGGCAAACCACGTTGATTTGTACGATAACGTTGCGGGCAAGATCCCGTTCGCTAAATTTGAGCAGTTTTTCAAAGCTAACTTAAGATAACGACCTGAAACTGCCTGCTGATTGCAGGCGGTTTTAATCGTCCGCTCCCCATTCTCATCCGCATGTTCTCGTTATTCTCTGAATAGTGTTTGTCCCGGCTGCTGCTGAATCTCGTCACGTCCATATAAAGAGATGCTGATAATGTCCATAATAAGTCTTAAAAGATCACCTAAGAAAACAGATGCGCACTGGAGTGGCGTGTTTGCCATGACGCTCTGCGTTTTTGTACTAATCGCTTCCGAATTTATGCCGGTCAGCCTACTGACGCCTATTGCCAGCGAGCTGCACATCACGGAAGGCCTGGCAGGCCAAGGAATTGCAATATCTGGCGCGCTGGCGGTACTGACCAGCCTGACTATCTCCCATATCGCCGGAGATTTGAATCGTAAATATCTTCTGCTGGGGCTAACCGTCCTGATGGCCATATCTGGATTGGTTATCGCCATGGCACCCAGCTATCCGGTTTATATGCTGGGGAGAGCCCTGATTGGCGTCGCCATCGGTGGATTCTGGTCACTCTCAGCTGCAACCGCCATTCGGCTCGTGCCGCAGCATCAGGTTCCCCGTGCACTGGCGATTTTTAATGGCGGGAACGCGCTGGCTACCGTTGTGGCTGCGCCACTTGGTAGCTATCTGGGGACAACTGTCGGCTGGCGTGGGGCCTTTTTATGCATCGTCCCCCTGGCGATAGCCGCGTTTATCTGGCAATGGGTCAGCCTGCCCACTATGGAAAGCGATAAAAAACAAAAGCCACAGGGAACTCTGCTTCGTCTGTTCAGAGACGCCATTGTACTAACAGGACTGCTGGCCTGCGGTCTCTTCTTTATTGGGCAGTTTGCCTTATTTACCTATGTGCGCCCCTTTCTTGAGACCGTGACCAACGTAGGTCCTGCCGGGCTCTCTCTGATTTTGCTCGCAATAGGCGCAGCAGGTTTTGTCGGCACATTAGCCGTATCGACATTCCTGAATGCCTGGTTGTATCAAATATTAATAATGATCCCTCTGCTTATGGCAACGGTAGCCGGTACATTATTGCTGTTCGGACACAGCATCTGGGCGGTTACCGTTTTACTAAGCCTGTGGGGGTTACTGGCCACGGCTGCACCAACGGGATGGTGGACATGGATTGCACGGGCGCTGCCCGAAGATGCTGAGGCGGGTGGTGGTCTCATGGTTGCGGTGATCCAGCTTTCGATTGCACTTGGTTCAACGGCAGGAGGAGTGGTATTCGACAGTCTGGGATGGCAAAGTGCTTTCGGCCTGAGTGGGTTATTACTGCTGGGGGCGGCAGCGATTACTTACGTCACATATCTTCAAAACAGTAAAGCGCACTAGCACAATCCATTTATTCCAGGTGTGATCTTAATTGTGGCATATGGCAGAGAGCCGAAAGTTTGCTATTCGCTCAAAGCAGCCATACTTGCTTAAAACCCCTACTCACCTGAATCTTAAACACATCACAAACCGTACAAATTTCATACCGTTTTGCTAAATCATTTTGCAAACTTTTTGATAACCGTTTCAGACTGAACAGTAAAAAACGGGAACTAATAAGTTCCCGTTAATTATTTCACTGTAAACTTAATTACATGTGTTTGATGATTGCGTCACCAAACTCTGAGCATTTCAGCAACTTAGCGCCTTCCATCAGACGTTCGAAATCGTAAGTGACGGTCTTGGCAGCGATTGCCCCTTCCATTCCTTTAACGATTAAGTCAGCAGCCTCAAACCAGCCCATGTGGCGCAGCATCATCTCGGCAGAGAGGATTTCTGAGCCCGGGTTGACTTTGTCCTGACCGGCGTATTTTGGTGCGGTGCCGTGAGTGGCTTCGAACAGTGCGCATTCATCACCGATGTTGGCACCCGGTGCGATACCGATACCGCCGACCTGTGCCGCCAGGGCGTCAGAAATATAGTCGCCGTTGAGGTTCATACAGGCGATAACATCATATTCTGCCGGACGCAGCAGGATTTGTTGCAGGAATGCATCCGCAATCACATCTTTGATAATGATCTGTTTGCCGGTTTTCGGGTTTTTCAGGCTTAACCACGGGCCGCCGTCCAGTAATTCACCGCCGAACTCTTCACGTGCCAGTTCGTATCCCCAGTCTTTGAAGGCACCTTCGGTGAACTTCATAATGTTGCCTTTATGAACCAGGGTGACGGAATCACGGTCATTATCAATGGCGTAGTTAATCGCTGCGCGGACCAGACGTTTTGTCCCTTCTTCAGAGCACGGTTTGATACCGATACCGCAATCCTGCGGGAAGCGGATCTTGGTTACGCCCATTTCGTCCTGCAGGAATTTAATCACTTTATCAGCTTCCGCAGAACCGGCTTTCCACTCGATACCGGCGTAGATGTCTTCCGCGTTTTCACGGAAAATCACCATATCAGTCAGTTCAGGTTGTTTTACCGGGCTCGGGGTGCCGGCATAGTAACGTACCGGACGCAGACAAACATACAAATCGAGGATCTGGCGCAGTGCCACGTTCAGGGAGCGGATACCGCCGCCGACCGGGGTGGTCAGAGGGCCTTTGATAGCCACGCGGTAGTCACGGATATAATCGAGGGTTTCATCCGGCAGCCAGACATCACTGCCATACAGTTTTGTGGATTTCTCACCGGTGTAGATTTCCATCCAGGAGATTTCACGCTTACCGCCGTAGGCTTTTTTTACAGCAGCATCAACAACTTTAATCATTACAGGCGTTACATCAGCCCCGATTCCGTCCCCTTCAATAAACGGGATAACCGGATTGTCCGGAACGATTAATTTGCCTTGTGCGTCAATGGTGATTTTAGCGCCTTTCGCCGGAACAACTACTTTGCTTTCCATCAACCTCTCCTTAATGTTATGTAAGCGCAATGCTTTGTTAATTTTTTGTAATGGCCCTGTCAATACTACTTGAATAATTGCATCACGCAAATCCTAACTGTTTTAAGCTATAATGTAAGTCTCATTTTTTATAAAAAAGATATCATGGCTGTCAAAACTCCCCGAATCCGTACGACCGAAAAAAAACATTCGCACCCGGCGGC
Organism: Morganella sp. BCCO 40_0007; assembly: GCF_032989665.1. Classification (NCBI taxonomy): domain Bacteria; kingdom Pseudomonadati; phylum Pseudomonadota; class Gammaproteobacteria; order Enterobacterales; family Morganellaceae; genus Morganella; species Morganella sp. BCCO 40_0007. The sequence continues at coordinate 139,685 of NZ_JAVBIN010000011.1, read as the reverse complement.
ACAGCGCCATCTGAATAAGCCTGCCCGTCAGCGCGGTCCGCGTAAAATGGTTTTGTTTAACAAGCCGTTTGATGTACTGCCGCAATTTACCGGTGAACCCGGGCAGAATACGCTGAAGGATTATATTCCGATCAAAGATATTTATGCCGCCGGTCGTCTGGATCGCGACAGCGAAGGTTTATTAATCCTGACGAATGACGGTGTGTTGCAGGCCCGGCTGACACAGCCTGATCATAAAGCAGAGAAAGTGTATTACGCTCAGGTGGAAGGGATCCCGGATGAGGATGCGCTGAATCAGTTACGTAACGGTATCACTCTGAATGATGGCCCGACCCGCCCGGCAGGGGCGGAGATTGTTGCTGAGCCTGAATGGTTGTGGCCGCGTAATCCGCCTATCCGTGAGCGTAAATCCATTCCCGTTACCTGGCTGAAACTGACACTCAGAGAAGGCCGTAACCGCCAGGTACGACGAATGACCGCACATATCGGACATCCGACTCTGCGCCTTATCCGCTGGCAGGTCGGTGACTATACCCTGGACGCACTGAAACCCGGTGACTGGAGAAGCATTAATGACATTTAAGCCCCATATTACCGTGGCCTGCCTGGTCAGCGCCGGTGAGAAATTTCTGGTGGTGGAAGAGACGGTTAACGGCAAAGCGACCTGGAATCAGCCCGCCGGGCATCTGGAAGCCGGAGAATCCCTGATTGCCGCCGCAGAGCGCGAACTGTATGAAGAGACCGGTATCCGCGCCACCCCCGATGCCCTGCTGAAAATCCATCAGTGGGTTGCGCCGGACGGCACACCGTTTATCCGTTTTCTGTTCCGCGTGCTGCTGGACGATGAATGTGAGACGCACCCGCAGGACAGCGATATTGACTGCTGCCACTGGGTCAGTGCCGATGACATTATTCACAGCACGATACTGCGCTCCCCGCTGGTCAAAGAGAGTATGTTTGCCTGGTTTGCCGCTGAGCCGCAACCGCTGTCTCTGCTGGGAACATTCGGCGACGCATTCGGGGAACCGGTCGCGCCGTAATACCGCGCCGTAATACATAGCGGGGAACAAACTGCGGAAAACTCTTTGCGGGAAATTCTTTACGGAAAATACTTTGCGAAAAAAGTGCCGATCCCGCACCTGAGTGATGCGTCGCTGTACGTATCATGGTAAAGTACGGCGCTTGTTTTTTTCCCCGGTTCTTCTTCGCATAACCTGTTTGCGGGGCAGACCGAATCGCCGCGAGATCAGCCATGTCAGATAACAGCCAGAAAAAAGTCATCGTCGGAATGTCCGGCGGTGTGGATTCCTCCGTCTCAGCCTATTTACTGCAACAGCAGGGTTATCAGGTGACCGGGCTGTTTATGAAGAACTGGGAAGAGGATGATGATACCGAATACTGTTCCGCCGCCGCTGACCTGGCGGATGCGCAGGCGGTATGCGATAAACTAGGTATTGAACTGCTGACGATCAACTTCGCGGCGGAATACTGGGATAATGTGTTTGAGCATTTCCTGGAAGAATATAAAGCGGGACGCACACCGAACCCGGATATTCTGTGCAACAAAGAAATCAAATTCAAAGCGTTCCTGGAATATGCCGCAGAAGATCTCGGGGCTGATTATATCGCCACCGGCCATTACGTGCGCCGCCGCGATATTAACGGTACCACGCAGTTACTGCGCGGCCTGGACAGCAACAAAGATCAGAGCTACTTCCTGTATACACTGAGTCACGACCAGGTGGCGCAGAGCCTGTTCCCGGTCGGGGAGCTGGAAAAACCGGAAGTCCGCCGCATTGCGGAACAATTAGGGCTTATCACCGCGAAGAAAAAAGATTCCACGGGGATCTGCTTTATCGGTGAGCGCAAGTTCCGTGACTTCCTCGCCCGTTACCTGCCGGCTAAACCCGGCCCGATTATGACCGTTGATGGTCAGGAGATCGGTCAGCATGACGGGCTGATGTATCATACCCTCGGCCAGCGCAAAGGGCTGAAAATCGGCGGAACCCGTGAAGGTTCAGACGAGCCGTGGTATGTTGTCGACAAAGACGTTGAAAATAATATTCTGATTGTTGCGCAGGGTCACGAACACCCGCGTCTGATGTCTGCCGGGCTTATCGCGCAGCAGCTGGACTGGGTATCGCGGGAGCCGCTGACACAGCCAATGCGCTGTGTGGTGAAAACCCGTTACCGTCAGGAAGATATTCCCTGTACTGTCACCCCGCTTGGTGATGACAAAATCAGTGTCCGGTTTGATAACCCGGTTGCTGCGGTCACCCCGGGTCAGTCCGCTGTTTTTTATCAGGATGAAGTCTGCCTGGGCGGCGGCGTCATTGAAGCGCGTATTACGGAGTGATTATGGCTAAAAATTATGAAGACATAACCCTCGCCCTGGGCGGTATCTGCCAGGCCGCGCGCCTGGTACAGCAACTGGCGCATGAAGGTCAGACCGATAATGACGCGGTTGATGTGATGATCAACAGCGTCATCAATAATAATCCGTCTTCCGTCCTCAATGTCTACGGCGACAATGTACAGAATCTGCATACCGGCCTGTCCGTATTCGCCGGGATGTTTAATATGACCGGTACTCAGGGGCTGAATGCCGAGCTGACCCGCTATATGCTGGGTGTGATGCTGCTGGAGCGCCGCCTGTATAAAGCGCCGGGGGCGATGGACGAACTTGGCCGCCGTATTGATAACCTTGAACACCAGCGCGACCATTTCGGTTTGTCGCAGGAAGCGATGCTCAATACCATCGCCGGTATTTATGTGGACAACATCAGCAGCCTCGGTCCGCGCATCCAGGTGACCGGTTCACCGGAGATCCTGCGTAATACCCTCATTCAGGCTAAAGTCCGCTCGCTGTTACTGAGCGGTATCCGCAGCGCCGTGCTCTGGCGTCAGGTCGGCGGCAACCGTTTACAGCTGCTGTTTTCCCGTTCACGTCTGGTGGACACAGCCAAATATCTTCTCGCTCAACACTAAAATTACCGGGAGTTGCAACCAATGGAATTATCCTCACTTACCGCCGTTTCCCCTGTCGATGGCCGTTATGGTGACAAAACACGCGCACTGCGCGATATTTTCAGTGAGTACGGCTTACTGAAATTCCGTGTACAGGTCGAAGTGCGTTGGTTACAAAAACTGGCCGCGTGTGCAGACATCCCTGAAGTTCCGGCTTTTGATAACGACGCAATCGCTTACCTGGATGCAATTGTCGCGAATTTCAGCGAAAACGACGCAATGCGGATCAAAGAAATTGAGCGCACCACCAACCATGATGTGAAAGCGGTGGAGTATTTCCTCAAAGAGAAAGCCGAAGCTGTACCTGCACTGCACGCAGTGTCTGAATTTATCCATTTCGCCTGTACATCCGAAGATATCAATAACCTCTCTCATGCCCTGATGCTCAGTACTGCCCGCGAAACCGTGCTGCTGCCGGCATGGCGTCAGATGATTGATACTGTCCGCGCAATGGCGGCGGATTACTGCGACCTGCCGCTGTTGTCCCGTACTCACGGACAACCGGCAACACCAAGTACCGTCGGTAAAGAGTTTGCCAACGTGGCTTACCGGATGGAGCGTCAGTACCGCCAGTTACAGCAGACAGAGATCCTCGGCAAAATCAACGGGGCTGTCGGTAACTACAATGCTCACTTATCAGCTTACCCGGATATTGACTGGCATAAATTCAGCGGCGATTTTGTGACCTCGCTGGGTATCCAGTGGAACCCGTACACCACACAAATTGAGCCGCATGATTATATTGCTGAGTTCTTTGACTGCGTGGCGCGTTTTAACACTATCCTGATCGATTTCGACCGTGATATCTGGGGTTACATTGCCCTGAATCACTTTAAACAGAAAACGATCGCCGGTGAAATCGGTTCATCCACCATGCCGCATAAAGTCAACCCGATTGATTTTGAAAACTCAGAAGGCAACCTGGGTCTGGCAAACGCGGTGCTGGGCCACCTGGCAACCAAACTGCCGGTATCCCGCTGGCAGCGTGACCTGACAGACTCCACCGTGCTGCGTAACCTGGGTGTGGGGATCGGTTACTCGCTGATTGCCTATCAGTCCACGCAAAAAGGTCTGAGCAAACTGGAAGTGAACGAAAAACATCTGCGCGACGAGCTGGATCAGAACTGGGAAGTGCTGGCAGAGCCGATTCAGACAGTAATGCGCCGCTACGGTATCGAAAAGCCGTATGAAAAGCTCAAAGAACTGACCCGCGGCAAGCGTGTTGATGCTCAGGCGATGCAGGTGTTTATCGACGGACTGGATCTGCCTGACGCAGAAAAAGCCCGGCTGAAAACCCTGACCCCGGAAAATTATCTCGGTGATGCTGTCCGTCTGGCAGACGAGTTGTAATAATTAACACACGAATAATCAATAACACAGAGGCAGAGAATATCTGCCTCTTTTTTTATGATTAAACGCATATCTGACGTATTATTTGACGTACAAGTTCCCCCGCCTTCATGTAAACTGTTACAATTCACATCGTTATTTGTTCGGATATCTGTCTTTGTAAGGAATTGTGTATGCGTGTGCTCATCGTGGAAGATAACAACTTACTCCGTCACCATCTGACGGTTCAGATCCGCGACCTCGGCCACCAGGTTGATGCGGCCGAAGATTCAAAAGAAGCAGATTATTTTCTTCAGGAAAGTCAGCCGGATATCGCGGTAGTTGACCTCGGCCTGCCCGGTGAGGACGGTATGGTAATGATCGCCCGCTGGCGTCAGCAGCAGGTCAAAATTCCGATTATGGTACTGACCGCCCGCGAAAGCTGGCAGGAAAAAGTCGCCGCACTGAATGCCGGGGCGGATGATTATGTTACCAAACCTTTCCAGCTGGAAGAGATTGTCGCACGCATGCAGGCACTGATGCGCCGTAACAGCGGCCTTGCCTCCCAGACACTGGAACTGGGTATTTTTGTTATCGATCTTTCCCGCAAAGAATTCCTTGTTGACGGTAATACCGTCAAACTGACCGCATTTGAATACACGATTATTGAAACGCTGATGCGCAATAATGGTAAGGTTGTCAGTAAAGATTCCCTGATGCGCCAGCTCTATCCGGATGCCGAACTGCGTGAAAGTCATACCATTGATGTGCTGATGGGACGTCTGCGCAAAAAAATCCAGGCATTTACCGATATTGATGCCATTATCACTGTCCGCGGACAGGGCTACCGCTTTGACGCCGGGAAGTAACAGACGCCACTTCAACCACTGAGGTATTGCGCATGACCAGGCGGAAAACGCGCCCTTTTTCTCTGCGGACCCGGTTTTTACTGGCAACATTTGCTGTGATCCTCGCGATGACACTCTCTTACGGTGCGGTGGCGCTGGTCGGTTATCTGGTCAGTTTTGATAAAACCACCTACACCATGCTGCGCAGCCAGAGTAATCTGTTTTACAGCCTGTCGCAGTGGGATAACGGAAAACTCAATATCCGTTTTCCGCCGAATTTCTCACTCAATGCCCCGTCTGTGGTTCTGATTTATGACGATAATCAGAATCTGCTCTGGCGGCAGTATCATATCGATGCACTGGAAAAAGTGATTCCGGCCAAATGGCTGACCAAAGAGGGATTGTATGATCTGAATACCTCGCTGGATGCCACCAAATCCCTGCTGGTTAATACCCCGCTTTTTGCCACGGAAGACATCCGGATTAATGACCTCGATGATGATCATGATGGCCGGATGATACACTCCGTATCGGTCAGCCGTTACGGCAAAACCGATACCCTGCCCCCGCTGACGATTGTCGTGGTTGATACCATCCCTCAGAATCTGCAAAAAACGTTCCGTGTCTGGGAGTGGTTTGGCTATGTGGTGCTGGCCAATCTGTTCCTGCTCACACCGCTGATCTGGCTGGCGGCACACTGGAGCCTGCGGCCGATCAATGCGCTCAGCGGGCAAATCAGCGCCCTCGAAAAAGGTGAGCGGGAAGATCTGGATGAAACACCGCCCAGCGAACTGCGCGGACTGGTGCGCAACCTGAATCTGTTGCTGCACAGCGAACGGGAACGCTACACCCGGTATCAGCGGACACTCTCTGATCTGACCCACAGCCTGAAAACCCCGCTGGCAGTGCTGCAAAGTACCCTGCGCTCACTGCGCAGCGGCAAAGACATGACAATTGAAACCGCCGAGCCGGTCATGCTCGAACAAATAGGCCGGATTTCCCAGCAGGTCGGATATTATCTGCACCGTGCCAGCATCGGCGGGGATAATACCGTACTGATGCGGGATATCTCTTCCGTACCCGCCCTGATAGACAGCCTCGCCAGCGCACTCAGCAAAGTGTACCAGCGCAAAGGGGTGGATATTACTGTTGATATCCCGCCGGATATTACCTGGCTGGGACAGCAGAATGACTTTATGGAAGTCATGGGGAATATCATGGAGAACGCCTGCAAATACTGTCTGGAGTTTGTCGAGGTGACGGCACAGTGGCAGCATGATGCGGTTATTCTGATCGTCGATGATGATGGTCCGGGTGTGCCGGAAGAGAAACGGGAGCTGATTTTCAGCCGCGGACAGCGTGTTGATACTCTGCGCCCGGGACAGGGGCTGGGCCTGGCGATTGTCACCGATATTCTGGAGCAGTATGACGGCGGTGCGGTTGTCACCGACAGTCCGCTGGGCGGCGCCCGTATTACCGTGACTTTCCGCCGCCAGGCGGTTCACGACGAAAACACGGACTGATAATCAGTCTGCCGGGCACGTAATTTATCAGTACAGGCATGAATAAAACGTGTCTTTTTCCGTTATACTCCTTTCATCTGCCTGATCACGGCGTTTATTGAGGACGACTACATGGATTATGAACTGAATTTAGACTGGCAGACCTTTATGGAAAGCCACTGGCAAAAACGTCCGTTACTGATCAAAGGTGGTTTCCGTAATTTCCGCGACACGATTTCCCCGGATGAACTGGCAGGACTGGCGATGGAAAATGAAATCGACAGCCGTATGGTCACCCGTTTCAACGGGAAGTGGGATGTGCGCCACGGACCGTTTCAGGAATTTGACGGGCTGGGAGAGAAAGACTGGTCGATCCTGGTTCAGGCCGTTGATCACTGGCATTTCCCGTCTGCCGCGCTGATGAAGCCGTTCCGCTGCCTGTCTGACTGGCGTATGGATGACCTGATGATCTCTTATTCTGTTCCGGGTGGCGGTGTGGGTCCGCATCTGGATCAGTATGATGTGTTTATTATCCAGGGTCAGGGTCGCCGCCACTGGCGTGTCGGGGAAAAAATCCCGATGAAACAGCACAGCCCGCATCCGGATCTGTTACAGGTCGACCCGTTTGACGCTATCATTGATGAAGAAATGGTACCGGGTGATATCCTCTATATTCCGCCGGGATTCCCGCATGAAGGCTATGCTATTGAGGAATCACTGAACTATTCCGTCGGTTTCCGTGCACCGAATGCCCGTGAGCTGTTCAGCGGCTTTGCCGATTATATCATTGCTAATGAGCTGGGCAGTTACCGCTACAGTGATCCGGATCTGGCGTTCCGCGATAATCCGGCATTAATTCAGCAGGGTGAACTGACCAAGCTGCACGGTATGATGCAGGATTTACTCGACCAGCCGGATGTGTTCCGTCAGTGGTTCGGTGAGTTTATCTCTCAGTCCCGCCATGAGCTGGATCTGGCACCGCCGGAGCCGTCATACAGCCCGGATGAAATTCAGGAACTGCTGTTACAGGGTGAATCTCTGTTCCGCCTGAACGGTCTGCGTGTACTGCGTGTCGGTGATACCTGTTTCGTTAACGGTGAAGCACTGAAAACCCCGCACATTGAAGCGGCTGATGTACTCTGTCAGTATGATGAAGTGACGGCCGCTATGCTGGGGGATGCCATCAGTGATCCGGAATTTGTGACGCTGCTGACTGTCCTGATCAATAGTGGTTACTGGTATTTTGATGATTAATCAGCAATAAAATCACATTCACCGTTCAGATAAAAATGCCACGTGATATCACGTGGCGTTTTTTTTACAGATAACGAATAGTGTAATGCAGGATAGTTTCTGCCGTTCCCGGCTCGATAATATCCCGGGTCTGCACAAACGCAGCCTGTAACCGGAGCACTGCCCGCTGCGCTGTTATCTCATCAAATAAAAGCGATTCCCCGAACGTAACCGGGCTGCCATTGTGCAGCAGCCTGACACCCACACCGGCCGCACTGCCTTTTTGCCGCGTCAGCTTCAGTGTTCCGGGACTGTTTTTCGCGGCAAATACATTGCCGGACAGACGGATATCCGCCTGAGCCAGCTTACTGCACCGTAGTGCAATGGTCAGGTTGCGGACACTCCCCGGAGCAACAGAGCCTTTACCGCTGAAATCTGTCCGCGTTACAGCACCTAAATCCACATCCGTTTCCGTCTGCGGATCAAGGTCGCAGGAATTCTGCCGGACAGCAAATCCGCTCAGGTGAAGCTTCGTTTCCGGAACGCCGTATACGCCACCTGCCCATTGTTCCCCTATCCGCATGGCAAATTCACCCAGATAGCCCCCCGGATGATGAGACGATATTTCCGGTGCCAGTTTATAAAGAGTCACCGTTGCCCGCACACGATAAGGCTGCAACTCATTCATTCCGCTGCTGATAGTACACAGCCGTTTATTGGCAGAGTTGTTATCCGGTGAGTCACGCCCGTCGACATAACGTTGTGAACGCAGGCACTCCGGATGATCCACAACGGCCCCCAGGCTGTATCCGATGTCGTCAGAGAGTTCATAGATCGTGTGTCCGGATGCATTTTGTGTTCTGTTACCGGGCATTCCGCCCACCAGCACAAACTCAATATTTTTACCGGGGTCAATCCGGCACTGATAGACATCAATACTGTCCGAAACAATAGCTTCACCGATAACCCCGCCGACCGGAACATGATGCGCGGCAGTGATAACATCGCCGGGTATACGAATAGTCGTTTCCGGCGTTATCAGTACGCAGGTTTCCCCGGCTGATGCGGATGCAATAGCCCCTGCTGTCAGCCAGAAAAAGAAACCGGCACCGCATAGTATTCTGAACTAAAAAAACATCATTGCTCCTTTACCGGCACATCAGCGGGAGAGTTATCAGCCCCTGCTGTTCCGGCGGAATAGTAAAATCTGCTTCGCACTGTCCGTGCGTTCCTTTTCCCCAGACCGCCTGTAAGCGCCCCTGTGCCGGTAATCCGCTGAGATACACCTCCCCGTCTTCACCGCTAATACCGCTGACGGTGCTGCCGCCGGTTTTTTTCACCTGTATACGTGCCGCAAACGGTACCACGCCCCCGGTGGTCCGCAGAGCAAAAATCGCACGAAAACCGGTATTCACAGCAAAACGGACAGGCACCACCGCACCTTTAGACGGGATCACCTGCACGACCGGATCATCCGCATCGGCATTATCCGGCAACGTTTCCGGATCGATACGGATAATGTTCTGATGGTAATGACTCAGATGAGGAATAACGCTGAACCCGTTGCGGTCAGTACGCGCAGCAGTCCGTGATGCGATGCGGACGCCGGCGGCAGTGCCGGTATCTGCCAGGCCGTTGGTTTCCCCGAGCGGACGTGACAGGGTAATACCATTTTCGTGAATGATCAGCCCGCCCTGAACATCCCCGCCCAGCAGATTATGATCCCGGCTGTGATTGATACTGCCGCGGATATCCGCCAGATCATGCCGCCAGCGCAATTCCGCACTCTTATGGTGAACTGCATCCTGCTGCTGATACCGGTGAGTAACTGAATACCCGAGACGTTGCTCATCCCCCGTCAGGCCATTTGCGGATGACTGAAAAGATGATTTTCCTGCCTGATGGTGATAATGAAAGTGACTGCGGGCCTGCTGACCGGCAAAATCCAGTGGTACTGACAGTGAAACGGACACCCGTTTATCCGCTTTCCGGTAGTGACCTCCGGTACGGTACTGAGCATTCACGCCGTAATGTATCCGGCCGGCATGGCTGAAGTAACCGGCATCCCGGCTGATCAGCGTCCGGTATCTGTGCCCGTCATATCCGGTGCGGTTATAGTGATACCCTGCTGAAACTGCCCCGTTATTTCCCGGCAACGGCTGTACCAGCCGGGTCTGCCATTGCCGGGAATACTGTTCATAACCTGCACCGGCGCTAAGCAGTGTCCCGGTCAGTGAAAAAAAATTCTGATAATTCATCCGGTAGCGGAGATTTTGTTTTACGGCTGTGTGGCGCATCAGGATATCGGCGGAAACCCCGCCGGCCGCCCCCATATTCAGCCCTGCTCCGGCCCCGCTGCTCAGGGCATTTTTTGCCGCATAACTTCCGCCATATAATGTCAGAAGTGAATTGATACCATAGGCCGCCGTACCCTGAACAAACAGCATTTTTTTGCTGTTTCCGTGCCGGTTAAGCTTTCCCGCATCCAGAGTGTATTTCAGCCGGCCTTCCCGCTGCATAACCGGCACGGACATTCCGTACTGTGTAAAATGCTGCACAGTACCGTCCGCTTCCTCAAGCGTGATATCCAGCGCCGCGCCCTGATACGCACTGTTCAGGTCATCAATCACAAATTCACCGGCGGGCAGCGACTCGCGGCGGATAACGACACCCTGCTGCCGGATAGTCAGCTCCGCACTCTGTCCGGCGATACCACGGATAACCGGGGCATAGCCCTGCTGGTTCAGCGGATGCATATCACTTTGTGACACCAGTCTGATCCCCCGGAACGCCCTGCTGTCAAACAGCACATCACCGGTGAACACGTCCCCCAGCTGTAATTCACTTCGCCAGGGCACAATGGCGCGGTACATCCGCAAACGCTCTGACTGCCATTGTATTTTCCCGTCCCGGTGCTCTGCTCTGCTGTGATGACGCAGCCGCCAGAATCCGGCATTAAAACCACTTTGCAGTGACAGGGTATGTCCGGTGCTGTGACTGAACCGGCTGCTGTTGCGGGAGAAACGGTAATCATAATTGAGCATAAATGCGGTGATACCGGGCTCCCATAACGCAGCATCGGCCCCCCGCTGTTCATCCGTCAGAAAAAACCGCTGCGGAATCGTAATATCCAGCGCCTGCTGTGCGGCGTCAAAATGCAGCGTGACACCACTGACCAGCCCGGTGATATCCTCAATCTGTTCAGTATGATCTGTTGCGGCAAAAGCAGGTGATGCATCAGGACGTAACCCCCATACCAGCCATTGCCTGCGGGTTAACTGCGGCAACAGCATTTTTTGTTGCAGGTGATAGCGGAATTCCAGCCACTGGCCGCTGACAGTCCGCTGATTAACTCTGACAGTGACAAAATAGCGCCCTTCTTCCTGAAACTGCCGCTCACGTAAATACTGAAACTGTGCAGGGTCCATCAGCGGTTCATCGCCGTTCAGGCCAAGCACTGCCGGATTAAAATATGGCGCGGCAGATATCTTTACGGAAAAAAAAACCGGAAGTACCACCAGAAGAAAAAAATACGGTGTTCTTAATTGCATAGTATTATTATTTTTTAAACGTCACAGGTTTGGAAATAATTCCGCCGAAGTCAGAAATATAGCTGATTGTGATCTTGTCTTTATTATGGATTGCAGTTACCGGTACAGTGAGCGATTCAAACGGAACAATCATATCTGAAACGGTATGTTCCTTATTATTAACAGTAATATCTCTCACAGTAATATGGAATGGTGTGTTATTAATGATATTTATTTTATTGCCTTTCCGCTCATACTTCAGGTCGTTATAATCAGGTTCAGTTAACTTTTCAGGGCGGTAGAAAAATTTAAACTTTGAATTAATAACAACCTGTAGCTTATTTTTTCTGTGTTCTTCTGTTTCCGGAATACCCCTGACATTCAGCCATAGTAAAGTTTCTCTGTCATCCGGAAAAACGGGGTTTTTAACGATAACACGCAGAATACTTTTTTTTCCCGCATCCAGCTGAAAGAGAACCGGTGTAAGAATAAAATCCTTACTCTTTGTGACTCCATCCTCTTTCTCAATCCAGCTCTGAATTAAATAAGCTGTTTTTTTATCGGTATTATCAACAGGAACTGCGATCATTTTTTTATCCTGCGGATAAATAAACCGGGTTCCGCCGACGACTACCGCCGCAATGGCCTGATTTATCATCAGGTAAATAATAATAAGAAGAAAAGTAAAATAGTTTTTCATCGTGCAGATTATCCGTGGCGGCAACGGGCATTGCCGCCGGTATTAACAGTTACTCGTAAGAAACCGTATAATTAATAGTTGCATTACCTTCGCCGGGTGTTGCCAGCCCCGTTGCCTGATAGGCTGCGCTATAGGTCAGCGTGTAATCCCGTGAATCCGGTGTCAGAGCAATATCACGATAGCCTTCTGCGGGCGTTATCTGATAGTTACCGGAAGTGGTAATAACGATACCAACATTACCGGCACTGTTATCATTCGCATCCAGTGCAAACAGTGCAGGATTATCATTATGTGCGGTACCTGTCATTTTTATTTGCAGGGATTTCATTGATAATGAACAGTTTGTTATAGCAATATCGAAATTTTCCGGAGGTGTTCTGTCATCTCTGTTTTTCAGCAGGGCTGCTGAATGATTTTTGAGATCAACATCAATATCTTTCTGAGTAATATCACAACTGGAGTCGGTAATCTTACCGCTAAAATTAATGCTGCCATTAATTTCTGTCGGATCTTTACGCTCCGCCTCAATAAAAGAATCTTCATCAGCAGAAAATGTATTTACTGATAACAATATCAGAGAAGTGATTAATAGTTTTCTTTTTAAATAAAACATAAATATTTACCTTTAAAGTATACAAATTATATATAATTTTAATGCTATGAATTATATTGCACAGATTATCAGCACTGAAACCTGACAGGCGTAAAACAATATCAGCAGTAGTTAAACAAATACAAAACAAAAATAAGATAATGAAGAATAAAAAACATCACACTACCGAAACAGATCTTACTCCCTTTATTAATTTATTTATTTAATAAAAAAGCCACCTCTATTAAGGTGGCTTATTGATATTTAATTTGTATTGATATTATTTATTTCTTCATATCCAGTGCCGTTAATTCTGCAATCCGCATAATCACAGAAACAGCCTGTTCCATGCCTTCCAGTGAAATAAACTCATGTTTACTGTGGAAGTTATAACCGCCGGTGAACAGGTTAGGACACGGCAGGCCGCGATAAGAGAGCTGAGCACCGTCCGTACCGCCGCGGATTGGCTTAATATCCGGTTCAATATCGCAGTCAATCATCGCCTGTTTGGCCAGTTCAATCACATGCGGGTGTTTCACCACATGGTCGCGCATATTGTAATAGCTGTCATCAATCGTCAGCTCAATATAGCAGTCCGGATGCAGGCCTTTACCGACTTTTTCCGCAATAGCAATGACATTACTTTTGCGTTTTTCAAAGTTGTTACGGTCAAAATCACGGATGATATAGTGCATTTCCGCACGTTCGACAGTACCTTTAATACTTTGCAGATGATAGAAACCCTCATACCCTTCGGTATTTTCAGGGGTTTCTTCCGGTGGTAATTCGCTGTGGATACGGGTTGCCAGTGACAATGCATTCACCATCACGCCCTTGGCACTGCCCGGATGCACATTATTCCCCTCAATACGGATGGACACCGCCGCCGCATTGAAGTTCTCGTATTCCAGTTCACCGACGCCACCGCCATCAACGGTATAGGCCCACTGCGCACCGAATTTTTTCAGATCCACATACTGCGCGCCGCGGCCGATTTCTTCATCAGGTGTGAAGGCAATGCGGATATCGCCATGCGGAATATCACTGTTTTTCAGGCGCACCATCGCGGTGATGATTTCCGCAATACCGGCTTTATCATCCGCACCCAGCAGGGTTTTACCGTCGGTCATAATCAGGGTTTTACCCAGCATGGTGTGCAGCACCGGGAACATGACCGGCGACAGCACTTCGTCACCGATACCGAGTGCGATATCACCACCGCGGTAATTTTCCAGAACCTGAGGATTCACATTACGCCCGGAGAAATCCGGTGAGGTATCAAGGTGAGAAATAAAACCAATGACCGGTACCGGCCAGTCAACATTCGCCGGTAGTGTGGCCATCACACAGCCGTTGTCATCCAGCGAGACATCTGATAACCCCAGCGTTTTCAGCTCTTTTTCCAGAGCACGCGCCAGCCTTAACTGACCATCGCTGCTCGGCGTCAGTTTCGCTGATGGCTTCGACTGCGTGTCAAAAGAGACATAACCGAAAAAGCGCTCTAATAACTTATCCATGTGTTCCCCCAATAACATTGATTTCCTATTATCGGGGAAACATAAATTGAGTTATTGCGTCAAATCAGATTTAGTGTTGTTAATCTGCGTCAGTAACTGACGGACATACTCCGGCACCACCTGTCCGGCAGGCCCGTAGTGACACTCCTCAAACTCACTCTGTACCTTACTCGGCTCCAGATTAAGTTCCACAGTATGTGCTCCGCACAGCCGTGCCTCATGAACAAACCCGGCCGCCGGATAGACATGCCCGGAGGTGCCGATGGCAATAAAGATATCGGCATCATTCAGCGCCTGATAGATTTCATCCATACCGAACGGCATTTCACCGAACCAGACAATATGCGGCCGCAGCGGTGACGGGAACTGGCAGCAGTGACAGCGCTCATCGGCAGACAGATCACCGGTACACGACTGTACCTGGCCGGACATAGCACAGCGGATTTTCAGCAGTTCGCCGTGCATGTGAATGATCCGCTGACTGCCCGCGCGTTCATGCAGGTTATCAATATTCTGGGTGACCAGCAGGAAGTTATCCCCCAGCACCTGTTCCAGCTCAGCCAGTGCGAGATGTGCCGGGTTCGGCTGCACGTCCGGGGACTGTAACTGACGGCGGCGGTCATTATAAAACTGCTGCACCAGACGCGGATTGCGGGCGTAACCTTCCGGTGTCGCCACATCTTCGATATTGTGCTCTTCCCACAGCCCGTCTTCCGAACGGAATGTGCGGATACCGGATTCGGCAGAAATCCCCGCGCCCGTCAGCACAACAATTTTCGGTTTAAACTGATCCATTTTCCCGGCCATCCATTTGTCGCGATAGAAAAAGCGTAAGTGAAAACGCTGGCGCAGGGTCCGCCGCTGTTTGCGTAATTTTCTTAATCGGTGCGTTCTGCGCATCATCCGGCCTTTGTTCATCACTGTCTCCGTTCAGGGTAATGCATCTGCACTTCGGTTTCAAAACTTCGGATTCAAAACTTCGGATTCAAAAATCCTTTCAATTTATGCGGGTTTTACTGCCCGCTCAGAATACGCGCCGGTTCAAGACGGCAGGCGCGTCTCGCCGGATACCAGCTTGCCAGCAGACTCAGTACAATGGTGGTTAAGACCACATACAGCAGGTCTGTCAGCCGCAGCTCCGACGGCAGAAAATCAATAAAATAGACATCACCGGACAGCAGTTTATGTCCGATAAGCCACTCAACGCCCCGGATAAGCGGTGTCAGATTCAGCGCCGCCAGCGTGCCCAGTACCGCTCCGCTGATACAGCCGACCATACCGGTCAGCAATCCGTACCAGAGGAAAATAGCGCGGATCAGGCTGTCTTTTGCCCCCAGCGTGCGCAGAATGGCGATATCACCGCTTTTATCTTTTACAGCGATAATCAGGGTGGAAACGATATTGAAGCACGCCACACCAATCACCAGAATCATCGCCAGATACATAATACTGCGCACTAACTGAATGTCGCTGTACATATAGCCGTATTCGTTGATCCAGCTTTTATAGAAAACGTGCTCACGGCTGGCTTCTGCCGCCCGCAGAACAATATCATTGGCATTGAAGACATTATCCGTACGGATTTCAATACCGGTGACACCCTCGCCGTAATCCAGATACTGCTGCGCATCCGCCAGCGGGATCAGCGCCAGCCGGTGATCCAGCATACCGCTCAGACGAAAAACACCAGCGACCTGCAAACGGATACGTTTCGGCTGTAACAGGCGCTCAGTGCTGTCATGATTCGGGATCATGATAGTGAGCCATTCTCCCGGTGCAACGCCGAGAGATTTCGCCGCGCCGTCACCGAGGATTATCTGACTTTTCCCGGCCTGAAATCCGGCCCAGGCATTATCCGCGACAAACTCCGGCAGCCCGCTGACCGCCGGCTGAGTGGCCGGGTCCACGCCCATCAGCTGCATCGCCTGCAATTTACTGCCTTTCTCCGCCAGTCCGGTAAACTCGATATACGGGCTGGCCGCGACCACGCCGGGGGTATTTTTTATCCGCAGCAGGCTCTGCGCCCAGGTGTCAAACGGCTGCTCAACAGTGGAAATCTGTCCCTGCGGCACCACGGAAAGCACCCGGTTCTCCAGCTCGCGCTCAAAGCCGTTCATGGCGCTCAGCCCGATAATCAGTACCGCCACCCCGAGCGTGATCCCAAGAGTGGAAATCACGGAAATCAGCGAGACCATTCCCGCCCGTTTCCGCCCTTTGCTGAAACGCAGCGCAGTCAGTAATGACAGCGGTAATGCATTCATAGCGCCGTCTCCGGCTGTGCATTCAGAATACCGTCACGCATTTCCATCTGACGTCCCATTTTCGCCGCCAGAGAGAGATCGTGAGTCACCACCAGAAACGCCGTGCCGAGTGTCTGATTCAGTTCGGATAACAGGTCAAAAATACTTTGCGCATTGCGCTGATCCAGGTTACCGGTCGGTTCATCCGCCAGCACCAGCGACGGCTTGTTCACCAGCGCACGGGCAATCGCCACCCGCTGGCGTTCCCCGCCGGAAAGCTCCGACGGACGATGATGCGCACGCGCTGCCACACCGACACGTTCCAGCATATCCCCCGCCTGTGCCAGGGCTTTATCCCGCGCCATGCCGCCGATCAGCAGCGGCATCGCCACGTTTTCCGCCGCCGTAAAGTCCGGCAGCAGATGGTGAAACTGGTAAATAAAGCCCATTTCCTCATTACGCAGCGCAGACAGCGCATTCTGGCTCATGGCGGAGAGTGCGGTGCCGTTAAAAATCACCTCACCGGAGGTCGGGGAATCCAGCCCGCCGAGCAGATGCAGCAGTGTACTTTTCCCCGAACCGGAGCTGCCGACAATCGCCAGCATATCCCCGCGCCGGAGTTCAAAATTGACCTGTTTCAGGACATCAGTTTCCACTGTGCCCTCATGATAGGATTTGCATAACTGACGACATGCCAGTAATAACTCACTCATAACGTAAAGCCTCCGCGGGTTGTACCGCTGCCGCCCGCCACGCAGGCCAGAGTGTGGATAATAAAGAGATAAACATGGCTGCCGCGCCGATGGTTATCACGCGCAGCGGCTCAATCACCGTCGGCAGGGCGATTCCTTTCGGGATCAGCCCCAGCAGCGGCATCAGAATATTCAGCTGTGAAGAGAGCAGCGTGCCCAGCAGAACGCCGATCACTGAGCCGAGAATCCCCGCGCCTGCCCCCTGGATCATAAAGATCAGCATAATTTTACCGCGTGTCATACCCAGCGTTTTCAGGATGGCCACTTCGGTCTGTTTTTCCATCACCAGCAAGGCCAGTGAAGTAATGATATTAAACGCGGCCACAGCAATAATCAGGCTGAGCAGCAGCCCCATCATATTTTTCTCCATACGCACGGCCTGGAAAAATTCGCCTTTCTGTACGCGCCAGTCTGTCCAGACCAGACCTTCCGGCAATGTCTGCTGACTGAGTGTATCCACCTGCAACGGCTGTGACAGATAAAGACGCCAGCCGGTGATACTGCCCGCCGGATAGCGCATCAGACGCGCCGCATCTTCCTGATTCATCAGTACCTGAGTGTTATCGGATTCACTGCCGGAGGAGAAAAAGCCCGCGACGGTAAACAGACGCTGGCTCGGGATGCGGCCCATCGGCGTCAGCTGTGACACATTCGGCACCAGGATACGGACACTATCCCCGCGCTTAAGCCCCATGCGTTTCGCCACGCCCTCGCCGACCACCACATGGTATTGTCCTGCCGCAAGATCAGACGGCCGGGTATTCACCAGATAATCCAGCAGCGGCTCATCCCCCTGCGGGTCAATCCCGGTCACGGAGGCGATCCCCACGTTGCCGGTACTCTGCAATACCACGTCGCCGGTCACAATAGGTGCGGTTTTCACCACATCGCGCAGCCCGGCTAATTGTGATACCGGATGCACCTGCGGGTCCAGTACACCATTTCCGGTGGTGATCACTGCCTGCGGCATAAAATTGAGAATACTCTGCTGTAATGAGCGTTCAAAACCGTTCATCACGGATGTCACGGTGATAAGTGCTGTCACCCCCAGCGTGATGCCGATGGCGGAAAGCAGCGATACGAAACGGGCAAAGCGATCTGTGCCCCGCCCCCGCATGTAACGCAGACCGATTAAAAATGAGACAGACTGAAACATGAAATCTGAACGCCCCTGTTGCCAAAGCGAAGTGTTCAGGGATAATAAAGGCTCCGGTTGATGAATGGAACCACTCCCGCCCGTTTGCGGCAGTTTTTTTTCATTGACGGTCAGCGTGTTGCCGGTATCAGACCACCTCTGAACCGGCGGCGCGGCGGCCTTTTATTGCCCGGACAAGCCACTCCGGTATGGCAGAACCTTGTTACCTGACAGAAACACGCAGCCCGATGGAAAACCGAATGTCGCTGAAAACACGTTATGAACTTCCGGCCCGTGCCGCAGATACCCGCCAGCTCGGTGAAATGACCGGTGCAGCCTGTGCGGTGGAAGCCGCGTCGATAATTGAACAACACGACGGCCCCGTCATCCTGGTCACCCGCGATATGCAGAATGCCCTGCGGCTGCGGGATGAAATCCGCCAGTTTACCGCACAGCCGGCAGAAACCCTCGCCGACTGGGAAACCCTGCCGTATGACAGCTTTTCACCACATCAGGAAATTATCTCCAACCGGTTATCCACACTGTATCGCCTGCCAACCCTGGAAAAAGGTGCACTGATTCTGCCGGTCAATACATTGATGCAGAAAGTATGTCCGCCTGAATTTCTCACCAGCCATGCACTGGTGATGGCAAAAGGGGAAAAACTGTCGCGCGATAAGCTGCGTGAAGAGCTGGTTCAGGGCGGTTACCGCAGTGTGGAACAGGTGCTGGAGCACGGCGAGTTTGCGATCCGCGGCGCATTACTGGATCTGTTCCCGATGGGCAGCGAACTGCCGTTCCGGATTGATTTCTTTGATGATGAAATCGACAGCCTGCGCACCTTTGATGTCGACACCCAGCGCACCCTGGATGAGGTGAACGCAATCAATCTGCTGCCCGCCCATGAGTTCCCGACGGATAAAGATGCCATAGAACAGTTCCGCAGTCAGTGGCGGGAAATCTTCGAAGTGCGCCGTGATCCGGAACATATTTATCAGCAGGTCAGCAAAGGTACGCTGCCCGCCGGGATTGAATACTGGCAGCCGCTGTTTTTCACCGCACCGCTGGTGCCGTTATTTGATTATCTGCCTGACAACACGCTGCTGGTTACCCAGGATTTGCAGGAATCCGCCGACCGCTTCCGCCGCGATGTACAGCAGCGCTTTGAAAGCCGGGGTGTCGACCCGATGCGGCCATTGCTGCCGCCGTCTCAACTGTGGCTGACACCGGAAGAACTCAATCAGCAGATGAAAACACTGCCGCGTGTGCAGCTTAATAATGACAAACTGCCGCGCAAAGCCGCTAATACTAACCTCGGCTATACCCCGCTGCCGGATCTGAAAGTCAATCCGCAGCTGAAATCCCCGCTTGACCCGCTGCGCCGTTTCCTGGAAAGCACAGACGCTGCCGTGATTTTCTCGGTGGAAAGTGAGGGACGCCGCGAGAGCGTGCAGGAACTGCTGGCGCGGATCAAAATCAAACCGGCGGAAATCCGCAGTTTGCAGGATGCAACCGTACCGGGCATTTATGTCATGATCGGCGCTGCCGAGCACGGTTTTGTTGATAATGAGCGCCAGCGCGTCCTGATTTGTGAAAGCGATATGCTGGGTGAGCGCGTGGTGCGCCGCCGTCAGGACACCCGCCGTACGATTAACACTGACACGCTGATCCGCAACCTCGCGGAACTGCGCCCCGGACAGCCGGTGGTGCATCTGGAGCACGGTGTCGGCCGTTATCAGGGATTAACCACCCTGGAAGCCGGGGGGATCAAAGCAGAATACCTGATCCTCACCTACGCCGGGGAAGACAAGCTGTATGTGCCGGTATCGTCCCTGCATCTGATCAGCCGTTATGCCGGAGGCGCGGATGAAAGCGCACCGCTGCATAAACTCGGCGGCGAGGCGTGGAGCAAAGCCCGTCAGAAAGCGGCGGAAAAAGTCCGCGATGTGGCCGCGCAGTTACTGGATATTTATGCACAACGAGCCGTCAAACCCGGTTTCGCGTTTAAGCATGATCGCGAACAATACCGCGAATTTTGTCAGTCTTTCCCGTTTGAAACCACCACAGATCAGGAACAGGCTATCAATGCCGTGCTGAGCGATATGTGCCAGCCGGTGGCAATGGACAGGCTGGTGTGCGGCGATGTCGGTTTCGGTAAAACCGAGGTCGCCATGCGGGCGGCGTTCCTCGCCGTCAATAACCACAAGCAGGTGGCCGTGCTGGTCCCGACCACCCTGCTGGCGCAGCAGCATTATGATAACTTCCGTGACCGTTTCGCCAACTGGCCGGTGCGGATTGAGGTCCTTTCCCGTTTCCGCAGCGCCAAAGAGCAGCAACAGGTGCTGGATGATACCAAAGAAGGTAAGGTGGACATCATTATCGGCACACACAAGCTGTTGCAGAGTGATGTGCACTGGCATGATCTCGGCCTGCTGGTGGTGGATGAAGAACACCGTTTCGGCGTCCGTCATAAAGAACGTATTAAAGCCATGCGGGCCAATGTGGATATCCTGACCCTCACCGCCACACCGATCCCGCGCACCCTGAATATGGCGATGAGCGGCATGCGTGACCTATCTATTATCGCCACACCACCGGCAAGACGGCTGGCGGTGAAAACCTTTGTCCGTCAGTATGATGAGCTGGTGGTGCGGGAGGCGATTCTGCGTGAGGTATTGCGCGGCGGTCAGGTTTATTATCTCTACAATGATGTGGAAAACATTGAAAAAGCCCGTGACCGTATTGCGGAGCTGGTACCGGAAGCCCGTGTGGCGGTCGGCCACGGACAGATGCGTGAGCGCGAACTGGAACGGGTGATGACTGATTTCCACCACCAGCGTTTTAATGTCCTGGTATGCACCACGATTATTGAAACCGGCATCGATATTCCCAGCGCCAATACCATTATCATCGAACGGGCCGATCATTTCGGGCTGGCACAGCTGCATCAGTTGCGCGGCCGTGTCGGGCGTTCGCACCATCAGGCCTATGCCTATCTGCTGACACCGCATCCGAAAGCGATGACCACCGATGCCCATAAACGTCTGGAAGCTATCGCCTCGCTGGAAGATCTGGGGGCCGGGTTTGCGCTCGCCACACACGACCTGGAAATCCGGGGTGCAGGTGAACTGCTGGGGGACGATCAGAGCGGCCAGATGGCCAGCATCGGTTTCACCCTTTATATGGAATTGCTGGAAAGCGCGGTCGATTCCCTGAAAAGCGGCAAAGAGCCGTCGCTGGAAGATCTCACCCAAAATCAGACCGAAGTGGAGCTTCGCATGCCCGCTCTGCTGCCGGACGATTATCTGCCGGATGTCAGTATGCGCCTTTCCTTCTATAAGCGGATTGCCAGTGCGCGCAGTGATACCGAACTGACAGAACTGAAGATTGAGCTGATTGACCGTTTCGGCCTGCTGCCCGATGCCGGACGCCACCTGCTGGCAGCTGCCGGTTTGCGCTTACAGGCGCAGCAACTCGGGATACGCCGGATTGAAGCACAGGAGAAAGGCGGTTTTATCGAATTCAGTGAGAAAAACCATGTCGATCCTGCTTACCTTATCGGGCTGCTGCAAAACAATCCGAAACAGTACCGGCTGGACGGTCCGTCAAAACTGAAGTTTATCTGTGACCTGACCGATCGTACCAAACGTATTGAGTTTGTCTCGGATTTACTGACGGCCTTTGCCGCTCATCCTGCATAACGCACAACATCCGCACTAACAGGCAGGTGCCGGTTTCGGCCGGCACCGCTAAAATGAATAAAAATCCACTTATTGTGAATATTAATTTGCAAGGGGATTGTTAGTTCGGTTAGTATTTACCAAAATATAATGACAACAACAGGGTAAATACTATGGATCGTCGTTCGTTTCTGAAATCAACAGGGATCGCACTCGGCGGCTTAACCGCTGCTTCTCTGATCAGTACCGGTCATGCCGCCACTGATACCGCTTCTCCCGCTGTTAAAACCGCGCCGCTCAGTGCAGAAAATCCGCTGCTGCTGAACTTCAATGAAAATTCGTTGGGGATGTCACCGAAAGCCCGTCAGGCGATTATCAATGCACTTCCCGGCGCGTTCCGTTATCCGGATGCTGCCCGCGAAGCGCTGATTGAACAAATCGCCGCGCATTTCTCACTGACACCAGAACACATCAGCCTCGGAAACGGGTCATCAGAAACCATTCAGGCAGCAGTGCAGATGCTGGTGGCGGAAGCACAGAAAAAACAGCAGCCGGTACAACTGATTGTTCCGGACCCGACCTTTAATTATGCCGAACTGTATGCTGAGCCGCTGGGTGTGAATATTGTCAAAGTTCCGCTGAAAGCCGATCTCTCTTTCGACCTCGCAGCGATGCAGGCAATTGCAGATAACTTTGCCGGTCATTCGGTTATCTATATCTGTAATCCGAATAACCCGACTGCCATGATCACCCCAGCCTCACAACTCGCGCAGTGGGTGAATCAGGCTCCGCCGCAGCAGAGTTTTATTATTGATGAGGCTTATGCAGAATTTGTCTCTGACCCGCAATTTAAAAGTGCGGTTGAATGGGTGTCTGCCGGTAAATCCAATATTATTGTGACCCGGACATTCTCAAAAATATTTGCGCTGGCCGGGCTTCGTGTCGGTTATGGTATTGCCGTACCGGCAGTGACAGAACAGATAAATAATTTCAATTCTATCGATAATACTAATATAGCAGGCGCCGTTTCCGCACTGGCATCCCTGAATGATAAACCGTTTATTGATTACAGCCGCCATTCAACAGATGTAGCACGGGAAATTGTGGTGGCCGCACTGAAAGAATTAAACCTGCCTTATGCACCATCACAGGCTAATTTTATCTTCCACAAAGTGGACGGGGATGTAAAAACCTATCAGCAGCGGATGAAAGAGAACCATATTATGGTCGGCCGTGAATTTCCGCCGGTTACCGGCTGGAGCCGTCTGACATTAGGGACTCCGGAAGAGATGCAGCAATTCGTTGCGGTATTAAAACAGTTCCGTCAGAAAGGCTGGGTTTAATTTCCGGTTATATTAAATAAAATTGACTGATACCGGTTTACTGAATAAACCGGTATTTTCTTTTTTTGTCCGTAGCACAATTTATTTTACGCTATCCAGCCCCGGTAAAATGATCAGCCGCCCTGAATTATCCACCGGCATCGCATCACCCGGATTATAATTGATTCTGACCTTACCGACGGTATTGTTAATTTTATATACCACATCGTAGCCGATAACCCGCTGCTCATAAGTGTACGCTGTGGTGCAGGAGCGGTATGTCGGGCCGCCGTACACCTTCGGTTCATGCAGCAGTGTTTCATACAGCAGATACGGGGTACACACCTGTTCCGTCGGATGAACGATATCCAGAAGCTCCCGTTTATACGGCCCCGGCATGGTTGTCAGGTCACAGTATTCGTGGCGCACCGGTATCGTCGCCGTAATCGGTTCTGATGAAAGCACCTCAGCAACAGCGGGACGTTTATGTTTTATCACAGCAAGGGAAATAATTACCGCAAAAATAACAAAAAGAAGCCCGAGCCCTGTAACAGTTATTCGTGATAACGGTTTCCATTTAGTTTTATTCATTGTCAAATTATCTAAATATCCAGCGGTAATGATTAGGATTATTCCTATCGCACAACGGGGGTATTTTTTAACTGTTTATCTGTCGTGCTATATTCCTTCAGTGCCGCTAAATAAAGGTTAAATAATATTGAATTAAAATCTTGTCCCTGTAATTTATTAATTCAATACGGCTGTGTGTGTACTGACAACGATCAACATTCATTAATAAATGAGCAGTATCTGCCTTATTTTGTTCATTACTACCGGAATTATCTGTTAGTGATGATACTGAGCGCCTGTTTAATAATACCTTTTTTGTGCTGCCTCAAATTTGAGTGGTCTGTATTTCCTTGTGTTCAGCAGGGTTTCTTACGGATAAAAAATGACGCCCGGAGGCGTCATTTTTAGCAGAGATCAAATTAATGCAGTTTCAGCCGCGGCCGGATAATCCGGTTTATTCCGCCGACCAGCATCATCAGCCCGGTTTTTATATAACCGTGCAGTGCTATCTGGTGCATACGGTACAATGAAATATACATCACGCGGGCGATCCGCCCTTCAATCATCATATTTCCGCGCATCAGGTTCCCCATCAGACTGCCGACTGTACTGAAACGGGACAGAGAGACCAGAGAGCCGTGATCTTTAAACACATAATCCTTCAGCGGCTTATCATTAAGCACCGCAAGGATGTTGTGATAACAGCGGGTGGCCATCTGGTGTGCTGACTGTGCACGCGGCGGAACAAATCCGCCCTCTTTTTTCGGGCAGGATGAACAGTCACCGATAGCAAAAATCGCGTCATCGCGGGTGGTCCGGAGCGTTGGTTTGACCATCAGCTGATTGATGCGGTTAGTTTCCAGTCCGCCGATCTCTTTCAGGAAATCCGGCGCCTTGATACCGGCAGCCCAGACCATCAGGCTCGCGGTAATATGCTCACCATCTTTGGTGTTCAGGCCGGATTCATCGGCACTGGTCACCATAGTCTGTGTCATGACTCTTACGCCCAGCTTGCTCAGTTCCTGATGTGCGGCACCGGCAATTTTCGGCGGCAGTGCAGGCAGGATGCGCTCACCCGCCTCCACCAGCGTCACATTCAGCGCATCCGTGTTCAGACCTTTAAAACCGTAGCTGTGGAGCTGCTCAACGGCGTTATACAGTTCTGCGGACAATTCCACCCCGGTCGCACCACCGCCGACAATGGCGATATTCACTTTTTCGCCTTCGCCGTGGCTGGCGGAATATTTCAGGAACAGGTTGAGCATCTCATTATGGAAACGTTTTGCCTGTGACGGACTGTCGAGGAAGATACAGTTCTCTTTGATTCCCGGCGTCCCGAAATCATTGGAAGTACTGCCCAGCGCCATTACCAGGATGTCATAATCCAGGTTACGTTCCGGTACCAGCAGGTCACCGTTGTTATCACGGATTTCCGCCAGGGTGATATTTTTGCTGTCGCGATCCAGTCCGGTCATAGAGCCGAGCTGGAAATTAAAATAGTGATTGCGGGCATGTGCCAGGTAGCTCAGGGCATCCACGCCGTCATCCAGAGAACCGGTCGCCACTTCGTGTAACAGCGGTTTCCACAGGTGGCTGCTGTTGCGATCGACCAGAGTGATTTCCGCTTTTTTCTTCTTACCCAGTTTGTGGCCAAGCTGCGTTGCCAGTTCAAGCCCGCCTGCGCCACCGCCGATAATCACAATCTTCGTATTCGGTGTAGTCATAACATCCTCTGAAAAATAATCTAACGTTATCTCAGGGCTCTTCAGGAAAAACAGTGAGATAACATCAGACAAAACTGAATCGTGTCACACCATGGTATACCACAACAGGTAATTTGGTCATACCATATTTGATCATAATCAAATTTTGGGTAATCCGGCGGTAAAATGCAAACATTATTTTAAAGTTAACAAGAATATTTTACTTTTGGTTTACCTCTGATGCTTTCTTTAATCACCGGATTAACTTTTCACAGTCACTCATGGAAAAAGCCTGTTATCTTGCTGATCCGCCAGCAGAAAGTTATTGATATAGCGCAATGACCGGAAAGATACGTAAGAGATACCGCACAGGGAAAGCAGTTTTGAGACAGGAATCGCTTCAGTTGAGGCGTAAAAAAACCGCGCCTTAGCAGACGCGGTCATTTTACTGATATCAGGCTTTTTTAAACGGAGTTTTAAACGTTTTGATTTCCTGTAAATGACGGGACAGATCTTTAAATTTATGAGCCTGCTCTTCATCCCAGATAACCTGATAGTAAGGCGATAAAGTATCATGCGCACGCTGACTATCCAGTGCCTCATCATTGCGGGACAACAACACCAGGCAGTTCTGCCGGTTCAGGGTGCGGAAATCCGAAATACACTTGGTCATGATATCCAGATACTCTTCCGGGCGGTCGATTTTACCTTCCATATTTTCATACGGGAACAGGTTCGGGTTCACCATCACCTGACGAATTCCGCACAGGTAGCCGACACGTTCAGCCCAGAAGCCCCCCAGCCCCACGCCCAGCACAATGGCCGGACCTTCGCTCTGTTTTACCGCTTTATCCACTTCGGTCAGCAGATATTTCATGTCATAACGCGGATGCAGTGTGCTGTAACTGATAAAACGGACATCCGGGTCCGCAAATTTCAGCTGCATCACTTTTTCATGATTGCCCGGGCTGGTTGAATCAAATCCATGAAGATAAATAATCATGCTCGCTCCTGCCATTGTTCGTGTAATACGGATAGGGTTTTGTTCGCCTGCTGCCAGCGCTCACTGCGCTGCAATTCGGCCAGATCATAACCTTTACCCCGATGATACAACTTATCAATACGTTGTGCCGTGATAACAGGCAAATTATCAAGGATAGTCACAGCACCTTTACGGTTATTACAGACCAGGATCATATCGCAGCCCGCATCCAGTGATGCCTGACCGCGTTCGGCATAACCGCCCATGACCGCCGCCCCTTCCATTGACAGATCATCCGAGAAAATCACCCCGTCAAACCCGAGCTGCTGACGCAGTACTGATTTCAGCCAGTACGGCGAGCCGCTGGCCGGACGATCATCAATCTGAGTGTAAATCACATGAGCAGGCATGACGGCATCAAGCAGCCCGCGCTGGATAAATTCACGGAAAATCGCCATGTCTTTACCGCGGATCACCGCCGGATCGCGTTCATCACGCGGCGTTTCTTTGTGGGAATCCGCACTGACCGCACCGTGTCCCGGGAAGTGTTTACCGGTACTCGACATTCCGGCACTGCGCATACCGCGCACAAAACGCTCCGCCATCTGCGCTGCAATATCGCCGTCCTCATGGAACGCACGCGAGCCGATAGCCGCGCTGCCATGCCCCAGATCCAGCACCGGCGCAAAACTGATATCAATATCCATGGCGATCATTTCCGCCGCCATCAGCCAGCCCGCTTCTTCTGCCATCGCAGAGCCGGTGAGCGGGTCATTCAGCAGTGCAAAAGATTGCGCCGCCGGCAGACGGGTAAAACCCTCTTTAAACCGCTGAACGCGCCCGCCTTCCTGATCAACCGCAATCACCACACGGTTGTCGCGGGTGGCTTCACGGATCTGCCGCGTCAGTTCACGCAGCTGTGCCGTGTCATGGAAATTACGGGTAAAAAGAATCACTCCACCGACAGAAGGGTGGCGCAGAATTTCGCGCTCTTCGCTGTCCAGCTCATACCCTTCAACATCTAACATTACAGGACCCATGGTGACACCTCGTTATATTTACCTGAGCCCGGCGGCGGCTTTCAGCGCGGCCGGGTATTGCAGAAACTGCGGGTCGCCGGTTTGTCCCCAGCGGCTCTCAAACCACATAACCATCATATAATCTGCCCGTGCCTGCCAGCGGCAGGTCTGCGCCAGTACACGCTGCGGACAGTGATAAGCAGAATAATAACGCAGAAAAGTGTGAATTAACGTCAATGACCAGTTATTGGCACGAAAAAGTGTGGCGAGAGAGAGGCCGATATCCGTGTCAGCGGCGTATTCCCAGTCAATCAGATGCAGATCACCCGCTGCGGTCACGATATTACCGGGGTGGATATCCATATGTGCAGGGGCGAGTTTCAGCGGCTGCGGTTCCGCTTCGCGCATAAAGTGACGGTGGATACGCAGCAGCTGCGGGGTGCGGCGGTGTTTGTCCGTCAGATGAAAATGCCTGTCGGCCTGCGCTTTGAGCGGCAGACGATACCCGGTAAGCGGCTGGTTATGCAGATTGCTGACCAGCGCCGCCAGTTGCGGCATAAACGCCGGTTCCTGCATCTGTTCCGGCGGCAGAGTCTCCCCCGCCACCCGGTACAGCAGCAACCAGCCGTGGCTGAAGCCCGCCACACACGGCACCAGCCCGCTGTCACGCAACCGGTGCAGGATACGTGCCTCTTTCTGACGGCTGACACCGATATCCGCACTGTGTGCCGTCTGCGCTCTGCCAATCAGAAATACATCATTTTGTTCAATACTGACACTTTCCCGCGTCAGCCCGTTCAGCGGACGGATTGTCCAGCCGCCGGCCGGCAGTGCGGGAAAGTGTTCAGCGAGACATAACAGTAACGCGCTGTTACTGCTCAAGCACCGCGCCCTTACCGGACCAGATGATTTCACCGCTGCTGACAGACATCAGCTGCATTTCCATCTGACGGGCATCGCGGGTGCCGGTCACCACACTGTACAGCACATATTCGGCATTCAGGTAACGCGCCAGACCGATGGCTTTGCTGCGCAGGGTCAGTGTGTCGTTATCGCCCATACCAAGCACTGACATAGCACTGCTGACCGCACCGGCCGGGATCACATTCAGCACCCCGGTTTTTCCGATGGTATTCATCAGAGCACCGGTCGCGACATTGGTTTGCAGACTGCTGTTGGTCTTATTACCGACTTTATTGACCAGCAGTGTGCTGCCCTGATTCACGCCGTCACTGTGCACCATCTGATTAACCAGCGGTGTGATGCTCTGTTCCCATTCAATTTTTTTCATTTTCGGCGGCACAGGCACCGTATCTGACGGCGGCAGCGGCGGCGGTGTGGTATCCGCAGGCGGAGGTGTTACTGTATCCACCGGAGCCGGTGGTGTTACCGGTGCCATTGAAGGACACCCGGCCAGCAGCCAGACAGAGGCAATCACACATAAAAGACGTTTCATCACAATTCTCCTGTCCGCCGCTTATTTTGCCAGCATCGGTCCCAGATGACGGCCGCCGACCAGATGCATATGGATGTGGAACACTTCCTGTCCGCCGTGGCGGTTGCAGTTCATAATCAGGCGGTAGCCGTCATCCGCAATCCCTTCCTGCTGTGCAATTTTGGCTGCCACAGTGATCATATGACCCAGAACCTGTTCATCTTCCGCAGTGACATCATTCACGGTAGGAATAAGATGATTGGGAATAATCAGAATATGCGTCGGTGCCTGCGGGGAAATATCACGGAACGCCGTGACGCTGTCATCCTGATAAACGATATCAGACGGAATTTCACGACAAATAATTTTACTAAAAATAGTTTCTTCGGCCATAACCTGCTCCTGTAATTAATCAGCCTGACAGACGGGTCCGTATTTACCGGACTGACACCTGAAACAGACGGCTGAAATTGTCAGTGGTGATCTCAGCAAGCGCTTCAACGCTCACCCCTTTTAATACCGCCATATACTCCGCCACATCACGCACGTAAGCGGGCTGGTTTTCTTTGCCGCGGAACGGTACCGGTGCCAGATAAGGTGAGTCCGTTTCAACCAGAATACGATCCAGCGGCACAATCCGTGCGGCTTCGCGGATCTGTTCTGCGTTGCGGAAGGTCACGATACCGGAAAAGGAGATATAAAAACCTTCATCCAGCAGTGCCGTTGCCGTCTCTTTGTCCTCGGTAAAGCAGTGTAACACGCCGCCGCACTCCCCGGCCTGTTCTTCGCGGATAATCGCCAGGGTATCTTCACGGGCATCGCGGGTATGTACAATGACCGGTTTATTCAGTTCACGTCCGATGCGGATATGCTCACGGAAAACATCACGCTGAAGCGCCGCATTCTCTTTCTGATAGTAGTAATCCAGTCCGGTTTCGCCGAGTGCCACCACACGTTTATCCGCTGCCAGTTCACGCAGCAGTGTGAAATCATACGGCTCATCCAGATTCAGCGGATGAATACCACAGGAAAAGGCCACATCCGGGCGTTCGCCAATCAGCTCACGCATTTTGGTATAACCCGGCAGGGTTGTCGCAACCGCCAGCGCATATTTCACATCACGCTGTGCGGCTTTTTGCATAACATCATCCACACTCTCGTGCCGTTTTTCATAATCCAGACAATCGAGGTGGCAGTGGGAATCGACTAAAAACATAATTAACCTGTTATTTTAAATGAGGTGGTGCAGAAAACAGCGTTTCCTGGTGTAACAATTGTTCTGTCAGCAGCAGCTCCTGGTTAACCCCGGTGATAGTCATCAGCCGGTGGCGGCAGGTCAGCCAGCTTTCCGCCGCACTCAGTAAATGCGCGCTGCTGTAATGTGCCGCCAGTTGTGCGATAAGAGCGGACTGATCCTGATTCAGACAGGCGGGAGCCATATTCTGCTGATATTTTACCGCATCCATAAACAGGGTTGTCAGCCAGCTGATGCGCTTTTCCGTATCCTGATGATTCAGTTCAGATAACAGCGACAAAAAGTCCCCGCTGCGCACTGAGGCGGCCAGTTGCGTAAACAGGTTCAGCCGGTTTTGCCAGTCAGCGGTTGTCAGCAGCAACAGTGCTGCTGCCGGGGCATTATGGCAGAGATTCAGTGCCGTCTGACGGGAAACCGCATCGGACTGCGGATGTTCGCGCTGCAACCACTGTAAGCCGGTATCCGGTGACGGCGGTGCCAGGTGATACGCAAAACAGCGGCTGCGCAGTGTCGGCAGTAATTGTTCCGCCCCCTGACTCTGCAACACAAACCAGGTATTCTCTGTCGGCTCTTCCAGGGTTTTCAGTAAGGCGTTGGCGGCCGCTTCCGTCAGCAGTTCCGCCTGCGGAATATGAACCAGCTTGGCACCACCCTGCTGAGCGTGGTCATGCAGTTTTTCTGTCACGGCGCGCACGATATCAACACCGGAGGTGGATTTGCCTTTTTCCGGCTGCAGAAGATAAAAGTCCGGATGGGTGCCTGCCAGCATCAGTTTACAGCTGTGGCACTCCCCGCAGCTTTTAATACCCTGCGGCTGCTGACACATCCGCAGACGTGTCAGAGCATAGGCCAGCTCGTCGGTGCCGGTGCCGGGAATACCGTACAGCAAAAGCGCATGGTGCCCCTGGCCGGACAACCACGCGGTTGCCAGCTGACGGTAAACAGGATTAAGCCACGGATACCAGTTCATTACGCCTCTTTTTGCTGTGCCAGCCAATCCAGTACCGCAGTACGGATAGATTGATGGACATTATCCATTGATTGCGATGCATCAACAGTAACAATGCGCGGGTCAGATTCGGCCAGTTCCAGATAACGGGCCCGGGTACGACGGAAGAAATCCAGCGATTCCTGTTCAATTCTGTCCAGCTCCCCCCGGCTGCGGGCACGGGATAAGCCGGTTTCCGGCGGCAGATCGAGATACAGCGTAAAGTCAGGATAAAAATCCCCCAGCACGGTATCACGCAGTGACTGCATCAGCTTGCGGTCAATACCGCGTCCGCCGCCCTGGTAGGCCTGAGAAGACAAGTCATGGCGATCGCCGATCACCCATTGTCCCCGCGCCAGTGCCGGTTTGATGACATTATCCACCAGCTGAATACGGGCAGCGTATAACATCAGCACTTCGGCTTTATCTGTGACGGTTTCGCCGTCGATCCCGTCTTTAATCAGTGTACGCAGTTTTTCTGCCAGCGGCGTGCCGCCCGGCTCACGGGTATAGATCAGATCCGTGATGCCATTTTCATGCAGTGTATCAACAATCACCTGACGCGCCGTGGTTTTCCCGGCACCTTCAAGCCCTTCAATTACAATAAATTTGCCTGTCATTGTTTTTTTAATCCGTTACGGTAATCCGCAACCGCCCGGTTGTGATCCCGCAGGTTTGTGGTAAATACATGTCCGCCTTTACCGTCTGCGACAAAGTAAAGGTAACCGGTAGTGTCCGGTCTGGCTGCCGCTTCCAGCGAAGCACTGCCCGGCATAGCGATAGGCGTCGGCGGCATGCCGTCAATCTGATAGGTATTATACGGCGTTGCCCGCGCCAGATCGCTGCGGTAAATCGTGCCCTGATAACGTTCCCCCATACCGTAAATGACGGTCGGGTCAGTTTGCAGGCGCATTTTCAGTTTCAGCCGGTTCATAAAAACTGAGGCCACTTTTTTGCGTTCGCCGTCCACACCGGTCTCTTTTTCAATCAGCGAGGCCATGATCAGCATTTCATACGGATCGGCATACGGTAAGTCGGTGTTACGGGTCTTCCACGCCGCCGCCAGCTTTGTTTCCATCTGCTGGTGCGCCCGTTTCAGAATCTGAGTGTCTTCCGTTCCGGCGGTATAAAGATAGGTATCCGGATAAAAACGCCCTTCGAGGTGGCTCCCGGCAGGCAGGCCGAGCATCTCTGTCAGTTTATCCGCCGGTAAATCCGCGAGGGTCTGTTTCAGATAAGGCGCTTCTGACAGAATTTTTTGCCAGTCCGCCAATTTACTGCCCTCAACAAAACGGATGCTGAACTGTGCCTCTTTACCGCTGACAAACAGTTGCAGCATGCTTCTGACGGTCATATCCGGCGTCAGGCGATAAGTACCTGCTTTGATTTTTGCCAGATCCGGCTCCAGTTGCAGCAGCCAGTCATAGTTATGTGATTCCGGGATAATCCCGCTTTCCGCCAGTTTTTTTTCCAGCGCCACCCGGCCGGTACCCGGCGGGATGGTGAAAATTGTCTCTTCAGTAACTGAAATTTTTTGTCCGGAAAAAGCGTTCACCTGGTGATAAAGCCAATACGCCACGCCGCCGGCAACCGCAAGCAGCACCAAAAATGTCACAAGGAAAATCCGTGTTTTTTTCATCAGTCATTAACTCTGTTCGTTCAGGGTATTGCTGCCGGACAGTGCGGCAAAAGCAGGGTAAAAAGTGAACGGGAAGTATACCGCCAGTGATGACGGTCATCCGCACGGATTTCATTGACCGGCATCACCGGCATCAGCGCATTGCACATAATCACTTCATCTGCTTTTGCCAGCACCTGCGGAAAACGTTCGGTTTCATAACAGCGGTAACGGCTGTTTTTCAGTACATCCATGATATGCGCGCGCATCACACCTGCCACGCCGCATTTGTTCAGTGACGGCGTAAATACATCATCACCGCAGCGCCAGAACAGATTTGCACTGCATCCTTCGGTCAGAATACCGTCAGTATCACAGACAATGGCTTCATCTGCCTGTTGTTCTGCCACATACCGGCGGATAAGTACCTGTTCCAGCCGGTTCAGGTGTTTGATACCAGCCAGATACGGATTGACGGACAGTGGCACCGGGCTTTTTACCAGCGATAAACCACGTTCCTGCAATGCCGGATAACCTGCCGGGTAAGCAGAACGGATCAGGATCACCACCGGCGGTACATCCGCGCGCAGATAACCGCGTCCCTGCTCACCGGCAGAGATAATTACTTTCAGCACAGCATCGGTGCTGCCGTCTGCGGCCTGCATAATCCATTCGGTCAGCAGTGATTCATCCGGCGGTGTCAGCCCCAGCCCTGCGCAGCCATCCTGTAACCGGTGCAAATGGCGTGTCAGTAATGCCGGTTTGCTGTTCACAATACGCATTGTGGTAAAACAGCCGTCACCAAACTGCACACTGCGATCAGAAATTGCAATCGTGTGCTGCGGTACACCATTAACCCAGTAATGCGCCTGTTGTATCATAGCCAACTCATTGTTTTAACGATTATTATTTAACCGTTATTCAGTATCCGGACAGACCTGTATAATAGTACAGCTGTGATTTTTGTGCAAAAGCACGATAACGGATGCCTCAGGTAAAAAAAAAGCGCCGTCATGGCGCTTTTTCCTCAGAAAACAGACTCAGATCTTGCGGAAAATCAGGGAACCGTTGGTTCCGCCGAAGCCGAAAGAGTTACAGAGTGCGTATTCCATACCTTCCACTTTGCGGGCTTTGCCCGGTACAAAGTCGAGTTTGCAGACCGCATCATCCTGATTATCCAGGTTGATGGTCGGCGGTATAATCTGATCACGCAGAGCCAGAATGGTGAAAATGGATTCCACTGCACCGGCAGCACCCAGCAGGTGACCGGTCATGGATTTGGTTGAACTGACCAGAACTTTCGTTCCTTCACCAAATACCGTTTCAACGGCTTTTGCTTCCGCCACATCACCCGCAGAGGTGGATGTACCGTGAGCATTAATATAGCCGATGCTGTCAGCAGGGATGCCCGCATCCTGAATCGCGTTTGCCATGGCCAGTGCGGCACCGTCACCGTTTTCCGGTGGTGATGTCATGTGATAAGCATCGCTGCTCATCCCGAAACCGACCAGTTCCGCGTAGATTTTCGCACCGCGGTTTTTCGCGTGTTCGTACTCTTCCAGCACCAGCATACCGGCACCGTCACCCAGCACAAACCCGTCACGATCTTTATCCCACGGACGGCTTGCGCCCTGAGGATTGTCATTATTGGTGGATAAGGCACGTGCAGCACCGAATCCGGCAACACCTAATGGTGTGCTGGCTTTTTCAGTACCACCGGCAACCATGACATCTGCATCACCGTAAGCGATAATCCGGGCCGCGTGCCCGATATTATGCACGCCGGATGTACAGGCAGTGGCAATGGAGATACTTGGTCCGCGCAGACCGTACATAATGCTCAGATGTCCGGCAACCATATTGATGATAGTTGACGGGACAAAGAACGGGCTCACTTTACGCGGGCCGCCTGCTGCCAGAGAAGCGCAGTTTTCTTCAATCAGTCCGAGACCACCAATACCAGAACCAATCGCAGCTCCGATGCGGGTTGCATTGGCTTCTGTTACTTCAAGTCCGGAATCCTCTATTGCACGGATACCGGCTGCAATACCGTATTGAATGAAGAGATCCATCTTCCGGGCATCTTTGCGCGAAATATTAAAATCTTCGTGATTGAAATCTTTTACCATACCCGCGAATTTGGTCGCATGGTTTGAGGTGTCAAAATGATCAATCAGGCTGATACCACTCTGCCCGGCACACACAGCTTTCCAGGATGAATCGACTGTATTACCGACAGGAGATAACATGCCAAGTCCGGTCACAACTACACGACGCTTAGACACGCTTATCCTCCGGGGGGGGAAAATAAAAGAAACAAGGCGGTCGGGTGACCGCCTGGACATGAGGGATGCTTACTTGCCTGCGTTCTCAACGTAGTCAATAGCAGCCTGTACAGTTGTGATTTTTTCTGCTTCTTCGTCTGGGATTTCGATGTCGAACTCTTCTTCCAGAGCCATCACCAGCTCAACTGTGTCAAGAGAATCAGCGCCTAAGTCATCAACGAATGAAGCTTCGTTTTTTACTTCTTCCTCTTTAACACCCAGTTGTTCAACGATGATTTTCTTAACACGTTCTTCGATAGCGCTCATACTATTAAATTTCCTATCAAAACTCGCTATATGCGATGGTTTTCGTAGTTTATAAAATACAGGAAAAGATGCAACCCAATCCCGGCTGGTCTAACCATATAAATACTCACTTTTGCGTGCGTTTACACAAAAACGGCAAATGGTTAGCTCAAACATTAAATCATGTACATGCCACCATTGACATGCAATGTCTCGCCTGTGATGTAAGCCGCTTCATCAGAAGCTAAGAAGGCTACAGCACTGGCAATCTCTTCAGCATCACCCAAACGGTTAGCAGGAACCTGAGATAAAATGCCTGCACGCTGGTCGTCTGTCAATGCACGAGTCATATCGGTTTCGATAAAACCCGGGGCAACGACGTTGACGGTGATACCGCGCGACGCAACTTCACGGGCGAGTGATTTACTGAAACCAATCAGCCCGGCTTTCGCCGCCGCATAGTTAGCCTGTCCGGCATTTCCCATCGTTCCGACAACAGAACCGATGGTGATGATGCGCCCGCAACGTTTTTTCATCATGGCGCGCATAACAGCTTTGGACAGACGGAACACGGATGAAAGGTTAGTGTCCAGGATATCCTGCCACTCATCGTCTTTCATACGCATCAGTAAGTTGTCACGTGTGATACCTGCATTATTAACCAAAATATCGATTTCGCCAAACTCAGCGCGAATATTTTCTAATACATGGTCAATGGATGCGCTGTCGGTCACGTTCAGCGCAAGGCCTTTACCCTTTGCGCCTAAGTATTCACTGATAGCTGCCGCACCGCTTTCGCTGGTTGCAGTACCAATCACAGTTGCACCGCGTGCTGCTAATTTCTCAGCAATTGCACGGCCGATTCCGCGGCTCGCACCGGTGACAAGGGCAATTTTGCCTTCAAAGCTCATCTCAACCTCAGCGATTTTCAAGTGCTGTTTCCAATGATGACATATCATTGACAGCAGATGATGTTAATGTTTTCACAATACGCTTAGTCAGCCCGGTCAGTACTTTGCCCGGCCCCGCTTCCAGCAGATCTTCAACACCCTGCGCGGCCATAAACTCAACAGTTTCGGTCCAGCGTACCGGATTATAAAGCTGACGGACTAATGCATCACGAATTGCATCGGCGGAAGTCTCTATCTTAACATCAACATTGTTCACAACAGAAAAGATTGGTGTGTTAAATGTGATATTTTTTAGCGCAACGGCTAATTTATCAGCAGCCGGCTTCATTAATGCACAATGTGACGGCACACTGACCGATAACGGCAGTGCACGTTTTGCACCGGCTTCCTTACATAAGGCCCCGGCACGCTCAACCGCGTCTTTCTCACCGGCGATAACCACCTGACCCGGTGAGTTAAAATTAACCGGTGATACCACCTGCCCCTGTGCAGCATCTTCACAGGCTTTGGCAATGGCGTCATTTTCCAGACCGATGATCGCGTACATCGCACCGGTACCGGCAGGAACCGCTTCCTGCATCAGACGGCCGCGTAATTCGACCAGTTTAATGGCCTCTTTAAAATCGATCACACCGGCACACACCAGCGCGGAGTATTCACCCAGGCTGTGACCGGCCATCATGGCAGGCATTGCGCCATTTTTTTCCTGCCAGACGCGCCAGATAGCCACAGAGGCCGCCAGCAGTGCAGGTTGGGTCTGCCAGGTCTTATTCAGTTCTTCTTCCGGTCCGTTCTGAACGAGTGCCCATAAATCGTAGCCCAGTTCAGCGGATGCTTCGGCAAAGGTTGCCTCCACGACCGGAAAATTTGCCGCGAGGTCAGCCAGCATACCGACTGACTGAGAACCCTGTCCCGGAAATACCATTGCATATGCAGACATGATTTAGCTTCCTGAAAAATTAAAAACGAATTAAAGCAGAACCCCAGGCGAAACCGCCGCCGAAGGCTTCAATCAGAATCAGCTGACCGCGTTTGATGCGCCCGTCACGAACGGCTTCATCGAAAGCAGTCGGCACAGAGGCCGCTGAGGTGTTGCCGTGGCGATCCAGGGTTACCACCACTTTATCCATGCCCATATTTAATTTTTTTGCGGTGGCACTGATAATGCGCAGGTTTGCCTGATGCGGCACCAGCCAGTCGAGTTCTGATTTGTCGATATTGTTCGCCACCAGCGCTTCTTCAACGACGTTGGCTAATTCACGGACCGCCACGCGGAACACTTCGTTACCCGCCATCGTCAGGTACGCCGGTTTTTCGCTGTCTTTGCGATCTTTATTCGGTAATGTCAGCAGATCGCCGTAACGGCCGTCCGCATGCAGATGGGTGGAGAGAATGCCCGGTTCTTCTGACGCTTCAACCACAAAAGCACCCGCGCCGTCACCAAACAGGATAACGGTACCGCGATCTTGAGGGTCCAGCGTTTTCGCCAGAACATCCGAACCGATAACCAGGGCTTTTTTCGCCATACCGGTTTTAATAAATTGATCCACCACACTGATGGCGTAGCTGAAACCGGCACATGCCGCAGCCACATCAAAGGAGATACAGCTGTCGATACCCAGCAGTTTCTGGATTTCACAGGCGGCACTCGGGAAACCGTGAGTGGAAGACGTGGTCCCCACGACAATCAGATCGATATCACCGGCAGGAATACCTGCCATATCCAGTGCGTTCAGCGCTGCCTGGTGGCCCATCGTGACAACGGTTTCGTCATCACCGGCCAGACGGCGCTCGCGGATACCCGTACGAGTAACAATCCACTCATCGGTTGTGTCGACCATTTTTTCCAGATCAGCATTTGTGCGGATTTGTGCAGGAAGATAGCTCCCGGTTCCTAAAATTTTTGTATACATATTAGTTAGTTACTCTTAGGTAATACCATAGCAAGGCGAGATGCAATTCGTTCCGGCACCTGCTTTTCAACGGTCTGAACCGCCTGCGTAATGGCAGCGTTGAATGCACTTACATTCGCCGCACCGTGACTTTTAATCACAATGCCGCGTAATCCTAACAGAGAAGCGCCGTTATACTGGTCGGGGTTCAGGTGGCTGAAGCGTTTATTCAGCCATTTTGTCA
Organism: Morganella sp. BCCO 40_0007; assembly: GCF_032989665.1. NCBI lineage: Bacteria > Pseudomonadati > Pseudomonadota > Gammaproteobacteria > Enterobacterales > Morganellaceae > Morganella > Morganella sp. BCCO 40_0007. The sequence goes on along the minus strand of NZ_JAVBIN010000011.1, from coordinate 101,091 downwards.
CCACTTTCTTCACGACTTTCTTCACAGCTTTGTACAGCAGAGATGACGATTTGCCTTCATTCTGTGATTTAAACATAGAAAGGATCACACGAATCACCCCTTCCATGGTTTTCAGGGTAACGTTACCCGCGAAGCCGTCACAGACCAGCACATCCGTTTTACCGGTCAGCAGTTCATTACCTTCTGCATAGCCGATATAATTGATGTCCGGTATCGATTTCAGCACCGTGGCTGCTTCGCGGATATTGTCGAGTCCCTTGGTTTCTTCTTCACCGATGTTCAGTAATGCCACTCGCGGATGAGGAATCCCGGCCACATCTTCTGCCATCACCGCGCCCATGACAGCAAACTGCACCAGCATCTCACTGCTGCACTCTGCGTTTGCGCCCAGATCAAGCAATACTGTTTTGCCTTTCTTCTGATTCGGCACCACGGTCATCAGTGCAGGACGCTCGATGCCTTCAATGGATTTCAGCATCAGTTTTGCCAGCCCCATCAGCGCTCCGGTGTTTCCGGCACTGACGCACGCCTGTGCCTCCCCCTCTTTCACCAGTTCCAGTGCGATACGCATGGATGTGCCTTTACTCTGGCGAATAGCCTGAGAAGGTTTGGCATCACCGGCAATCGTCTCATAGGCAGGGATCACCCGCAGACGAGTGAGCAGCTCAGCATTCTGGTTTGCAAGCAGAGGAGAAATGGAATCAGGGTGCCCGACCAGCAACAGGGTGAGCTTTGGATTAGATGCCAGTGCCTGCAGCGAGGCAGGCACTGTGACATGGGGGCCGATATCCCCACCCATGGCATCTAACGCGATGGTTAGATTAGTCAAGATATCAACGTGCTTAAAAGCAGCAGATTACTTGTTGATTACCTTACGACCACGGTAGTAACCATCAGCGGTCACATGGTGGCGCAGATGAGTTTCACCAGAGGTTTTGTCAACAGAAACCAGAGTTGCTGACAGTGCGTCATGAGAGCGACGCATACCACGTTTGGAACGAGTTGGTTTATTTTGTTGTACGGCCATTGACCTTACTCCTTAAGTACTTTTCTTTAAACTGGCTAATGCAGCAAACGGATTTGGCTTTTCTGCTTCCGGAGGAAGCTCACCAAAGACTTTCACCGCGTCGGACACTTCACAGTGTTCAGAATCATGTACCGGAACCACAGGCAGAGAAAGAATTAATTCATCTTCAATCATTGCCAGTAAATCTGTCTCACCAAAATCACTTACGTCAATTGGCTCATACTCTTCCGGTAATGCCTCAGCCTGTTCATCGCTGACAACCGGGCTGAAACAATACGTTGCGCGGACATGAAGCGGGAAGATGTTACCACACCGCTGACACTCAAGTGAAACATCAGTTTCTGCTGTTCCCTTAATGACTGTCAGACGCTGCGGATCGATTTCAAACGTCAAATCAACATCAACGTCGCTGTCCACACTGACTACCGATTCGGCTAACCGCGTAACCTGCTCAGGTGCATAGCACCCCCGGTAATCCAGGCGCTTCTGCGCGGCGCGCTTTGCATCAATAGTCAGAGGTAATTTTATCTTTTGCATAAGGCGCGCATCTTATATTCGTAAGACGATATAGTCAAAGAAAATATAGACAGCAAAGAGGGCGGTAACCTGCCTTCCCGCTAAAAATACACTCAATAAGCGGCGCATAGTTTAGAATGAGTTTATTCTTTTTACCACGATTTTCGGAATATTTATGATCTCACTGGTTCTGGCCTCCACCTCCCTGTACCGCAAAGCCCTGCTGGAGAAACTCGGCGTGCCGTTTGTCTCCGCCGCTCCCGGCACAGATGAAACCCCGTACCCGGCAGAAGACGCACAATCACTGGTCATGCGCCTGGCCCGCAAAAAAGCCCGCTCGCTGACACAGCAATACCCTGACAGCCTGATTATCGGATCTGATCAGGTCTGTGTGCTGGACGGGGAAATTACCGGCAAACCGCATCACTATGATGCGGCGTTTGCACAACTGCGCAAAGCTTCCGGTCAGCGCATCACCTTTTATACCGGACTGAGCCTGTACAACAGTGCCACCGGGGAAGATCACACGATATGTGAACCTTACCACGTATATTTCCGTACACTGGAAGATGACGAAATCCGCGCTTATCTGCTGGCGGAAACGCCTTATCAGTGTGCCGGCAGTTTTAAATCCGAAGGATTAGGAATCGCCTTATTTAAAAAACTGCAGGGAGATGACCCTAATACACTGATAGGATTACCGCTGATCCGCCTGACAGAATTACTGATTCAGGCCGGATACAACCCACTGCGGATACCCCGCTGACCTTTATCCGGGGTATCCGATGACTGTTAAGGAACTGACATGAAGCTGAAAATGATCGCTGCCGCAACGCTGCTGTTCAGCGCAGCCGGCCTGGCTGCCCCGTCACTGGCGGACAAAACAACGTTTGTTGCCGACTGTACAAAAGGCGCTGTGACCAACCTGAAAAATCCGGACAACCGCAGTAAAGTCCCGGAAGTCTGTGAGTGTGTCTATGACAACTCACTGGCAAAATTCGGTAAAGACGGGCTGACCAAACTGGATGATCAGATCCGCAAAGGTCAGAAACTGACAGAACAGGATTCTCAGGCTATCGGTGAGATTGCCCAGAACTGCACCACTAAAATTATCGGTGTGCAGACAAAGTAACCACCGCATGTCGTCGATACTGCCAATATAAGAAAAAACCCGCGTTCGTCGCGGGTTCTTTATAACGGGGTCTGCACTCTGTTTATTTTGCCTGTTTCGACCGCAGCACAGTCAGACAATGACGCAGCTTTTCATCTAACGGCGCCTGAAGACGCATCGCCTCACCGGTAGACGGATGTGTAAAAGCAAGTGCCGCCGCATGTAAAAACAGCCGGTTCAGGCCCGTCCCTTTCAGTTGTGCATCAAACTGTGCATCACCGTAACGGTTATCAAATGCGATAGGGTGCCCCGCATGAAGCGTATGCACACGGATCTGATGCGTACGTCCGGTCACCGGGCTGGCTTTAACCAGTGTGGCCGTATCAAAGCGCTCTTCCACTTTAAAACGGGTTTCTGATGGTTTTCCTTCCGGGCTGACTTTCACCACGCGTTCGCCGCTCTGGAGAATATTTTTCAGCAGCGGTGCCTGCACCACTTTTACGGAAGACTGCCACTGACCGCGTACCAGTGCCAGATAGTCTTTCTGCATCTGCTTCAGACGCAGTTGTTCATGCAGCGCCCGCAGTGCGGAACGCTTTTTGGCGATCAGCAGAATACCGGAAGTATCACGGTCGAGCCGGTGCACCAACTCCAGGAAACGCGCGTCAGGACGCAGCGCCCGCATTGCCTCAATCACGCCGAAACTCAGACCGCTGCCGCCGTGCACCGCAGTGCCCGCCGGTTTATTAATCACCAGAATATGATCATCTTCATACAATACACACTCTGCGAGTGCGGATACTTTATCCAGTTTCGCTGATACCGGCGCATCATTTTTCTCTGCCACACGCACCGGCGGAATACGGATGCTGTCCCCGTCCGCAATTTTGTATTCCGGTTTGATCCGGCCTTTATTTACGCGCACTTCCCCTTTACGGATGATGCGGTAAATCATGCTCTTCGGTACCCCTTTGAGGCGCGCGAGCAGAAAATTATCAATACGCTGGCCGGCTTCATCGCCGGACACAACAACAAATTGAACTGTCTGATTATCAGTTTTCATGAAACGGGGGGCTATCCTCTGAACCGTTGCTCCGCAAACCGGGATCGTTATCCGGTGAAACAGGCGGCAAATGTGCATCAATGTTTTACGCGGCTATTTTCCCATTTTTTCCGGAAAAAGACCAAGGATTAACGTCATTAACAAATTTCTGCATAATTTTCACCGAAACATGCAATGTCACCTTGCTATAACCACACCGGCAATGGAATAATGCATGCGCCGATTTTGGCAAAGCAGATATTTTATATTTGTCTGACCGATGACAACGCAGCAATGGCGTAAGACGTTATTTCCGGTCAGATAATCAGCGGGCTGCGGGTTGCAGCTTACCGGGCCGGTATCACGTATAAACGTGATTTTCAGCCGGCAACGGGGATTCAGACAAGACTGAACCTCACCGACACAATTTGCACCTCTATACGATCGACAGCCGGGAGGCTGACGGTGCGGTAAAAGCCACGAGGTCATCGGTTCCGGTAGCAACGAAATTGCCCGCAGCGCACTAATTAAATGAAAAGATTGAGTAAATTATAATGAAAAGAATGTTAATCAACGCAACTCAGCAGGAAGAGTTGCGTGTTGCCCTTGTCGACGGGCAGCGGTTGTATGATCTGGATATCGAAAGCCCCGGTCACGAACAAAAAAAAGCAAACATCTATAAAGGGAAAATCACCCGTATTGAACCGAGTTTAGAAGCTGCTTTTGTTGACTATGGCGCAGAGCGTCACGGTTTCCTTCCCGTCAAAGAAATTGCCCGCGAGTATTTCCCTGCTAATTACCACGCCTCCGGCCGTCCGAATATCAAAGATGTCCTGAAAGAAGGTCAGGAAGTCATTGTTCAGGTCGACAAGGAAGAGCGCGGTAATAAAGGCGCGGCACTCACCACCTTTATCAGTCTGGCCGGCAGTTATCTGGTTCTGATGCCGAATAACCCGCGTGCCGGCGGTATTTCCCGCCGTATCGAAGGGGATGATCGCACCGAGCTGAAAGAAGCCCTGTCCGCACTGGATATCCCGGATGGTATGGGTCTGATTGTCCGCACCGCCGGTGTGGGTAAATCGGCCGATGCCCTGCGCTGGGATCTCGAATACCGTATCAAGCACTGGGAAGCCATCAAAAAAGTTGCTGAAGGCCGCCCTGCTCCGTTCCTGATCCATCAGGAAAGTAATGTTATCGTCCGCGCGTTCCGTGATTATCTGCGCCCGGACATCGGTGAGATCCTCATCGATAACCCGAAAATTCTGGAACTGGCCCGTAAGCACATCACCGCTATCGGTCGTGCCGACTTTGCCAGCAAAATCAAACTGTACCAGGGCGAAGTGCCGCTGTTCAGTCATTATCAGATTGAATCGCAGATTGAATCCGCTTTCCAGCGCGAAGTCCGTCTGCCGTCCGGCGGTGCGATTGTTATCGACACCACTGAAGCCCTGACCGCTATCGATATCAACTCCTCCCGTTCAACACGCGGCGGTGATATCGAAGAAACTGCATTTAACACTAACCTGGAAGCGGCAGATGAAATTGCCCGCCAGCTGCGCCTGCGTGACCTCGGCGGCCTGATTGTTATCGACTTTATCGATATGACGCCGGTCCGTCATCAGCGCGAAGTGGAAAACCGGATGCGTGAGGCAGTTCGTCAGGATCGCGCCCGTATCCAGATCGGCCGTATTTCCCGTTTTGGTCTGCTGGAGATGTCCCGCCAGCGCCTGAGCCCGTCACTGGGTGAATCAAGCCACCATGTGTGTCCGCGATGCAGCGGCACCGGGACTGTGCGTGATAACGAATCACTGGCGCTCTCCATTCTGCGCCTGATTGAAGAAGAAGCGCTGAAAGAGAACACCCATCAGGTACACGCGATCGTCCCTGTTCCGGTGGCGTCTTATCTGCTGAACGAAAAACGCCAGGCCGTCAGTGCAATTGAAGCACGCCAGGCGGGCGTCAGCGTGATTATCGTGCCGAACAACCAGATGGAAACCCCGCACTTCCGCGTGGTCCGTGTCCGTAACGGTGATGAGATCGGTACCCTGAGCTATCGCCTGCCGGAGAAATACGAAGCGGAATCCGCTGCCGGTGAAGAAGAGGAAACTCAGGAACGCCGTGCGCCGGAGCAACCGGCTATCAATGCCTTTGCTATTACTTCCGACGCACCGGTACCGGCACAGTCTGCCGCTGCCCGCAAACCGGAAAGTAAACGCGATAACCGTCAGGACAAACAGGCACCTGCTGCTTCTGAAGGTGGTTTCTTCAGCCGTCTCATCAAAAAGCTGTTCGGTTCCGCACCTGTTGTGCAGGAAGAAACTGAACAGAAAGAGAAAAAACAGAGTAACGACAACAATAACCGCCGCGGCGGGAATGACCGTAACAAACAGCGCCGTAACCGCCGCGACCGTAATGATCGCAACGGTGAACGCACCGAACGTACTGACCGCCCTGAGCGCGGCGAACGCAGTGATAACGAATCACGTAACAAGCGTGACCGTGATACGGTAAATGAGCCGCGTAAAGGTCGTAATCAGAATACGCCGAACGAAGATCTGACACCGGAAGAACTGGCCGCCCGCGAAGCGCAGCAGCAATTACGCCGTGAACAGCGTGCAGAGCGCCAGCGCCGTCGTCAGGAAGAGAAGCGTACTCAGCAGGATGCGAAAAAACTGCATGCGCAGCAGGAAGATCAGGATGCCCTGAACAGTGACGGTAATACGGAAGATGATGATGCACCAACACCGGTTCGTCAGCGCCGTAACCGCCGCCAGCTGAACGGCTCTGTCCGTATTACGGATGGCGCAACACAGACTGAACCGGCTGTTGCAGCTTCCGTTCCTGCTGTAACCGACACTGCACCTGCTGCAGTCCCGGCGGATACAGACGTACCGGCTGCGGCTGAAAACAATGGTGATGAAACGCACAGCGATAACATTCTGCCGCGCCGCTCCCGCCGTTCACCGCGCCATCTGCGTGTGAGTGGTCAGCGCCGCCGCCGTTACCGCGAAGACCGTCAGCTGACGCAATCCCCGGTTCCGCTGGAAATGGCTGTGTTCTCTCCTGAGCTGGCCTCCGGTAAAGTGTGGGTTCAGTATCCGGTTGTGACACCTGCTGTACCTGCGGAACCGGAAATGACAGAAGCGGCTCCGGAAGTCACCGCGATAGTGACAGAAGCTGCGGTTGTCACCCAGATTGTTGCTGAAACGACAGAAACCACGGTTGTGGCAGAACAGTTCTCTCTGACAATCGCTTCTGAAGCGCCTCAGGTTACCGCGCCGGAAGAAACACCGGCTGCTGAGACTGTGACTGAACCTGTACCGGCAGAAATGCCTGCTCAGGAAACCACAGAGGTTGTAGCTGATGAACCGGCAGTAACTGACATCGTTACGGCTGAACCGACAGTGATTGCAGAGCCTGAAGTGATTACAGAACCTGTAGTGATTACAGAGCCTGAACCGGTCGTTGTTGCTGAACCGGTTGCTGAGCCTGTTACTGCTCCTGTGGCAGCACCGGTTACTGAAACAGCCGCCGTTGTGGCCGTACGCCACGCGTATTCACCGATGACCAAAGCGCCTGCTCCGGCAACCACCGGCGAAGCCTTTGCTATCACTGAATACCAGCGTGAAGCCCGCGAAGCCTACTCCCTGCACGGTGCAGGTGGTCATGCCGCGACTAACCATGCAGCTTCAGAGCCATCAAAAACACTGCTCTGATAATGTATCGCTGAACTGAAAATGGCTTCCTCCGGGAAGCCATTTTTTTATTTCCGGAAAAGACCGGTAACTGATGGTTCTTTATACGAAGCTGGCTTTCAATTATACTAATGACGTCTTGAGAGTCCTGCCTGTCAGTGACTCTGAAGTAACAGGAGAAACAGCATGGTAAAAAAGACAACCCAGACAACCGTTACAGCTATCGTGGCAAGCCTTATGGCTTCGCTCGCTCCTGTTCCTGCACAAAGCACAACCTTACCCGTAACCGCAGTGGAAATAAGTACAAACCATAATGTGGCGGCCTCCCTCACATTTAATCTTCCGGGGGGCGTCGTTTTCCTGCCGCTTGAAGATGCTGCTGATTATCTTAATCAGATCAATGAACATCAGCGATCACTTCTGAATACAGTCGTACAAGACAGACAAAACCGGGGAAAAGGTGCCCTTTTTGCATTCACTCCGCGAATGAAACGTTTGTGCGCTGATGGTCTTAAACATCATATGCGCGTTAAAGAAGCCATCCGGCTTGTCATGGCAAATGATAACCTCAGTAAAACGTTCCCCGGTAACCCCGGACAGCAAGCACAATATAAAGCTAATCTGCTTCGCTTCGGTCGTGCGGTCGCACAAAGTGAATTTATCCTCAGAGATACATTGTCACTCATTGAACAAAGCATGCCTCCTGAAAATACAGTGCATTTAACAGATATGCCGGGTGATAACGAAGTCCGTTCCTGGATTGCTGCTGAACACAAAAAACTCAAACTCCCGGTATAGGAGTAACACCGATGCCTTGCATAGTGAGTGTTCATTCTGATGTAGAGATGCCGGATATCGCAAACAGTTATGCTAAAGCTTTAGAGACCTGGAAGAACTCACAGATTTTACCTGATCATTTCGGTAATGAGGGTCAATGGGAAAGTAATCCCCGGTTGTGTGATTCTTTCGTCTATAAACTACATATCCGATTACCGTCAGAACCCGGATGGAAAAAAAACAAAGCACAGATTGACAGACATTCCAATCATTACCTTGTGTTTTCAAGGCATTGGCTCGATTATGATAACATTCAAATCATCAGTGTTATGAGCCCTGACGGCCACGAAAAAGCCAGAACATCTTATATGTCTGAATTGGAACGACGGGCAGAAGAGTTTCAGAACAGTTAAAAAAACCGCGAATGCTGCCATTCACGGTTTCTGTGGTTCTGATTATGCGATTACTTAATATCTTTGATATCGCCCATCGCTTTGAGCTCTCTGGAGATTTCACGGCGCTCTTTTGACAGATCCGCATTCTTGATGATGTACTCATCCACACGATCTTCGTAGTCACTGCGCATATTGGCAATGATGGCCTGGATATCTTCAATGGACATACCCGGCTTGATGTAATCACTCAGGTTATCAAGCAGAAGTACACGTTTCTGGTTATCACGAATTTTCTTTTCGTTGTCAGTTATTTCACGCAATATTTTATTTTTACGGCGAAACATACGAACGAACTCCAGGACATTGTGAAAGGAAGGCTTGGTTGTGTTGTCCATTATTCTACCCTTAGTCATATCTGAAATGTGATTCATTAAACAATACAGGTTAACCATGACTGCCGACAAGCACTTCCGCCGGTTTTCGTCAGTTTTATTCAGTGTAGCGTATTTCTGTGCGGAATTGTTTCAGCTGGCAGACATTCCGCATAAAATACTGCAATTTTGTGCGATCGGCTATCGGATAACATGACAGGGATAATCAGTACTGAAATTGGTATTTTGTTCCCGATTTGTTACCCTGTAGCCCATCATTTATCAGAAAACGGGCCATACGGTGTCTTCAGCACAATTTTTCTTTCACGATTACGAAACCTTCGGGCAGGACCCTGCCGGTGACCGTCCGGCGCAGTTTGCCGGTGTCCGCACTGACAGTGAATTCAATATTATCGCCGATCCGGTGATCGCCTACTGCGCCCCGGCAGATGACTACCTGCCGCAACCCGCCGCCGTGATGATAACCGGTATCACGCCGCAGGAAGCGTTGCAGAAAGGTGTTAATGAGGCGCAGTTTGCCAGACTGATTCATGACACCTTTACACAACCGGATACCTGCATTCTCGGCTATAACAGTATTCGTTTTGATGATGAAGTCACCCGTAATATTTTTTACCGGAACTTTTACGACCCGTATGCCTACAGCTGGATGAACCGCAATTCCCGCTGGGATCTGATTGATATTACCCGCGCCTGTTATGCCCTGCGTCCTGACGGTACAAACTGGCCGGAAAATGACGAAGGTCTGCCAAGCTTTAAGCTGGAGCATCTGACGGCCGCAAACGGCATCGCCCACGAAAATGCCCACGATGCGATGGCTGACGTGTATGCCACCATCGCCATGGCAAAACAGTTACGGGGCGCTCAACCGCGTCTGTTTGATTATTTCTTCAGTCTGCGCGACAAACGTAAACTCGCCGCTCTGATTGATATTCCGTCCATGAAGCCGCTGGTACATGTCTCCGGCATGTTCGGGGCTGTCCGTGCCAATACCAGCCTGGTGGCTCCGCTGGCATGGCACCCGGATAACCGCAATGCCGTGATTATGTGCGACCTGGCCGGTGATCTGACCCCGCTGCTGACACTGGATGCGGATACCCTGCGTGAGCACCTCTATACCCGCCGTGATGAACTGCCGGACGGCGCATCTCCGGTACCGCTCAAGCTGGTGCATATTAATAAATGCCCGATCCTGGCGCCGGAAAATACCCTGCGCCCACAGGATGCACAGCGTATCGGGCTCGACAAAGATGTGTGTGCCCGCAATGCGGAACTGCTGCATCAGCATCCGGAGATCCGCGAGAAAGTGGTGGCCGTTTTCGCACAACCGCGTGAGTTCCCGCCGCAGAATGATGTGGATCGCATGATTTATCAGGGCTTTTTCAGTGACTCAGATAAAGCGGCAATGACCATTATCCGCGAAACCGATCCGAAAAATCTGCCTGCGCTGGCATTAAGTTATCAGGATGCGCGTCTGCCGGAATTACTGTTCCGCTACCGTGCACGGAATTTCCCGGGTACGCTGGATGAACAGGAGCAGCAGCGCTGGCTGGCCCATCGCCGTGAGGTATTCAGTCAGGATAATTTAACACGTTATTTTGAACAGATCGGTGAAATGATGCAGGAATATCAGCATGATGCGCATAAAACAGAACTGCTGAAGAAGTTGGTACAGTACGCGCAACAACTGGCGGAGTAAGCAGACAGACCGCCGGGAGCAGCGCTCCCGGCAATAATATTATCCCGCTTTATTCGAGGTATAAAACACCCGGCACAGGGATTCCCTGTACTTCGGGCAAACAGATACCAGCCGTGTCCGGCTCTCAGTATCCCGTCCCAGTTCCTTCAGCACCCCTTTGGTGATCAGTGAATCGGCACTGCTGTGCTTGATGCCGATACTGACATTTTCATCACGGGCATTCAGAATATAGATAATCAGCGCGCGCTCATCCGAACTGAGGTTATGCAAAACCTCTGCTTTATGGCATTTGACCTGAACCGCTTTGCCGAAGGCATTTTTGAGTCTTTTAAACATAGTGACCAGTAAACAGGGAGAAAAGCTGATTATAATAAAATTAATCCCTTATTAACATTACTGATTTATCCGGAAAATTAATGAAAAAATCCGGTTACAGACATAACCGGATTTTGCGGATTTCATTCTTCAGTAAGGTTATTTCTGATGCTGACTACAGCCACATCCTTCGTGCCCTTCACCCCAGTATTTTAATTTACTGGTTTTACCCAATCCCGGATTCAGGGTATTGGTCGGGTCCGTCGCTTTATAGAAGGCTTTCAGCTGTGGTTTGGCTTTATACAGATGGCCGACATTATGCTCTGCCGGATATTCCGCCCCGCGCGTGTTCAGGATTTCCAGCATCTCTTCTTTCAGTGCGTGCGGGTCCACGCCTTTCTTCACAATATAGTCCTGATGGAAAACGTGGCATAAAAAATGTCCGTAGTAGAGTTTATGCACCAGTTTACTCTCAATTTCCGGCGGCAGAACTTCCAGCCACGCCTGATCATTACGGCGCAGCGCAATATCCAGCGCCAGGATATCCTCCACCTTACTGCTGTTGACCGCGTGATAACGGATAGCGGCACCGGCGGCCACAAAACGGTGCAGGAAAGCATCTGCGCCCTCTTTGGCATCACACTCAAAGAAGCCGCCTTCTGCATTTTCAAAGAAACTGCTCAGCCAGCTGCGGGCTTCATCAATGCCTTCACCGGCCATTTTCAGCATCAGGTGATGTTCATATTTATCGCGGTACTCCTCCATCCGGCGCGGCAGATGGTTAGGCCATAAATGGCTGAATAACTGCATTGTTCGGTCGATCAGGTTTTTCGGCAGCAGCGGGATTTTATTGAAGATCGCATCCATCCGTCCTTTGATGGTGAACAGTTTCGGCATTTTTTCGGTACCGAGTTTATCAATCGTCAGGAAGCTGTCTTTACCGTAGACTTTCGCGATGTCATAACACTCGCGGTGCATATATTCCCCTGCCACCGGCAGATGTTTAAAGCTGGCGAGAATATGGCGGCGGATATCTTCCAGTACCGACGGGGTATTGGTGCCGATATAGAAGACTTTGTTCTCCCCCTGTGACGGGAACGTATCCAGGCGCACCGCAAACACCACCAGCTTACCGGCACAACCGGAGGCTTCAAACAGGCGGCGTTCATCGGCATTGAAACGGGACGGCGTGTCTGCATCCACATCGCGGATACGCTGATGATAGTCATGATCAGACGCCGGTTTATCCGTATCCTCAATATCCGCCTCCTGATAGCGGCGGTATTCCAGACAATTCAGAATCTCTTCCGGGGACGAACCTAAATCAATCCCCAGATGGTTTACCAGTTCTGCAGTGCCGTCCGCATTAACACGACCGTACAGCGCGAGTTCGGTATAAGCCGGTCCCCGCTGCACCAGCGAACCGCCGGAGTTATTACAAATCCCGCCGACCACAGATGCCCCGATACAGGAAGAGCCAATCACGGAATGCGGCTCACGGCCCAGCGGTTTCAGGACTTTTTCCAGATGCCACAGGGTACTGCCGGGTAACGCCACAACCTGCTGCTGTTTTGTCAGTACCTGAATCTTATCGAGGCGCAGTGTGCTGATAATGACAATCTCACGGTCATAATCATCCCCGCTCGGCGTGGATCCCTCTGTCAGACCGGTATTGGCCGCCTGCATGATCACAATTCTGTCAGCTTCTACAGTGGCTTTAAACACCTGCCACAGTTCATACAGCGTACCCGGGAACACCACCGCCAGCGCACTGCCCTCACCGGAGCGGAAACCCTTGCGGTATCGCTCCGTCTTACGCGGCTCCGTTAAAATATGTTTATGACTGACAATATCTGTCAGTGCCTGAATAAGACGTGCGCTGTCAGGTTGCTGACTGTTGATCATACTTTCCCCCGATTCAGATTACTTATTGTTCATTAAGTAATTATGCCTCTTATCTTATTTATAATACAAATACTATTTTTAACAAATTTAACAGATTAACCACGAAACCGGTTTATTTAAACAGATTGATCAGCAGCGTCACCATCATAATTCCGACGGTCAGGATCAGGATTTTGCGGACAATCTCACCATTGGTACGGATGGCATGCTGACTGCCGAGGTGATTTCCGAGCAGGCTGGCGGCGATCATCGGGATACTGAGCAGAAACGCGATATGTCCGGCCATAATAAACGCCACCAGCCCGCCGACGTTAGATGCCAGATTAAAGATTTTCGAGGTGGCGGAGGATTTCAGTAAATCCAGGTTGTTGATCAGAAACAGACAGATAATAAAGATACTGCCGGTGCCCGGCCCGAAAAAGCCGTCATAGAAACCGACAATAAAACAGGTAAAAAAGACCAGCCAGACAGATTTACGTACCGCATTACCCTGCTGTGCGCCACCGAGTTTCCCTTTAAAGAAAGCGGCCAGCAGGCCGATCGGCAGCATACAGATAATAATGTAGGTAATCGTTTCAGACGGCAGATAAATAATCGCCTTCGCGCCCACCCAGGCTCCGAAGAACGATGAAATAATCCCGGCCGGAATTATCTGCCAGTAAACGGATTTGTTTTTGATAAAGTTTGAAATTGCCGCCAGTGTACCGACAGAGCTCACCAGCTTTTCCTGACCCAGTGCCATATGCGGCGGAAGGCCGGTCAGCATAAAAGCAGGGATCAGAATCAGCCCCGCACCGCCTGCGATAGAATCAATATACCCGGCCACAAAAGAGGCAATGACCAGCAGTGCCAGTCCCGCATAAAAATAGTCTGCCATCAGGCTGTGTTCAATATACATCCGCATCCCTTAATCATTATCTTTTATGATTTACTGTACTTTCAGCGGGTTACTATACCTTATTGCATATAAAAAAACGGCGCACAGAATCAAACTGTGCGCCGTTTCCGGGATAAAGAACTGCTTAAAACTTACTGTTCCGGCATCTGCGGCATCGGACGACGGAAGCGGCGGGTCAGCCATAACATATAGATCAGACCCAGTGCGCCCCAGCTCAGTCCTAATTCCATCGATTTCGCATCGAGGTTGAACCAGAGCACCGTGACGGTCGCAGCACCGATAATCGGCAGCAGCAGGTAGTTGATCTGGTCGCCCAGCGTCTTGTTGCGGCGCTCGCGGATATAGAACTGTGAAATCACCGACAGGTTAACGAAGGTAAACGCCACCAGTGCACCGAAGTTAATCAGCGCGGTTGCGGTGACCAGGTCAAACCAGACCGCACTCAGCGCCAGAACACCCACCAGCATCACGTTCAGTGCCGGGGTGCGCCATTTCGGATGTACGTAACCGAAGAATTTCTCCGGGAACACACCATCGCGGCCCATGACATACATCAGACGGGATACCCCTGCCTGTGCTGCCATACCGGAAGCCAGTACGGTCACGCAGGAGAACACCAGAATGATGGACTGGAAGAAGGCACCGGCCACCATGTACATAATTTCAGGCTGTGACTCTTCCGGATTGTTGAAACGGGACACATCCGGGAAATAGAGCTGCAGGAAATAAGACACCGCGATAAAGATCAGGCCACCAATCAGTGCGGTCAGGAAAATCGCTTTCGGGATCACTTTCCCGGCATTCGGTGTTTCTTCTGACAGGGAGCTGATACCGTCAAACCCTAAGAAGGAGAAGCACAGTATCGTTGCCCCGCTTATCATCGGGATCATTTCCGCATCAATGGAGGCAAACGGACGGAAGGAGAGCAGCGTACCCGCCCCTTCACCCGCAGACACACCACGGATCAGCAGACCGACAAACACAATCATCACAGCAACCTGTACCACGACAATTCCGGTATTGAGGTTTGCCACGACATTGATGCCGCGCAGATTAAATAATGTCATCAGGAATACCAGACCGGCGACAAAGATCCATGGCGGACAGTCCGGGAAGATAGCCTGAAGATAAATTTTTGCCAGCAGAATGTTGATCATCGGCATGAACAGGTAGTCCAGCAGTGATGACCAGCCGACCATAAAGCCGATATGCGGGCTCATGGATTTCTGGGCATAGGTATACGCCGAGCCGGCGGAAGGGAACCGTTTAACCAGTTTTCCGTAACTCAGCGCAGTAAAAAGAATGGCTGTCAGTGCGATAGCATAAGACGTCGCAACATGACCGCTGGTAATTTCGGACACGATCCCGAAGGTATCAAAGATGGTCATCGGCTGCAGGTAAGCAAGCCCCATCATAACGACCTGGACGAGTGTCAGTGTTTTTGCGAGTTGTACGCGGTTATTGGCAGCTGTACGGTTCAGGCCAATATCAATTGCAGAATTATGCGACATGAGCGAATCCTCCCGTAACACCGACAATCATACTGATACTACTATCAGATGGCGTGTTACCGGGAAGACTTCGCATCTGCCTGTAGGCAGTGAAGTAAGAAGGGGTTTGGAGTGCAGAGCAGGAGCGCCGTGCTCCGTAGTCGTCGTTGCAGCAGCCAGTGCCGATTGGCACAGGTGCAAAAGTGAAAAATTGCGCCATTTATCGCATCCTCATACCGGTGTTTATCGTCCGGTGTAATTCAGTAAACAGTTATCCGGCCTATCGGCCCCTTTTTTTGTCGGTGACAATATTTTAGTGCAAAAAAAAAACCGATGCGTATAAATGCATCAGTTATTTTTTTGGATGGCGCATTCTGCACCCCCCGGTCATAAATTTCAAGCTTTGTTCGCCCTTATCAGGCAATTTTTTTCCATACCGGTTTAGCAGCAGAATTTCCGTGACGAAACTTTGAATATTTATAGCAAAAACGTTAAAAAATCCGGCTGTTCGTGTATTTTTCAGTCACTCTGCCTGCCATAAAAAAATACGGCGCCCGGGAAAGGGCGCCGTTTTTCGACACATAATAATGAATGATGGTTACATCAGAAGTTATAGTTCAGACCGATGTTGTAACGGCGGCCGTCGAGTGTGGCTCCGTAGTTTTCATTATCAATACGGCGATCCAGTACGTTATACACACCCGCCACAAAGTTCAGGTCTTTATTCAGCTGATAGCTGCCGCCGATATCCACGGTAGCATAAGAGCCTGTTCCTGTTGCCATGCTGGTGCGGGACAGGTAATCAGACGTTTTACCGCGGAAGTTAATCCGGCTCCAGGTTTTGATATCCTGCGTGGTATCCCAGTTCAGTGTGGCGTTAGCCATATGTTTTGGTGTCTTATTCAGCGGTTTACCTTTAAATTTACCGCTCTTCTGTTCAGAATCAGTAAAGGTATAGTTAGCCGTTAAATCAACAGAATCGGTAATCTGCCAGTTCATAATCGTTTCAACACCGCGCATATTGGCTTTATCGACGTTGATACGGTCACTGACGAAATCATAAGTATTTCCGTCCGGGTCTTTCTCAGTACATGTTATCGTTGTACCTGTTCCGCAACGGCGGATTTCTGTGATTTTGTCTTTAAAGTCAGTATTAAAGACCGTCAGGCTCATATTGAGGTTATCCTGATTGTTCCACAGCACGCTAATCTCTTCGGTAACGGTCTTTTCAGGTTTCAGATTCGGATTGCCGAAAATAACCGCATTTGAGTTACCGCCGCCGGTTGCCTGTCCCCATGATGCCGTTGCCTGACGCAGATCAGGTGAACGGTAACCGGTAGACACACCACCTTTCACTGTCCAGCTTTCATCCAGATGCCACACGCCGTAAACACGCGGCGTCCAGTGCGTACCAAAGTTTTCATCTTTATCCATACGCAGACCGCCGGTCAGAGTGAAATCATTGGTCAGTGCCCAGTCATCCTCTGCAAACAGTGCCCAGCTGTAGCGGTCAAGTTTATTACCTTCCAGTTTGTTGCCTTTATCTTTCAGCTCTTCGAAACGATACTGGCCACCGAGGCTCAGCATATGATCGCCGAGCGGCATAACTGTCTGGTTACGGGCGATGGTGTCGTAATACTCCATATTACGGCCCGGGTTTTTGGTTTCGTTACGCTGAACATAGCTGTTCATGCTGCCCCAGTCGTAGTTACCGTCATGGGTAATCGCATATTGTGCCATTTCATACTTGCTGAAACTGCTGGATTTTTTCTTTTTACTGGATTCTGACGCACTTTTTTCCCAGCGGGAATCACGGTGCTGATTATCTTTTTTGAAATCAAAATCGATGCTGTTCTGCTCATCCGGCGTTAATGTCAGTGTACCGCCGCCGCTGGTCATGATCTGGCGGTTAAAACCGCTTGAAAAATTATCTTCCCCGCGATGAGAATACTGGCCATTCACTTTCATGCTCAGCAGGTTATCCACCAGCGGACCAGCGGCGAAGAAACTGCCCTGCCCGGTGTTACCGCTGTCTTTGCTTTCTGTGATAGTGGCATCGGTACGGACACTTGCATGCCACTCGCCCTGCGCTTTCCGCGTGATAATATTGATAACCCCGCCCATGGCATCCGAACCATACAGTGAAGACATCGGTCCGCGCACCACTTCAATGCGATCAATCGCAGTCAGCGGCGGTAACCATCCCTGCTCAATACCGGAGTTATCACTATTAGGGCGCGTTTCACGGCTGGCAACCCGTTTTCCGTCCACAAGAATCATGGTGTATTTCGGGTCCATCCCGCGGATACTGATATCAGAAGAACTGCCGCCACCGGTAACCACAACACCCGGTACATCTTTCAGTGCATCTGTCACATCACGGTACGCTTTATCTTCCAGCTGTTCGCGTGAAACAACGGAGATAGTCGCCGCAGCATCCTCAATTTTCTGCTGGAAGCCGGATGCGGTGGTGACCATAATCACGTCTTCTTTATTTGCAGCCTGAGCAGCCATCACCTGAGCGGCGAGTGCTGCCATAACACATACCGCCACTTTTCGTTTTGAAAAAATAACCATTCTTTTGATTCTCCAAGAGATAATATATTTATGGACAATCGACATTTGCTCTCAGGGATTTATATCCCTTTTTTAATAATAACGACCCTGCCATTTCAGGCATCGGACATTATTTTATTATTACCTTTTATAAGGTTATTTGTTTTTATAAATATAAACTATACAGAAAACAATGTATTATCAGCGCATAAAAACATATGCGGCATACAGATAATCATCCTCTGCGGAAATATATTCCGCAGAGAATAAAAAAGAATATGTAATATAAACCGGTTTTATTATGCCAGCGATGCAACTGCCCGCGGCACCAGACCATCAATCACAACATGCGGCACAGCCTGTGAGCAGTGCTCAATACGACCGCGTACGCCATAAACGGTTGCCAGGCTATCCGGGGTAATAACAGACTCCGGGTCACCTTCTGCAATTAAATTTCCGTCTTTCAGCATTAATATATGATCGCCGTGACGCAGTGCGATATTAATATCATGGACAACCACTACCGTAATAATATTCCGGCGTTGTGTTTCACGACGCACCAAATCCATTACGTGATACTGATAATTTAAATCCAGTGCGCTTAACGGCTCATCCAGTAATAACAGTTCCGGCTGGCGGATTAATGATTGTGCCAGCCCGACTAATTGTTTCTGACCACCGGATAACTGATCCAGATAATGCAGCGCCAGATGTTCAATACCCAGTTGTGACAGCAGAGACATAACTTCCTGCTCACTGTCCCGGTCTGAAACACCACCGGATGCCCGCTGCGCAACAATGACCGATTCCAGTACATGCAGATGCACACCCGCAGGCAGTGTCTGCGGCAGATAAACCACCTGCTTCGCGCGTTCGGCAAAATTCATCCGCATCAGGTCATGTCCGTCGAGCAATAACTGCCCTTCGGCTTTATTCAGTCCGGCCAGAGAGCGCAGAAGCGTGGACTTTCCGCTGCCGTTCGGCCCGAGCAGCACAGTAATTTTACCATGCGGCAGTGGCTCAACACTCAGATCTTCAATGATTTTCCGTTTTGGATAACCTGCATTGAAGTGTTTAATCTGTAACCCGCTCTGAGCAGACATTGCATTCAAATCCATCTTACATGCTCCCTTTATGACGCAGGATCATGCTCAGGAAGAACGGCACACCTACCAGTGATGTCACAATACCAACCGGAATAATCACCCCCGGAATCAGGTTTTTCGAGGCAATGGACGCCATCGACAGTACCAGCGCCCCGATTAATGCGCTCGCCGGCAGATAGAAACGGTGATCCTCACCAAACATCATACGGGCAATATGCGGTGCAACCAGGCCGATAAAGGCAATCGGGCCGACAAAAGCCACCGCCAGTGCAGTCAGGATACTGATGCGCAGCAACGTGCCGAGACGCAGACGGCGCACATTAATCCCGAAACTGACAGCCCGGTCTTCACCCAGGCGCAGTGCGGTCAGCTTCCACGAGTTACTCATGGAGAGCGGCAGCAGGATGGCAAATGCCAGCGTCATCACACCCAGTTTCACCCAGGTGGCACGCGCCAGGCTGCCCATCGTCCAGAAAACCAGCCCCTGTAAGGTGTCTTCTGTGGCGATAAACTGCATCATTGAAACCAGTGCGTTAAAGGTAAAGACCATGGCAATACCGAATAACACCACGCCGGAGGTTGCCACACGAGTCCAGCGGGTGATGCCGTCAAGCATCAGCGCGGAAAACAGGGCAAAAATAAAGGCGTTCGCGGAGACAAACCATTGATCCGGCACGCCCGGAATACCGATCCCGAGGACTATCGCCAGCGCCGCACCAAACGATGCGGCGTTGGAGACGCCGAGGGTAAACGGACTTGCCAGCGGGTTATTGAGGATGGTCTGCATTTCTGCCCCGGCAAGGCCGAGGGACATACCGACCACTACCGCCATCAGGGCGTACGGCAGACGGATTTCCCAGACAATCACACGGGTGCCCGCCGACACGCTTTCCGGCGACACAAGAGTCTGCCAGAGCGCATCGAGAGTCAGCCCGGAAGGGCCCATGGTAAAATCGAGCACCACCGTACAGAGTATTACCGCAACCACCGCAAACATCCACATCAGCCGCCTGCGCAGTAAACGCCGGTAATGTGATTTCACATCACAGCTTAATTCACCGTCTGCCTGTTCCGGCTTGGTCTGTAGCATTGCTTCTGTGGTAATACTCATTATTCAAATACCTGCTGACTACTTAAAATTATTTACCGCTGACCCAGTATGTTCCGGTTGGTTCGACAGCCAGGAACTGACTGTACATGTCATCCATGGTTTTCTTCGGATCAAGATCTTTAAACTGCTCCGGATAGAACCACTTGGCAAAGACCTGGGCGGCAATCACGTTATAAGGTGAGTTATAATAGTTGTGCCAGACCGCATAGTCACGCCCTTCTTTCACCGCCGTCAGCGTATTGATACCCTGACGTTCTGTAATGGCTTTCAGGCTGTTTTTTGCATCGGCTTCTGTTGCCTGTGCACCCAGCTGAACGCCCGCATCGGTGCTGCCCGGTGCTTTCGCGCCGCTCACCAGATAAATATCCGGATCAACCGCAATCACTTTTTCCAGGTTCATCGTGCCCAGCGGGGTCGGCAGAACATCTTTGGCGATATTTTTACCGCCTGCGACATCGATAAAGTTACCGAGGTTACCGTTACCGGCTGTTCCGCAGCAGTCAGGGAAAGAACCGGCACGCAGATCAATAAAGACAGTCGGTTTTTTGTCTTCCGGGATGTTGTCTGTCACATCGGTGACTAACTTCATCTGTTTCTGATAGAAATCTTCAAAGGCCTTGGCTTTTTCTTCGCGGTGCAGCACTTTACCCAGCACACGCATACCCGGCAGGGTATTTTTCAGCGGTTCATTGCGGAAATCCACAAATACAACCGGCACGCCCGCTTTTTCCAGCTGACCAACCAGTTCACTGTTTTTACCCGGTCCGTGACCGGCCAGACCAAAAATAGCCACATCCGGATTGAGGGTTAATACTTTTTCTGCACTGACGCTGTCAGCCGTGGTATTACCAATCAGCGGGATCTTGTCGATTTCCGGGAATTTAGCTTTGTAGACAGCATAAGACTGCGGGTCGAGTTTGCGGAAGTCACCCTGCCAGCCTGCAATACGTGCCAGCGGTTTATCCCCTTCCAGCAATGCCACCGCGTGGATCATACGCCCTTCCCCTAACAGGATGCGCTCCACTTTTTCCGGTACTTCCACTGTACGGCCTGCGGCGTCAACCACCGTTTCTGCCCATGCTGCGCTGCTCATCAGAACAGCCCCTGCTGCCAGGCTCATGGTCAGCCCTTTTGCTACAGATACTAATTTCACGTTACCGACTCCTGTTATCTGTCAGAAATTGGCGTTAACAATAAAGCAAATAAGAACTCTTATCAATACGGAATAATTATCTTCCTCATTACAATATTCGTTATCATCAGGAGTTATCGATATATCGAAAGATTATCTAAAGGAAATGCGCTTAATAAGCAGATAAAACGACTGACTTAACGAATAAATGTAGTTTCAACCCCGATGATGCCCGTGCAAAACCGGTAACGATAAACATAAAAAAAACCTGACCAACATAGTCAGGTTTTTTATCAATTTACGTTATCTGTCACAAAACCGGGTTATTTATGACTGGCTGGGAAGTCCATTTCGCCGTAGCGGACAAACTTAGTACGCTTAACAATTTTATAACCAAACCAGATAGCGAAGAACAACGGCAGACCGATATACGTCGCGACCACACCGACCCAGTCAATCTGATCCTGAAGGAACGCTTCGTAGTTCTGGCCGAGAGTAATGGTCAGACACAGGATAAAGGCGAAGATCGGGCCGACCGGGAAGAAACCGGAGCGGTACGGTAAATCGTTCAGGTCATAACCCTGCTTAATATAGCCCTTACGGAAACGGTAGTGACTGATAGCAATCCCCAGCCAGGCGATAAAACCGGTCATCCCCGAGGCATTCAGCAGCCACAGATAGACAGACTGGTTACCGAACATCGATGTCAGGAAGCAGAGAGCGGCAATCACAGTCGTGGCAATCAGCGCGTTACGCGGTACACCGCCTTTGGACAGTTTGCCGAACAATTTCGGTGCTTTGCCGGATTTCGCCAGGGTGTACAGCATACGGGTGGACGCATACATCCCGGAGTTACCCGCAGACAGTACCGCTGTCAGAATAACCGCATTCATTACAGCCGCCGCAGAGAGCAGACCGGCGCGTTCAAACACCAGGGTGAACGGGCTGACGCTGATATCGGTTTCATCATTACGCAGCAGGTTCGGGTCGGTGTACGGGATAATCAGACTGATCACCAGAATCGCCAGCACATAGAACAGCAGGATACGCCAGAACACTTTGCGCACTGCTTTCGGAATATTTTTGGCCGGATCTTTGGATTCACCGGCAGCGATACCGATAAGTTCAGTTCCCTGGAAAGAGAAACCGACAATCATCGCCACCCCGATCATCGCGGCAAACCCGCCTTTGAACGGTGCCTCACCGATAGTCCAGTTGTGCCAGCCGGCCCCTTCCCCGCCTTTCATGATACCGGTGATCATCATCACACCGACAATAATAAACAGGATAACGGTACTGACCTTAATTAAGGAGAACCAGTATTCCGCCTCACCGAACCCTTTTACAGAGATAAAGTTAAGCAGGAACATGATGGCCAGGAACGCCGCACTCCAGACCCAGCCCGGGATCTGATCCGCCGGGAACCAGTAGGTCATCACCAGCTGTGCCGCCACAAGGTCAACAGCGATAGTCACCGCCCAGTTGTACCAGTAGTTCCAGCCCAGTGCGAAACCGAAGCCTTCATCCACATATTTGGCGCCGTAGGTGGCAAACGAACCCGATACCGGCATATAGGCCGCGAGTTCGCCGAGGCTGGTCATCAGGAAATAAACCATCAGGCCGATAATGGCATACGTTAACAGTGCCCCGCCGGGACCGGCCTGGGCGACGGTGGCACCGGAGGCGACAAACAGCCCGGTACCGATAGATCCGCCGATGGCAATCATCGCCAGATGGCGCGCTTTTAATTCACGGCGCAGTGTCTGCGGTTGTTCACCCGCGGTTTGATTTGCTTGCTGAGACATTACAATCCTGTTTCATGTAGTTATTTTTCATCCACTGAGCGTGATTGTAGCGAAATCCCCGGGCAGTACCCAGCAAATATGCGGCATTATAAGATACCTGCATAATCGATGCGGAATTATAAGCACCCGGCTTATAATTGCCTCCGCTGCCCGCCGGAAACCGGCGGCAGAAGAAACAGATGCCGCATCAGCGGCAATAGGTCAGGAAGGTATTAAGGGCGTTGGAGATATGTTTCTGGCGGTGATAGATCCGGAAAAGGGTGCGGTTCAGATTCAGTCCGCGGATTTTCACTTCAGACAGCAGCCCGTTATCCAGCTGTTCCGCAATCACCCGCCGGGACAGACAACTGACCCCGCGGCCGAAACGCACGGCGTGTTTGACGGCCTCGGAATTCCCCAGCTCCATTTCCACACGAAAACCCGGCAAACGGTTAAACAGAATCTGATCCAGCACTTCCCGGGTACCGGAACCGCGTTCACGCAGAACCCAGGCCACATTTTTCAGGTCGTCCGGCGTGACATTGCTCTTCCCGCTGAGCGGATTATCCGGACTGCAGAAGATCACCAGTTCATCTTCCAGCCAGGGTTCCGTAATCAGTTCCGGCGAATGGCAGACACCTTCGATAAGCCCCATATCCGCACGAAACTCCAGCACGGCTTTAATCACTTCCTCAGTATTAGAGATAAATAATTCAACCGGTGTGTTTTCATGTACCGCACGGTATGCCCCCAGCATTTCCGGCAGCATATAGTTGCCGATGGTGGTGCTGGCAGCAAAACGCAGTGCTCCCGCATCGGATTTAAACAGCTGTTCAATTTCACCGGCCTGCTCCAGCAGGGCAATGGCTTTAGGATACAGCAGCCGCCCGTGTTCATTGGTCACCAGGCGTTTACCGACCCGGTCAAACAGCTGAACATTGAGCTGATTTTCCAGATCCGTCAGAGAGGCACTCACGGCGGACTGTGAAAGCGCTAACTGCTGGGAAGCTTGTGTCGTCGAACCGGACTTCTGAACTTCTGTAAAGACTTCGAGCTGTCTCAGTGTGATGCGCATGGCAAAGCGCTCCCTTATTTCATTCCGATTATTATCATCATATTAACATTATACTTATAATTTAACATTGCCATTACCGCTAACCTGATTTTTAGATTAATTATAGAATTATTATCAATTTTAAAAATATTACGCTTTCCGCTATGCTTTGCACATTGTTATTCCTTTTTGTGAGTTACTTATGTCTGAAAGTCATATCAAATCTGAAAAAGCCCGCCATACAGCAAAACCGATGTGGCTGAGACTGCTTCCGGGCTTTGTCCTGGCAGGGGTTCTGACCACTGCCTCGATGCTGCTCGGGGAAATGCCCTGGTTTATCAACCTCGGGCTGGGCGCACTGACACTGGCCATTTTGCTGGGAATTATCGCCGGTAACACTGTTTATCCGCATATCAGGCCGCAGTGCGAAGCCGGGGTGGGTTTTGCCAAACACTATTTTTTACGGGCGGGGATCATCCTGTACGGCTTCCGTCTGACATTCCAGCAGATCGCCGATGTCGGGATCAGCGGCGTCATTATTGATGCGGTAATGCTGACCAGCACCTTCCTGATCGCCATGTATATCGGCCGTAAATGGTTCGGGCTGGACAGAGAAACCGTCATTCTGATTGGTGCCGGCAGCAGTATCTGCGGCGCGGCGGCGGTGATGGCAACTGAACCGGTCGTGAAAGCACCGGCAAGTAAAGTGGCGGTTGCCGTCTCCACCGTGGTGATTTTCGGTACCATCGGTATCTTCCTGTACCCGTGGCTGTTCCATCTGAATGCCGCACTGGGCTGGCTGCCGTTCACTGACATGAGTTTCGGGGTATATGCGGGGTCTTCCGTGCATGAAGTGGCTCAGGTGGTGGCGATTGGCCACACCATCAGCCCGGATGCGGAAAACAGTGCTGTGATCAGCAAAATGATCCGCGTGATGATGCTGGCGCCATTCCTGCTGATCCTGTCACAGTATCTGAGCCGTCAGAAAAGCAACGCAGGAGGTGCAGCGAAAGAAAAATCCAAAATCACCATTCCGTGGTTTGCCGTCTTCTTTATTCTGGTGGCCGGATTTAACTCTTTCCATCTGATCCCGGAGGTGATTGTCCGCCAGATTATCGTGCTCGATACCATTCTGCTGGCGATGGCGATGGTGGCACTCGGTCTGACCACGCATGTCAGCGCAATCCGTCAGGCCGGTATCAAACCGATGCTGATGGCGCTGGTACTGTTTGTCTGGCTGATTGGCGGCGGTGCGGCAATCAACCTGCTTATCCCGCTGATCACCGGCTGATCCTGCCTTTCTTTCTGCGATATCCCGGTTGTGCGGCCGGGATATCCTGTCACTGCATTCTCCGGTTCCTTATGCCATAATCGGCACCAAAGAAGGAGAAAAACCAATGAAATATGTCGGAGCACATGTCAGCGCCGCCGGTGGTGTTGATCAGGCGGTTATCCGGGCGCATGAACTGGGGGCAACCGCATTTGCCCTGTTCACCAAAAACCAGCGCCAGTGGAAAGCCGCCCCTCTGTCTGAAAAGGTCATCGCAGCTTTCAGGGCTGACTGCAAAAAATACGGCTACGGTCACGGGCAGATCCTGCCCCATGACAGCTATCTGATTAACCTCGGGCATCCGGAAACCGACGCACTGGAGAAATCCCGTGAGGCATTCCTCGATGAATTACAGCGCTGCGAACAGCTCGGTATCGACCGGCTGAATTTCCATCCCGGCAGTCACCTGAATAAGATTGAAGAAAAAGCGTGTCTGGCACGGATAGCTGAATCAATTAATATCGCGCTGGATAAAACCCGCGGTGTGATTGCCGTGATTGAAAATACCGCCGGACAGGGCAGTAATCTCGGGTTCCGCTTTGAGCAACTGGCCGCCATTATTGAGGGTGTGGAGGATAAATCCCGCGTTGGTGTCTGTATCGATACCTGTCACGCATTTGCCGCCGGGTATGATCTGCGGACACAGGACACCTGCAAAGCCACATTTGCGGAATTTGAAAGTATCGTCGGATTTGAGTATCTGAAAGGCATGCACCTGAATGATGCCAAAAGCGAATTTGCCAGCCGCGTTGACCGCCATGACAGTCTCGGTCAGGGTAAAATCGGTAATGCGCCGTTTGAATTTATTATGAAAGATAACCGGTTTGACGGCATCCCGCTGGTGCTGGAAACCGTGAATCCGGATATCTGGGCACAGGAAATTGCCTGGCTGAAATCGCTGGCAAAATAACCCGGTTTATACCACCGGGCTGAGTTTGATTTTTGCCATCATCGCCGCCAGTTCGGCACGGTCACGGACACCGACGCCGGGCTGGCTCACTGCCAGCGCAGACACCGCAGTGGCCATACGCAATGTGTGCTCGCTGCTCTGACTCATCAGCAGACCATAAACCAGGCCGCCGACCATCGAGTCCCCCGCCCCGACGGTACTTATTACCTCACAGTGCGGCGGCAGTGCACGCCAGGCGCCGGACGCATTCACCCACAGTGCTCCCTCCTGCCCCAGTGAAATCACCACATGGGCGATTCCTTTATCACGCAGGGCATGTGCGGCATGAATCACATCTTTCAGCTCCGGCAGCGGTTTCCCCGCCCAGATTTCAAGTTCATGGCGGTTGGGTTTCACCAGCCACGGCGTGGCTTTCAGGCCGGCCACCAGCGCCTCGCGGCTGCTGTCAAAAATAATGCACGGGCACAGCTGGCGCAGGCGGCTCATCCAGGTGGTAAACCACGCCGGGTCCACCCCTTCCGGCAGACTGCCGCTGACGACCACCATGTCGAACTGTCCGAGCCAGGTCAGCGAATCCGCCATAAACTTCTGCCACTCGCTTTCGGTGATACGGAAACCGGAAAAATTCAGATCCGTCACCGAGCCGCTGTTTTCGGTCAGTTTCACATTGATCCGGGTGCGTCCCGGGATAACATGGAAACGGTTTGCCAGCCCGTTTTCGCTGAAGAAGTGCTGGAACTCTTCCTGATTATCTTTCCCCAGAAAGCCGCTGACAGTCACATCCACACCGAGGTCACGCAGGACTTTGGCAACATTAATGCCTTTTCCCGCAGGATGTAACCCGACTGTTCTGACACGGTTCACCTCGCCCGGGACAAGGGACGGACACATCCCGACAAGGTCATAGGCCGGATTTAAGGTAATTGTGGCTACTCGACGGGTCATCAGCCGGGTGCTCCCTCTGTTATTTTTGGCTAACGGGTTATAATCATTAGTAATATTATGCGGCAGGATACAAACAACCGCTTTTGAATCGTTTCAGTTATAACACACACACGCGGATATTCTATGCTCTGAATCATTCAATTTGCAGGAAGAAGCTGTCAAAAACAGACAGGCTGTCACTCCGGCGGGCGGCAGTGTACCATAGCGCCCGCAATCTGATTAAAAAGAAGGAAAAAATAATGCCTGTCGTCGTCGGTACCGGGGTGGTTATTGTGAACAGCAAAGGTGAGGTGCTGCTGGGTAAACGCAGCGGCAAACATGCGCCTTACTGGTCCATTTTCGGGGGACATGTTGATCCCGGTGAAACGTTTGAAGCCTGTGCTGTCCGCGAAATTCAGGAAGAGATCGGTATTACCCTGACTGCTCCCAAAGTCATCGGGCTGTGCAATAACCTGGAAACCTATCAGGCGGAAGGTAAACACACGGTATCTGTCTGCCTGCTGGCGCAGTATGACAGCGACACCCTGCCGGTTATTCAGGAACCGGATAAATTTGACGGCATTATCTGGTGCTCCCCGGACAATCTGCCGGAGCCGCATTTTGAGGCCAGCCGTAACGCTATTCATCTGTGGCGGACCGGTCAGTTTTATCTGACAAAATAATCCGTTATCTGCCGTACCGGATATCCGGCGCGGCAATTGCTTATTTATCACTCAATCACACACAATTACGCTGATTTATCGGTTTATCTGCTTTACAACCTTTTTTTGCCGCCGTATCATCAAGCTAGTACACGGAGCTGAGTAACCGGAGGATTTAATGAGCAGCGACGCAATAACACAAACCAAACGCCCTTCCGTCCTGGGCGGTGCCATGATTATCGCCGGTACCGCTGTCGGTGCAGGCATGTTTTCCATCCCTGTGATGACGGCCGGTGTCTGGTTTACAGGCTCTGTCCTGCTGCTGATTTACACCTGGTTCTGTATGTATACCTCCGGACTGATGATCCTTGAGGCAAACCTGAATTATCCGTCCGGTTCCAGCTTTCACACGATTACCAAAGATCTGCTGGGTAACGGCTGGTCGGTGATTAACGGGCTGTCCATTGCTTTTGTGCTCTATATTCTGACTTATGCCTATATTTCGGCAGGCGGTTCGATGCTGCAGGAAAACCTGGCGGCACGCGGGTTTGATATCACTCCCGCCATGAGCGGCATTTTCTTTGCCGTTGTGGTGGCTGTCATTGTCTGGATCTCAACCAAAGCGGTAGATCGCCTGTGTACCATTCTGATCGGCGGTATGGTGATTGCTTTCGTGATGTCCGCAGGAGGAATGATCACTGAAGTGAAAACTGCGGTGTTATTTAACACGCAGGAGCCGGAAGCCCGCTATCTCCCGTATGCGCTGGTGGCTCTGCCGTTCCTGCTGACGTCATTCGGTTTCCACGGTAACGTCCCGGGGCTGGTAAAATACTACCGTAATGATGCGAAATCCGTGGTACGCAGCCTGCTTATCGGCTCCCTGATCTCACTGGTGATTTATATCTTATGGCAGCTGGCCGCCCAGGGTAACGTCCCGCGGGAAAACTTTAAGCAGATTATCGCGGAAGGCGGCAATATCACCGCACTGTTAAACCAGATGAAAGCCGCGATCAGCAGTGATACCACCGTGCAGTTACTCAATGCTTTCAGTTATATGGCGCTGGCCAGTTCATTCCTGGGAGTCTCTCTGGGGCTGTTTGATTATATCGCGGACTTCTTTAAATTTAAGGATAACGGCACCGGGCGCCTGAAATCTGCCGTGTTTACCTTTGTTCCGCCTGCGATTCTGGCGGTGCTGTATCCGAACGGTTTCCTGTATGCCATCGGTTATGCCGGGCTGGCAGCCACTATCTGGGCGGTCATTGTTCCCGCGCTGATGGCGAAAGCCACCCGCCGCCGCTTCCCGGAGGCAGCCTACCGTGTGCCGGGCGGCAATGCGATGATCATCTTTATCATTGTGTTCGGGCTTCTCAACGCCGTGACACATATTTTATCCATGATGGACCTCCTGCCGGTTTACCGCTGATTTAATCCTGACAGCACACCCGCCGCATTTCTCTGCGCGGGTGTGCTAATTTTGGCTTGCACATTGGAAAAACTGCGAGTAATTTTGTCGCCAATCCGCAGGTCTGAAGGCCTGCTTTACTATTGATATTACTTATGTAACGGGACAAATTATGGCAAAGGCCAATGAAATTAAACGCGGAACCGCAGTAAGCTATAACGGTAAGCTGCTGATGGTCAAAGATATCGATGTCCAGACGCCGAGTGCCCGCGGGGCCAGCACCCTGTATAAAATGCGTTTTACGGATGTCCGCACCGGACAGAAAGTGGAAGAGCGTTTTAAAGGTGATGATATTATCGACACGATCACCCTGACCCGCCGCGCTGTGCAGCTCTCTTATGTTGATGGTGATGAATATGTCTTTATGGATGATGAAGACTTCACGCCTTATCCGCTGAAAAAAGATCAGATCGAAGAAGAGCTGCTGTTTATTCCTGAGGAAGGTCTTCCGGGTATGCAGGTACTGACAATGGACGGCCAGGTACTGGCGCTGGAACTGCCGCAGACTGTTGATATGGAAATTATTGAAACCACCCCGGGTATCAAAGGGGCATCTGCCAGTGCGCGGACCAAACCGGCAACCCTGCCGACCGGGCTGGTGATCCAGGTGCCTGAATACCTGAGTAACGGTGAAAAAATCCGCATTCATATTGCGGAACGTCGTTATATGGGCCGCGCGGATTAATTCCCGCAGCCGGTAAAAACTGCCTGTTACCGGGTTACCGGTTTTCTGCTCTCAGCGGAAACCGGCTGACCCGCCGTCCATTCGCATCCCTCAGAAGTAATCCACCCGCAAATACGCTTCCCGGCGCTCTTCATTCAGAACCGAGTAAGACGTACGCCCCATTGATTGCGGCAGACGTCCCTGAGCAAGTTCACCTTCTGCGGTGTTGTCCTGCATACTGGCGGGTTCGCCGTTGCGCAGGCAGCGGTATTCAAATGACGGCTGACTATCCTGCGGTTTCTCCGCCTTCAGGACACTGACTTCGCAGGCGGTATTCACCACACTGCCGGAGAGCAGAATTGTCCCTTCGCTGATACCGGATGCCGCTCCCGGCAGGATAACTGACAAGCTAAACAACATACCACTGAAAATAGCCTTAAGATGATTCATCACAGGCACCTCACTGTTGTTCCGTCGGACTGACGACCAGCGTGTTAACGTTACCGCTGTACTTGTTATAACGCGCCCGGCACAAAAAAAGAAGCGAAAACCGGCATCGTGGTGTGGTACGTCACACGATTTTCACCGGTTTCTCCGGTATGCATTGATTGCGGGGCTCTGTCTTCATTAAAGATAACTGACAACAACCATGGCTAATTGCTTTCTGCTGTCCAGCCAGTGAAGTTTTGCTTCCCCCATATTGGCCGGTATCAGGTCGGACACGGATCGGGTATTGCGGGTGATAGTCTGTGTATTCAGTTGTTCTTTTTTCATTCCTGAACGGTAACAGCGGGAGCTGATATCATTGATATTAAAGTCCATTGTGCAGGGGCCTTCAACAATCGCACCATGGAACGTGATCACACCGGATACTGAGCGGCTTTCACTTTCAGCCGCTGCCGTAACGCTGCTCATTAATAAACCTGCAGCAGCGATAAAGAACTGTAGCTTTTTCATAACGAACCTCTTCGGATAAGTATTCGCGGAAGCAACCCGTTTACCGCGGGATGAAAATTATTCGCTTATTCTTTATCGACAATAGGTCACTAATCTTTACTGAGATATAACAAACAGCCGTGTTTTTAGCATGATGACAGAATTATATACTGTAATTTCTTATATCATGATAATAATATGACTTTATTAACTATTCCACCCTCGTCTGCCATGATTATAGACATTAACTAACAAATAACAACTTTTACATAAAAGCAACATTATCCATTTCCCTTTTTATGTATAAACTCATCCCCGTGTTTCTGGCAGACTGAAGCGAAACTTTTGCTAAACTATTTAATTATCTTCAGGTTTTGTTATGGCAGTGCAGCGCTTCACACGTCCGTTTTTTGTCAGCCTCTGCGGGATTATGCTGTTTCTTTCCTGGTACCTGCCGGTGGATCACGGTTTGTGGGCAACACCCGACCATACTGTCTTCCGTTTTTTTAATACCCCGCTTGCCGGCAATCATTCTCTGGCCGTATTTATTGCCGTTATTAATAACCGTGCATTTGATCTGGCTGCGCTTCTGCTGATGGGACTGATCTATTACACCGCTTTCCGTAAACAGGACAGCGCCGGTAAACGCAGGCTGGTGATGGCGGGGATTGTGATGGTGGTAAGTGCAGTGCTGATTAACCAGGCCGGGCAGGCAATTCCTTTTAACCGTTACAGCCCGACTCTGATGCTCGATTCGGTTCACCGCGTCAGTGATATCACCGGAATCTTTACAAAAGATGCATCAAAAAGCAGTTTTCCGGGTGATCACGGTCTGATGCTGATGATTTTCGCCGCGTTTGTCTGGCGTTATGCCGGATTCCGTTATTTTTCTGCCGCTGTTTTACTGGTAATTATTTTCTCCCTGCCGCGGATAATGGCAGGTGCACACTGGTTCAGCGATATTATGGCCGGTTCGCTGTCACTGACATTAATTACGCTTCCCTGGATTTTACTGACACCTCTGGGTGATCGGTGTGTAAATTTTCTGGTACGCCGCATGCCCCGGTTATCCGATATTACAAAGAAAATTTCACATTAGTGAAACATTCCGGACATCCTAATCAGATTACCTTACTGACAAGTTTAAGGTTTTGTAAATAACCGTTTTTTTCCCTCGCCATTTCCGGCCCCTTTATGTAGTATCAATTCGTCCAATTATTAGGAATTGATTAATTTTGCCAGTAATTAGATCGTTACGTATGGTTGATTAATCCCTTTTCATAAATTGTTCATTGATATTAAACGTGCCGTTCCGCACGTTTTTAGAATAAACATATTGTGCACCCGCGTGGATTTAATTAGTGTAAGTATGTTTTGTTTTTAAAGTGACATTCGTCACATAAGGAATGCAAGGGAAAACTCACACATGGTCACATCTCAACCGATTCTGAGATATATCACCCGGATTGTTCCGGCATTGATTATCGCGGCGACATTGTCAGCATGCAGTACATCTCCAAATTCAGCCCGTCAAGTTCAATCTGAAACCCGTACAAACAATTTTATTTTGCAAGCGTCTCAGGATGAATTCGAACAGTTAGTCAACAATGTCGATGTTAAATCAAAACTGATGTCTCAGTATGCCAGCTGGAAAGGTGTGGCTTACCGTCTCGGCGGCACAACCCGTTCAGGTATCGACTGCTCCGCATTTGTCCGCCAGACTTTCCTCGACCAGTTCGGTATGGAACTGCCGCGTTCAACAGCAGAACAACAGTCTGTCGGCACCAGCGTAAAACGAGCAAAACTGCAGGCCGGTGACCTGGTATTATTTAAAACCGGAAAACGTCAGCGCCATGTCGGTATTTATGTCGGTAATGATAAATTTGTCCATGCATCCACATCAAACGGTGTTATCGTTTCCAACATGACAGATAAATACTGGAATAACCGTTACTACGACGGACGCCGTTTAATTAAATAATACATTCACTCCCTTGCAGTGTATTATTTAAAAAGAAAAAGCTTCCTTTTCAGGAAGCTTTTTTTGTATCTGCATTTTACCGGAGCCGGCTGTCAGACCGGCGGTGTTACACATCAGAAAGGGTAACGGGCAGAAATATTCTCTGCAATGGCTGCCCCTGCGGTTTTCAGGGCACACATTGCCGTGCTCTCATCATCACTGTGTAAAAACAGGCACGGCTCCCCTTCCCAGGTCAGGATCAGACTGTCAATCTGCAATCCTTCCAGATGCGACCGGATGGCGCACAGGGCATCATATGTTGAATGGTGGCCGTGACTCAGTAATTTTAAACCGGTCAGGCTGTCTTCCCTGCTCTGCAAAGGTTCCGGTAACGCCTCTAACCGGCGGCCGTCATCATGACCGGAAAGCCGGTAATGCTGTGGCAGGCGGGAAACAACTGAAAGCGCATTACTATTCACACTATTATCCTGTCATACTGTGCCGGTGAATCATCTTCAATAAAATTTCCGACCCAATCCCTCGAAATTAACGAACATTCACTGTTCACGGATGATGAAAGACCGGCGACTTACTCCCGATCCGGCATAAACGTATTCAGTACTTTTCTGCCGGTTGTTAACAACATCAATCCAATTGCCTCTATTTGTATACTGTTTTGTTAATTTTCTCAACTGATTTATTTTATATCATATAGCTGAAGTTGAATGAATAAGGATATCATTCCATGTATTCATCACTCGAACACCTTTAAATATGATTAAATATCAGTTAATTATACAATTAACGAAAAATAGCGGCGTGTTCAGCATGGTTGTCCGTCATGAAACAAAATTCACATTAATGTAACTTTTCATGATTCAGATCAACCAAATGATGACTGAGTAGTTGTCCGGGGTAATCATTCGACTATTACTGATATTACAGAAATGACCGGTCCGGCAAATTCCGGACCGGCAGAAGAGAAAGGAAATCAGGCAAAACGCCGTGCGTACAATACCAGTGATGCAGCAACCAGAATACAAAGCGCCATCGCACCGACCATCGGCCAGACGGTTGTCATCTCAAACGACGCCACCACAGCACCTACTCCCGCACCGATACCAAACCGCAGTACTCCCGCCAGCGATGAGGCGGTCCCTGCCATATGCGGATAATCATCCAGAATCACTGCCATCGCATTGGATGTGATCATGGCAATATTCCCCACATAGCAGGCCACGCCAATCATGATGGCAACAAAACCAAAGTCTGCTGATGCGGCCAGTAACAACCAGCATCCGGCCAGCAGCTGTACCACCAGCCCGGTACGCAGCATATTCAGCGCACCAAA
This sequence comes from Morganella sp. BCCO 40_0007, assembly GCF_032989665.1. NCBI lineage: Bacteria > Pseudomonadati > Pseudomonadota > Gammaproteobacteria > Enterobacterales > Morganellaceae > Morganella > Morganella sp. BCCO 40_0007. The sequence goes on along the minus strand of NZ_JAVBIN010000011.1, from coordinate 66,884 downwards.
GCGGCGGACATAGCGGCTGTTGATGGTGGTCATAATAAAGAGGAAAACGATATTCAGTGCAAAGCAGTAGCCGAATTCCAGCTCTGTCAGCCCGTAGAGCTGAATGTAAACGAATGACCCGGCTGATAAAAAGGAGAACATCCCGGCAAATGAAAAACCGGATGCCACCATATAACACAGCACACGCTTCTGGCGGAACAAGGTCACAAACTGACCGAGCATGATCCGCAGACGGAACGGCTGACGACGCTCTTTCGGCAGGGTTTCGCGGATAAAGAACAACACCAGCAGTGCGGCGATCAGCGCGGCAATCATAATTGTCCAGAAAATCGCGTGCCAGCTGAACCAGAGCATCATCATGCCGCCCATGATCGGTGCCAGCAGCGGTGCCACGGTCATCACCAGCACCACAAACGACATACTGCGGGAAAACTCATCTTTGGTGAACATATCCCGCATCAGGGCGTTGATTACCACACTTGCTGCGGCGGCGGCAAAGCCGTGCAGCCCGCGCATGCCGATAAACGTACCGATATCCTGCGACATCGCACAGCCTGCCGAGGCCAGAGCAAAAATCAGGGTTCCCCCGAGGATCACCGGCTTGCGGCCGAGCGCATCCGCCATCGGGCCGTACACCAGCTGCCCGGCGGCAAAGCCTATCAGATAACTGTTGAGGGTCATCTGGACGTCGCCCTCAGTGACACCAAAGTCACGGGCGATGGTCGGCATGCTTGGCAGATACATATCGATAGCCAGCGGCATCAGCATCGATAACAGACCCAGGATAAAAATCAGGCCGAAATAGGCCGAACGTTGCACTTGCACGCCTGTTACTCCGTATTCAATTCAGTAAAAAGGTGTTCAGAGAACCGACTGAATCTCTTCGTCAGTCAGCGGACGGTATTCTCCCGGCGCCAGGCTGTCATCCAGCACAATGCCGCCGATACGCTCGCGGTGCAGTTCGTCCACATGATTACCGGCAGCAGCAAACATACGTTTGACCTGATGGTAACGTCCTTCGGAAATCGTCAGCCGCACATCCAGAGGCGTGATAATCTCAAGTTTTGCCGGTTTGGTCGGATGCTGCTCACCGTTCAGCATCACTCCCTGTTCAAACAGGGCTGCGGTCGTGTCCGCCACCGGCTCCGCCAGCGTGACACGATAGGTTTTCTCACAGTGATGTTTCGGCGAGGTAATACGGTGCGACCACTGACCGTCATCGGTCATCAGCACAAGTCCGGTGGTATCGATATCCAGCCGTCCGGCGGCATGCAGTTTATGGGCAACCGGTTCATCGATAAAATAGAGAATGGTCGGGTTAACCGGATCATCCGTTGAGCAGACATAGCCCTGCGGCTTATTCAGCATAAAATAGCGCGGCCCGGTGACGTGTGTCATCACATTGCCGTCATACGCCACTTCATTTTCCGCGCTGACTTTCAGTGCGCCGTTTTTCACGACATCACCATCCACAGTCACCATTCCCGCACGCAGCTCTCTGGCCACGAGGTTCCGGCTGATACCCATCTGATGGGCAAGAAATTTATCTAATCGCATGAATGTCTCTTAAACCTGACGTGCCCGCAGCGGACTGCCGGCAGATAAGCAGATAAAATGAAAGAAGTTGGTTCGATAATAACCACAGTAATCATTATAACAACAAACCATCAACATCACAGTGCCTTTCTGACGGCGGTTCCGCTGTTTATCCTCCGCCATGCAGTCAATTGTCGCGCCCAAAGTGTGATATGCTGGCACCCTGTTTTTTTGTCTGTTCCGCCGGAGTTCCTGTGACATTTACCCTGCGACCTTATCAGCAGGAGGCTGTCGATGCCACCCTGCTCTATTTCCGCAAACACACCACACCCGCAGTGATTGTCCTGCCCACCGGAGCGGGAAAAAGCCTGGTGATCGCCGAACTGGCCCGGCTGGCACACGGCCGTGTATTGGTACTGGCGCATGTCAAAGAGCTGGTGGAGCAGAATCACAGTAAATATCAGGCTTACGGGTTAGATGCGGGTATCTATTCAGCCGGATTATCACAGAAAGAATCCTCACAGAAAGTCATCTTCGGCAGCGTGCAGTCTGTCGCCCGTAATACCGCCGATTTTGACGGCAAATTTTCCCTGCTGATTATTGATGAGTGCCACCGGATCAGCCTCAGCGAAGACAGCCAGTATCAGCAGGTAATACAGCATCTGCAAAAGAATAACCCTGCTCTGCGCATTCTCGGCCTGACCGCCACCCCGTACCGCCTGGGCAGCGGCTGGATCTATCAGTATCACTATCATGGCATGATCCGCGGCGATCATACCTGCTTCTTCCGCGATTGTATCTATGAACTGCCGCTGCGCTATATGGTCAGCCATCAGTATCTCGTTCCGCCGCAACGGCTGGACATGCCGGTGCTGCAATATGATTTTTCACAGGTACCGGTCAGTGCTGCCGGCATGTTTGACTCGCAGATGCTGGCGCGGGAAGTGAAAAAACAAAAGCGCATCACACCGCGTATTGTCCGCCAGATTATTGAGTATGCCGCACCCCGTCAGGGCTGCATGATATTCGCCGCCACCGTGGAGCACGCGGCAGAAATTGTATCACTGCTCCCGCCCGGCGAAGCGGCGCTGGTCAGCGCGGATACCCCGTCCGCAGATCGGGAAACGATTATCCGCGATTTCAAAGCACGGAAACTGCATTATCTGGTCAACGTTTCCGTTCTCACCACCGGATTTGATGCCCCGCATGTGGATGTGATTGCCATTTTGCGCCCGACCGAATCTGTCAGCCTTTACCAGCAAATCGCCGGACGCGGACTGCGCCTCTCCCCGGGAAAAACGGAGTGTCTGATCCTCGATTACGCCGGAAACCCGCATGACCTCTACATGCCGGAAGTCGGTAATCATAAACCAAACAGCAAAAGCCAGCCGGTGCAGGTATTTTGCCCGTTATGCGGTTTTGCCAACCTGTTCTGGGGATTATGTACCGATGACGGCCATATCATCGAACACTACGGCCGCCGCTGTCAGGGAATTATTGATGCGGATGATGAATCCGCCCGGCATCAGTGTGATTTCCGTTTCCGTTTTAAACTCTGCCCGTCCTGTAACGAAGAAAATGATATTGCCGCACGGCGCTGCTGTCACTGCGATGAAGTCCTCAGTGATCCGGATGACATGCTGAAAGCCGCACTGCGTCTGAAAGATGCGCTGGTACTGCGCTGTGGCGGTATGGCACTCTCAGCCGGTCAGGATAACCGCGGTGAATGGCTGACCATCAATTATTACGATGAGGACGGCACCACCGTCAGTGAGCGTTTCCGGCTGACCACACCGGCACAACGTTTTGTCTTCGAGAAACAGTTTCTGGCACAGCATCTGCGCGCACCCGGTGTGCCCTTTCAGTGGCAGGATGCAGAATCGGTGATCCGTCAGCAGGCATTGCTGCGTTACCCGGATTTCATTGTTTCACGCAAAAAAGAGAACTTCTGGCAGATCCGGGAAAAAATCTTTGATTATCAGGGGCGATTTCGTAAATCCGACAGTCTGGCATAACCCTGAGTGCTGCTTTTTGGGTTTTATACCGGGTTTCGTTTGCCGTTTGTCCGCATTTTCGGTAAAATGCACGCCGCTTCACCGGGGGTAACCCTGCCGGAGCCAAATACCGACTTTGCTGCTGGGTCGCCTGTAGCAGAGATTTTTTTTACTCTTGTTAAAGAGAAAAGCTATGTTAACTATCAATGCTGAATTACGTAAAGAGCAGGGTAAGGGTGCGAGCCGCCGCCTGCGCCGCGCAAACAAGTTCCCTGCTATCGTTTATGGTGGCAACCAGGAACCTGTTTCCATCGAACTGGATCACGACATCCTGATCAACCAGGAAGCTAAACCAGAATTTTACGAAGTTCTGAACCTGGTTATCGATGGTAAAGAAACCAAAGTGAAAGTACAGGCTGTACAGCGTCATCCGTTCAAGCCAAAACTGACACACATCGATTTCCTGCGCGCTTAATTACGCCACCTATCGAGCTTTAATCGGGACGCCGAGTAAATAACGCCGCTTTTGCGGCGTTATTTATTTCTGCCCTTACTACCCTTTATTACCACGGCGCTGTAACTGATCCCGCAGATTCGGCGGAGTTCCTTTAATGGTCAGGGTATCCGTAGCCGCATCCCAGAAAATCCGCTCACCCAGCAACATCGCATCAAAATTAATGGTCAGCCCGCCGCCACTGCCGGCAAATTTTGTCAGCTGACGCAATGTACTGCGATCAGCCGGGAAAGAATCCTCCAGTCCGTACTCTTTTTCCTGTGTAAACTGCGCAAAACTCTGCTCACCCAGCGGCGGCAGTTCTGCGGACAGTTCGGTCAGCTGAATCTCTTCACCGCTTTGCAACTGCTCTGTGCAGTAATCAAACACCTGTTTGCGGTAAGACTGACGCTCCTGTTTATCCGCCTGTGCTTCCTCACAGTAATCATCCAGTGCCTGTAACAATCCTTTGTTCTGGATTTTGGCATTAAAGCCCTCAGCGGCACCGAGAAAGTCCATAAAGAAATCGGACACTTTACGCCCGACACGACCTTTCAGGAATGTCAGGTAACGGCTGGACTCCGGATTGGTTTCCCATTCGGTCAGATCAATGCGGGCAATAATATCCGCATGCGGGATATCCAGATAATGGGTACTGTTGAGCTCCAGGCTCTCATTCACCAGCATACTCTGGCAGTTGTCGAGTACCGCCACCAGCAGATATTCCACCGCCAGATAACGGTAGTGAGCAAATAACACCACGCCGCCCTGGGCAAACGGGTATTTTGCCAGCTCATCCTTCAGGCGTACGGTTGCCGCACGGGTAAAGGCATGAAACTCTTCCTCTCCCTGCCGCTGCAGACGCAATGCCGCTGACAGTTCGCTCTCTTCATTAAATACACCGTACGCTTTGCTTTTCGCGCTGTAGACCCGGTGCAGTTCAGCCATCATTTCCTCAACAATGGCGGTTTTTTCCAGTGGTGTGTCCCGCAGTACCACTTCCAGTGTCTGTTCATCGCGTTTAATCAGCTGATGTAACGCAATCTGAATGATATCCAGACTCATCTTTAACTCCTTCGGCCTCGTTTGCGCGTATTCAAACATCGTTGCAATCTGTGCGCAAGTCACATTCACAGGAGAATGTGACAAGACAGGATAATCCGCAGCGCGCATACTGAAATTGACCGGTTACCTGCGTAACCGGACCCATAATTGAAATAATTTTCCGCAAAAAGCAGAAATACGGCCGCTCATCAGTTATGATATAGAGCTTTGTACAATCAGGATATCTACGTTTATGCCGCAATCATCCCGCTACAGTGATGAACACGTTGAAAAGTTACTGGCTGAGCTGGTCAGTGTGCTGGAAAAAAACCGGACACCGACCGACCTTTCTCTTATGGTGTTAGGAAATATGGTGACCAATCTCATCAATACCAGTGTTGCGCCGTCACAACGCGCGAATATTGCTGAATCCTTCGCCCGCGCCCTGCAATCTTCCGTCAGTGAAGATAAAGCGCACTGACCGCATTCCGGCTGACGACGAAACTCTATGGTAACGTATCGTCCGAAATACGGTGACAAAGTCTCCCAGATGATAAGCTGGGGGCACTGGTTCACCCTGTTTAATATTCTGCTGAGTCTCGCACTCAGCAGCCGTTACCTGTTTATTTCTGACTGGCCGGACACCCTGATTGGCCGTATTTACGCCATCACCAGCTGGCTGGGACATTTTAGTTTCCTGGCCTTCGCCCTGTATCTGCTGATTGTGTTCCCGCTCACGTTTGTGGTGATGTCACAACGGCTGCTGCGCTTTTTATCCGCTGCGCTCGGTACAGCCGGGCTGACACTGCTGCTGTTTGATATCGGCATTTATGAACAGTTCCGCCTGCATTTAAACCCGGTTGTCTGGGATCTTGTCGTCAACCCGGAACAGGGGGAAATGGCACGGCGCTGGCAGTTTATCTTTATTGCGATCCCGGTCATTTTCCTGATCGAGATGTTGTTCGGTACCTGGAGCTGGCAGAAACTGCGCAGCCTCAACCGGCAAAAATTCGGTAAACCCGTTGCTGTGGTCTTTATCACCGCCTTTATTACATCCCATATTATGTATATCTGGGCGGATGCTAATTTCTATCGTCCGGTCACCATGCAGCGCTATAACCTGCCGGTGTCTTATCCGATGACGGCACGTAAATTCCTGGAGCGTCACGGCCTGCTCGACAGTACCAGTTATGAACAGCAACTGTTGCTGCACGGCGACCCGACCGCGCAGGGTGTTGAATACCCGATCAACAAACTGACCTATGCAGACAGCGGCAGCGGCTACAATTTACTGCTTATCACCCTCACCTCGCTGAGCCGGGAAGATATTGATAAGGCAATGCCGAATCTGAACCGGTTTGCACAGGAAAGCACGCAATTCACACAGCACTACAGCAGTGAAATCAATCCGGAACGGGCACAATTCGGGCTCTATTACGGCATTTCCGGTACCTATTATGACGGCATCCTGAACGGACGTATCCCGTCTGCACTGATGTCTGCACTGAGTGCGCAGAATTATCAGACCGGATTCTTCTCAACGGAAAACTTTGCCTCCCCGCTCTTCCGCTATGCTCTGCTGGCGGATTACAGCCTGCCGCCGCTGCGTGACGGGCAGGACAACCGCGGGACAGCCACCGCCTCTGCGGATGTGGCAGAACGCTGGTCACTCTGGCTGAAACAGACCCGTAAAGATCAGCCGTGGTTTGCGCTGATTAACCTCAGCACCCCGTTACCGGACGGTCATTCCGCCCCGGATATGACAAATATTGATAACACGCTGGACGCACTGATTCAGGATATCCGTTTACGCGGCGAGTGGGATAAAACCGTTATCGTCATCACCGCCGGTACCGGTGACAGCGTGGAAAAACTGCAGGATAACTGGGTTACTGACGGCAAATTTAACCGTGACCAGCTGCGTGTTCCGCTGATCGTCCACTGGCCGGATACACCGCCACAAACCATCAGCAAACTGACTGCACACCCGGATATTATGGCAACCCTGATGCAGCGCCTGCTGCACGTCAGTAACCCGCCGGGAGAATACACACAGGGAGATGACCTCTTCACTGCTGTACGGCGTAAGCCCTGGATATTTACCGGAGATAACAGCAATCTGGTGATTATCAAACCGGACTCAGCATCGCTGCTGACATCCCAGGGTAAATATCAGCGCTTTGGTGAGGATGATGAAAAAATCCGTAACGCCAAGCCGGATATGGCTGAATTACTTCAGGTTCTGACAGAGCAGAAGCGCTTTATCGATACCCATTAACGGCAGGATAAAAAAAGCACAACCGGACAGCTCTGTCTTGCTTTAATCAAAGAAAACAGTAGTATAGACATCATTCGGCATGTAGCGCAGCCTGGTAGCGCACCGTCATGGGGTGTCGGGGGTCGCAGGTTCAAATCCTGTCATGCCGACCAGCATTTTTATAAGAAAACCAATCTGTTAGGGTTGGTTTTTTTGTGTCTGTAATTTCTGTCGGGGTAATCCGGGGGTAACTCAGGGGTAACTCAGGGGTAACTCAGGGGTAAAACAGGCGACTAAATACCACTACTGTTTCACCCCTTCACCACCGGCAGCTGACTGAAATTTGTCGTGTATGCGGTGATAACATTTCGCGCTTCATCTTGTACCCGCCGTCGCTTCCTGGTCCGCTATGAGCGAAAAGCGGACAAGGGGAATGATCCGAATTAATGTAATCTTCATTATTTGATTAGTCAGCCGGCTTAAAGTAAACACGGTCAGCACTGAACCGGAGATAGCGGTATGACAAACAAAATCAAAAACACAGAAGAGCTTGAAGCACTTTACGGTAAACCGGCAGAAGCCTCTTTATTGAAAGAAGTGAATTATATTCACCCTCTGTACCAGCCTTATATTGAATCCTCACCATTTCTGGCAGTTGCTACCTGCGGCTCCGATGGGATGGATGTTTCCCCCCGGGGAGATGCACCGGGATTTTTAGTGATTGAAGATGAGCATACACTGTTGTTACCAGACCGGCGCGGGAATAACCGTATTGACAGTATGCGTAACCTGCTGGAAAACAATCAGATTGCATTACTACTTCTGATACCGGAAGTAAACGAAACCCTGCGTATCAACGGTACAGCGGAAATTATCATTGATTCAGAGATTCTGGCACGATTCAGTGTAAACGGTGTACTGCCACGCTCGGTACTACGTATCCATGTGGAACGGGTCTTTTTTCAGTGCGGACGCGCCCTGATCCGCTCCGGATTGTGGCAGAGTAAATATCCGGCAGAAAAGGGAAAAATTCCGCCACCGGGGCAAATTCTCAAATCCATCAGCCGTGACGAATTCGATGGTGATGCGTATGATGCAGAACTGCCGTCACGGATAGCGAAAACCCTGTACTGAATAGTACAGGGTAGGATTATTGGTAAAGTGAAAAATCAATAACTTGATTTTTCTTTATTTTAATATTTTCTCAAAAAATGCCTGCAAACGTATTATTCACCGCTATTAGTGACGTTCTGTTCAGGATTCATTTAACCCATATCAAATATATTACCTGTCACCTAGTACTACTTTATTGCAGTAATTTATTTGCCCGGCTGATTGCCGGGCTTTTTTTCCCTCTGACCTTTTCCCTTTCTTCACTCTCTGTATATGGACAGTATTAACTTACACTGCTAACTACTGAATTGTTCCGTTATCCAAGAGAATCAGGCAACCAAGTGCATCGGTGATATCCGTAATCTCACCTTTTATTTTTGCAGTTTGTCCTTTTTTAATTTTAAGAACATTCTTTTCTTCACTTGGTTTTAACGTATATGAAGCACCATCTTTATTATTAAATTTAATAGCGACCACTTTAGGCGGGGTTGGTTTATAGAGATCATATCTGACTACCTCTTCTAAACTTGTGATAGTGTTCACCTTTCCTTCGAAGATGACCCACTTCCCTCTCCATTTTTGCTTCGCTGATATTTCATTATCATCAAAGTCCTTACATACTTCTGAGTAAGTAGCTTTAGTTACTGTTGAATCCACCGACGGGGATATTTGGTTGACAGCACTATTAACTGAGCGGATAGCGTCATTTATTTTGCATCCCGATAATAATGTAATTATGGTCAGCAGCAATATTTTATTTTTCATATAAATCCCTTTATAAAATATAATCTTAACAATAAATTTACTGATTAAATAAGTCGATTCACCGATATCATTTATGAGCGTATTTTTATTTAAAAATCATATACAAACAAGATAAACAAAAAAATGGCTCCTAAAATTGTAGCGTTTCATCCGGTTATTTAAAATAAGAAAAATCCTGCCAACCCGGAAGTTGACTATTATTAAGAAGGATAGTTTTTTTGATGCACTAATATCATCATTCTTTCTTCATGTGTATCGAGCGGAAACATATAAAACTTATATAAATTTCTACCAGTACCACTCATAAGTGACGTTTACAGAATTTTATAAAAATTGATTGATGATATCTGAACACCGGGTACAAAAAAACCGCCGGAGCGGTCTGTTTGGATTTCGGCTTTAGCCGGTTTAAAAAAACCAACCTGCTGCGGTTGTTTTTTTTGTATCTGTCATCTGCAGACAATCACACCTTAAGCATCTTCACCGTTTCATCAATATCTATTTCATCTTCTGAAAAAATCAGTGTAGTTCCGTGCTGTGTGGTGATCGCCAGTTTTTTCAGTGTGCGTGTTTCAGCCGGCACGTCGGATTTTGGTTTGATACTGTTCATCAGTATCCCTACAGACAGTACCATATTATCTTTATCAATCCCGGTATTTGCTTCTTCTTCGCTGTAGACCACGAAAGATTTAATGGCTGTCAGCTTGATACGCTCTCCGGCAATGAAAATGTATTTACTTTCCGGTACCACTTTTACCGCATAGGCTGACAGCCCTTTGTTATTGGTCGTAGGCTCAAATGTCACAGCGGCATTTTTCTTAATCAGGTCAGGATTGGCGACCTTAACCACATGAAAATAACGGTTATCACCGTTTTCATCTTTGATAAACCCAAAACCCTTATCTTCAAACCACGTTGTGATTGTTCCGTTCATCGCCATTACCACCTGCTTAATCAATTATCTGCTGAGTTATTACAGCGCGCAGTATAGAACACAATGCCTGCGCAGACCACGCCTTTGGTCTGAGCTGTCATTATGATGCTTACCGGGGTATCAATGGATAAAAAAGCCGATTGTGGCAATATATTCCGTAACTGACACTGACGTTCTACTCTGCGGAGATCATTTTGCTGCGATATACCCTGCTTTTTCTTTTGATAACAATATCTGCCGCACAGGCGAAAATTGATATTACTGCGATCGGGCAGTGCAAATACAGCGGGCAGTTAACCCCCGAAGAGATTGCCGGGAATCCCGGCAACGGAGAAATACATCTTATTTACCGGACAGATACGGCCGGAAAAGCCTATACGGTAAAAATAACCAAAAACACCTGTGATGATAAATGTACCGCACGGGATGCCATACGGGTGCTGCGGAAAATAAGATGTCCGCCTGCACCACCCCGCTATAACCGCAAAATGATTATTAAATTTTACAGTGATACAGAAAAACAACCGGATAAATTTACGCCCGGCAATCTGATGGTTTGATATTTATCTGCATAACCCGGGTTCCGTCCGAAAAATAGTTATGCTGCAGCCCGGCGGGAAATGCCAGCTGCCATAACCGCATGATCGCTGAATCCTGACAATATTTTCCTGTCAGGATGCCCTGCATTTTATTTATCGCCTGCTCTTCTCTGAACAATTCCGGCGGCAATCCGGTAACCTGATAATTCAGGATAATCACGTTATTCTCACGGGTGACTTCCGTCAGAAGGGTATAAACATCAAACCGGATCGGCAGCAGCTGACTTTCATTTTTAATGATCATCGCCTGAAGTGCATCGTATTCTCCGGCCGTTTTTTTACCTGCTGCTGTATCTGCCTGTGCAGAACTGAAAAGAAAGAGAGAAAAAAATAACATCCCTGCTTTGATAATGACATTATCCATCATTGTCCTGTTCCCTGTTAAAAATACATATCAAATAACATTTTGGTACTGATCCCGGCAGAAACCAGAATAATCATCGGTTTTATCACTTTCAGTCCGGAACTCAGCACAACCCCGGCTCCCAGCCGCGCCCCGATAGCCTGTCCGGCAAACATCAGCAGTCCCAGCGACCACATCATTTTACCCCCGGCGATAAAAAAGATAACGGATGAAGTATTGGAGGCCAGGTTCAGAAAATTAGAGTGAATCTGTGCTTTATCGATCCTGTATCCTAACAGCAGCATATAACTGATGGTATAGAATGTCCCTGCACCGGCTCCTAAAAATCCGTCATAAAACCCGACACCACCGCCGCAGATAAATGAAAACAGAAAAAAGGAAACACGCTGTTTTTCTTTGGATTTAGTGATATCAGGGGCAAAAATAAAGTACAGCGTGACCCCGATAATTAATCCCGGCAGTAATTTTTTCAGAAAAGTCGGATCAATAAACTGCACAAAAATTGTTCCCGCCGCGGCACCAAAAAAAGTGGTAATAAACACCCATTTATTATTTTTCAGATCAATCCGCCCCTGACGTAAAAAATAAATTCCGGATGTTAATGAACTGCCCAATGCCTGCATCTTATTTGTTGCCAGTGCGTTAGCAGGGGGTAATCCGGAGATCAGCAGCGCCGTAATAGAAAGAAAACCACCGCCGCCGGACACCACATTGATAAATCCGGCAGCCACGGCAACAAAAAACATGACAATAAGAAATGTTATGCTCATGGAAAGACACTTTAAATTATAGGGATAATCAGTATATAAAAAGCACACATCTGAAAAAGTGATACCGCCCCTGCTGCCGGATATTTGGTATAATAACTCGTCATCATACTAAACAGGGTACTAATATGTTGCGCTACGGTATTCGCATTACTCATATTTTTCGTCATGCTTTTCACTCGCGTCCGCGTTTTATTATCTCCCTGCTGGTTGCATTTGTAACATTTTTTGCACTGTTACCCATGCAAAGTGCACTGATGTGCCTGATCCTCAGCTGGAATGCATTTTCCTGGATATATCTGTTATTTCTCTTTGAACGGATCATCAATAAAAAAGTAAAAGATATCCGTAAGCTGACCAAAATTGAGGATGAAAGTGCCCGTATGGTGATGTTTTTCCTGCTTGCCGGGTGTTGTGTCAGTTTACTGGTGCTCTTTTTTGCTCTCGGCGGACACGGTAATCTGACCGGCAATGATAAAGCCGTTCAGTATATTTTGACGGCATCCACATTAGTTTCTTCCTGGCTGTTATTACCGGCCGGATTTACCATGCACTACGCACATCTTTATTACAATAATCCGCAGCAGGATACCCCGTGGTTATTATTTCCGGACAAACCCGCTGAACCGGGCTACTCTGATTTTATGTATTTTTCATTTACGATTGCTGTCGCTTCACAAACAGCAGATGTGGAAATCGCCTCTTCACCGATGCGCCGTGCTGTGTTAATGCAATCCATTGTCTCCTTTATTTTTAATATGGCGATATTGGGATTATGCATTAATATTTCCGCCGGTTTATTTTAAACGGAACAGCTGATGGATACATTGCTGTCGCACTGGATTTCAGAATACGGCTATTGGGCAACCTTTTTCGGTACAATGATCGAAGGGGAAACCGCCGCATTTTTATCCGGCATCGCAGCACACCATCAGTTATTATCCTACCCGAAAGTGATGCTGGCTGCCGCACTGGGCGGGATTATCAGTGACAATCTTCTGTTCATGATCGGCTATTTTGCCGGAAACCGGATATTGCCCCGTATTCATAAACACGCAGACAAAATAACCCGCCTGCAACGGATTATTCACCGCCGAGAAAATCTGGTCATTATCGGAGTCCGTTTTGCTTACGGATTAAGAACGATCGGCCCCGTAATTATCGGTGCCGCAGGTATTAACCCGCTGAAATTTTTTGTGCTGAATATTTTCGGCGGGGCAATATGGGGAAGTGTTATTGTGTCTGCCGGATATTTTATCAGCGCCGCAATCCTTGCCCTGCCGTTGCATACTTACCTGGCCTGGTTCCTTATCCTCGCGGCAGTTGCCGGTCTGTTTGTACTGATAAAAAAATATAAATTAAAATTATAAAACGCTCCCAATAAATATTGTTATTTATTTTTAAAAAATCCCGGTCATACTGATAAAATATTATCAGTATTATAAACCTCATATCTTATAAATTAACGAGAGGGATTTATGTCCATAAAAAAAATATTAATATATGCATGTTTTATTTTACTACCTGTACAGTACATTTCAGCTGAAGAGTCTGACAATACTATCTGCAATGTATTTGTAACAAAAATGATGCGTGGCAATGAGCACCGGATAACACTGGAGCAGCTTGATTCTAATACGAACAAAAGGAAACCACTCGGCCCTCACCTTTCATTTACCCTTCCGCCAACTACCACAGTATTTAATTTCATTAAATTTGCTTATTTGTATAATAAACCACTATGCGTTAAATATATCTCCAGAGTCAACGATCAAATAACAACTAACACGATACTGAGTATACACGACTATTCACAATAATTTTTAAAAATCGAAAGGGATCTATATGAGAAAACTATCTTTTATTTCAATAACAATTTTTTTATTCCTGTTTTCGCAGCTAAGTTTTGCTAAGACATTCACTGACAGATGTGGTGCATATATAAAGGAAACATATGTTGATCAAAACTCTGACTATCGATTTAAATTAGTTGATAAAGGAGGAAATAATTTTGACGGAAGTCAGGATTGGAGCTTTTCAGCTACAGACCTTATTATCATTGAAATGCTTAATAGTGCACATTTATCTCAGACACCTTTATGCATAAATTACTCAACCAGTCGCTGGTTTTGGACAATATACTCTGTCAGTATGCAATGATATATTTTAACAATACCCAACAGGAATACCACCATGAAAAAAATAATGGCTATAATTATATTTTGCTTTTATTTTCATGCTTATGCAGAGCTCAACATCACGCCAATAAATGATGACTTTGATTACAGTAACAATCTTAAATATAATGAATCAATCCGAAAGCTCAGATCCGAATTGAGTGACCACAGTTCAGGATATGGCAAAAATGTTTATATATCTGAAAAAGAAAACAAACTGTACAGAATAAAAATACATTCAGATGAAAAAAAATCCACCTTCATTAGTCTGGTATATAATGCCAGAAATGCTTACCTTCTCGGATTCATTACCAATAAAAAGAAAGAAAAGAATGGAAAAGAGGAAATAGAAGAAAAATACTATCGATTTAAAGAAGATACATTAATTGATGTTAAAGATCTTACTACATACACACTTAATTTTTCAGGAAATTATTCAGACCTAGAGAAAAATTCACCAAGCAGAGAATCAATAAAAATCAATCATAATTCGTTAAAAAATGCAATAATCACACTGAATAATCATCATGAAAATAATGGTAATAATACAAACAATGAATCCGAATTAAAAAAATCATTACTTCAGTTAATTTTATTCACTTCAGAGTCCATAAGATTTCCCGCCATCATGGAATGGAACAGTAATCATCTTAAATCTGTTAATCCGGATGTCTCAATGTTTGGCACGGAATATAAAAAACTCACTAATGATTGGGGTATGATAAGCAAGGAATTTAAAAAATTATATGCCATGCCGGGAAGTGGAATCTTTAAATATTCATACCGAGCGGGTAATATGCAGAACGAACCTCAACCCTACAGAAGTGTTAACATTCATGAGCTTTGTCTTTACGCACTTTATATTCCTGATAAAAAAACACGCAGCAGTGATCATTCAATTGACGACCATAAATTTTATAGCCTTAGTATTTTAGGTGAAAAAACGTTCTTCCCTGAAAATCAATTTATGTATATTAACTATGCTTTGACATATACCCATTAAACTATCATTTATTATTGAGAAATTCAAAATGAAAATAAAAGTTTTTTTATTTTGCATATTAACTTCAATTTTTATAAATCCAGCATATTCCAATGAACGGGCAGAGGATAAAACAAAATGCAGACTGAGTATAAAAGGACACATTCAAACTGGTAGTTATTATAAAATCACCCTATTTATATATGATGAAAAAAATGATTACGAATACTTATTCGGAAAACATGCTGGTTTTTTATTACCATTAAATAGTCATTCATACAACTACATTAAAACCGCATATATCCTGAATAAAAAACTATGTGTGCAATATTATGAAAAAAATAATGAATATATTATCACCAGAATGTTTGATGATTACTTAATAAATAATTAATACTTACATGCAGGATATACAGAAAATGAAAAAAAAATTTAACAGTATCATTTTTATCTTATTTTCAGCTGTTACGTTTACTGCAAACTCTGAGGTCTTTACAGATAAATGTGGCTATTATGTTCATAGTACGGCAATAGATAATGATGGATATTATCGGTTTCAGTTGAGAGATATACATCAAAATTTATATCCCGCAAGTAATCTGTGGAGTTTTTCAGCCCGCCTTCCTCCTATTATCGAATTACTGAATATTGCTCATATTTCACAAACACCGGTTTGTATAAGCTATCGCTCTTACAAAAATTATTGGGATATTTTTCAGGTAAGTATGCAATAGCCGGAGTAAATCTGCCCGTCTGCCGTTATTCCGGCTTGCGGGCACTAAGCAGAAAGATCATCGGCCGTTCTTTTTCTTCATCCAGTGCCGGATTGGCGGCAATTTGTTCTGCTGATGGTCCCCACTCATTTATCCCGCGGATTTCAAACCCGGCGGCAATCAGCATATTTATCCAGGTGGATAATTTCCGGTGCTGTTTTTCCACCCCGTCAGCAAACCAGTTGCTGAGCCTGACGCCTTCCTGCTGATACTGATTGACCGGCCAGGCTTTATTACCGGCACTGTCAGTACACCAGTTTTGAATAACGGGAGCTGTATAAATCGGGTGTTCTGCGGAGAAAACCAGATTACCGCCAGGGACCAGAGCCTGATACAGCGCAGCAAAGAGTGCAGGGATATCGTGCACATAATGCAGCGCCAAAGAGCTGTAAATCACATCACTTTGTGTGGCAGGTAATGATAATGTCTCAAGATCAGCCCGCAGGTAGGTAATCTCCGAATCAGAGGTCATCGACGCCGCTTTGGCCAGCATTTTCTCTGACAGATCAAAACCGGTTACCCGGGCTGCTCCCTCTGCTCTTGCCCAGCGGCAGAACCACCCATACCCGCAGCCCAAGTCGATAACCGATTTTCCGGTCAGCGACGGCAGCAATTCCTGCATAGCAGCCCATTCCGGTGCACCATCCAGCCCTTCTGCGGAACGTGGCAGCGTGGCATAACCGGCAAAAAAATCCGGATCATCATAAATATTTTGAGACATAAATTACCCCTTAAATTATGAGCAAATTATATTCATATTTTTCTTATTTCCGCCACTGTCTGTTTTCCGGACATAAAAAAACCTCACCGGAGTGAGGTTTTTAAAATCTGTGCCTGAGCAGCAGTGATTACAGTGCAACCACGTTAGCCGCAGCCGGGCCTTTCATACCATTTTCGATGGTGAAAGAAACCTGCTGGCCTTCTGCCAGAGATTTGAAGTTGTCGCTCTGGATTGCAGAGAAGTGAACAAACACGTCTTTGCTGCCGTCAGCAGGAGTGATAAAGCCAAAACCTTTATCATCGTTAAACCATTTTACGGTACCAGTAATTGTTGCAGACATATTGAATTTCCTTTAATAAATTTTTGTTGCCGTAGGGCATATAAGCGGTTTGATTACGTTTTTACTTATGGGAACTATCAGAAGGAATTCGCTATGAAGTGGTATCTTGGATAACGCTTGACGGAGAACAACTTAAAATCGGACTGACATAAATAGGTCTGTACTTCCAAACCAATGCCGATATTAAGCCATATATTTTGTTATCCGGCAAGCTCTTTTTTATTTATCTCAAAATACAGCACAGCAATGATATCACTCTGCCAGCCCCATATAGCCGTGAATCCCCATGTAAAGCCCGACCAGTGCAATCAGCGCCGCTGAGAAATACGGTGCTTTTTGGGCAATATCGCTCAGCCCCTGCCAGCGGCGGCTGACCTGGCGTAAGCCCACAGCAGTCACCACACCGACGGTAACCAGTGTCAGTGCCAGCCCGATACTGAAACTGAGCACCATAGTTGCCCCCAGAGTAAAAGCTTTCAGCTGAAGACAAATCAGCAGAACCGTAATCGCCGCCGGGCACGGAATTAACCCTCCGGTCAGCCCGAACAGTAATACCTGGCTGTTTGTGGCTTTACCGCCGGTAAAACGGGTTTTGATTTCATGCGCATGCGCTCTGGCGTGTGCATCCTGATATTCATCATCATGATGGTTGTCGTGATGATGGTCATGATCGTGATGATGGTCGTGGTCGTGATGGTCGTGGTCGTGATGATGATGCGTATGATTTTCCTGCTGCATTTCCGTCAGCCAGTTTTTTTCACCGCGATATGTCCGCATAAACATCCAGAATGCGGTTGCCAGGATAATCACCGCTGATACCATCTGCAACCATGGCTCCACCACTTCCGGTGTAAAACGGGTACTGATATACATCCCGCCGAGAGCAATCAGCCAGACAATCAGCGTATGTGATAACGTCGCTGCCAGGCCGAGCATCACTGCCTGTCTGACCGTCCCTTTTACCGCAATAATAAAAGCCGCCATCATGGTTTTTGAGTGGCCCGGCTCCAGGCCGTGCAACGCGCCCAGCGCAATCGCGCCGGGAATAAAAAGCCAGGCATTACCCTGCTGTAACAGAGCGGAAAAATCAGTCATGACGTGTATTCCCTGTTTTCATAATGAAGAAAGCATAACCGCAGTATACTCCCCCCCAGTATAATTACACTACCTCTTTGTACCAAGGAGATGCTACTATTTTGCCAGTCACTTTCTTTTCACCTTATTTCACGGGGTTGCCATGTCACATACCATCAGGGACAGACAGAAACTTCAGAACCGCGCCAGTAAAATTCAGGGGCAAGTCAACTCACTGAAAAAAATGCTTGATGAACCACACGAGTGCTCCGCCGTACTGCAACAAATTGCGGCTATCCGGGGTGCGGTAAACGGGTTAATGCGGGAAGTAATTAAAGGCCATCTGATTGAACACGTGGTCCATGAGGAAGATGAGGAAAAGCGTCAGGGTGACCTGGATATTGTCCTGAAGGTGCTGGATTCTTATATTAAGTAATACGGGAAAATAACGGTGATGTGTAACAGTCATCACCGCCGGCAAATTAACCATCATTTAATAGTTAAATTCTTTTATCACTTTTTTCCCTGCATCAAAAATAACCCTCAGATTTATATCCTGATACTGCCCGTTATGACTGTATTTTTTAATTTTCAGCAAACAGATAAGCGGGTCTTTTTCATTTTTTTCTGTGGTTAATTTAGTTTTTTCACCATCTTTAATAGTTGTTTTTATAATATAATCAGGAATATAACGTTTTTTGTCTGCCATGGCACGAGCTGCCGGAAGCGAATATTTTACCTTTTCTGAACTATCCGGATTCAGCCTGCTCTTCAGTGACGGGATCATCTGTATATTCAGTACTGAACTGCCGCTGCGGACTATCCTGGTCGTACCGTTACGTGTCAGAAAAGCGGCCTGCCCGTCCGGTTCAGTCACAACACCACTGACCAGAAGGAGATCCAGCGGGGCAAATAATGCTGATCCCTGCGGTAACACATACATCGCCTGATAATGTCCTCTGATATCATAAAGATGATAAGTTTGATTCATCCCGTACAAATAACCGATACACAGCCCGGCAGATATATCAATCACCGGTTTTACACCTTCCGGTAAATCAGCTTCCGCCGGTATTGCAAAAAATTCCCCGTCGCTGAGCGGAGAGTTAAAATCGCTGTATTGACCGGATATTTCATCAAAACCCCGCATTGATATCCCCTTGTTAAAATATTGACTCCTGACTCAATGCCGGAAACAAAACAAATTTTTTTCTGCCTTAAATAAAGACAACAACACTATCTGCCGGTACCCGGTGACACATTTTTAATGTTTTTTCCGGTATAAAAATACCGCTGTCATCCGCAGAAAATAATAGCGTATAAAAAACCCGGGTATTACTAACCAGGACTATTCTTTATAAAGCGGAGACAGAAGATAAAAAAACTGACAGAACTTCGCGGACAGTTTAACGCCGGTCAATATGGTTTCAGACGGGTTGCGAAAAAGACCGGTGCACACTGTGCTGCCACGACCTGAAGGCACTGTACAGCGCCGGATTTGCATGATATTGATTACGTGAATATTACAATTAAAATAAAAACACTGAGAATGTCACCATGCAAGCCGCCACCCGTTCCACTATTGCTCTGCTCGCTTCCTCATTTTTAATTACTATCGGACGGGGTGCCACTATCCCGTTTATGGCGATTTATCTCAGCCGTCAGTATGGCATGGCGGTAGATCAGGTGGGGGTTGCGCTGACGGTTGCCCTGACAACCGGAGTACTGTTCAGCCTTGGCTTTGGCATTATTGCCGATAAATTTGATAAAAAGCGTTATATGCTGATGGCAATTGTGGTTTATATCGCCGGTTTTATTGCCATTCCGCTGACACACAATATCGCACTGGTCGTCGTCTTCTTTTCACTGATTAACTGCGCTTATTCTGTATTTGCCACAGTGCTGAAAGCCTATTTCGCCGATACACTGCCGCCCGCACGTAAAACCAAAGTTTTTTCCCTGAACTATACCTTCGTCAATATGGGCTGGACTGTCGGCCCGCCAATCGGTACCGGACTGCTGATGTACAGCGCCGATCTGCCGTTCTGGCTGGCAGCCTGTACCGCCTCATTTCCGATATTCTTTATTCAGCGCTTTGTCCGCAGTGTGCCGCCTTCCGCCTCCGGCAGCAACAGCACTGCCTGGCAGCCTTCTGTGATGCTGCATGATAAAGCGCTGCTCTGGTTCACGCTGTCTGCCTTTATGGGCTCACTGGTGTTCGGTTCGTTTTCCGCCTGTATTTCCCAGTATGTTCTGACAGTGGCTGATTCCACGCTGGCTGAAAAGGTGATCGGTGTGGTTCTGCCGGTCAATGCTGCCGTTGTGGTTTCACTGCAATACATGGTCGGCCGCCGGATCAGCACGGAAAACCTGCAAAAACTGATGACACTCGGTACTCTCTTTTTTATGGGCGGACTCGCCGGATTTATGATGTCAGGCAGTAATCTTGTCTTCTGGGGATTAGCTGCTTTTGTCTTTACCCTCGGCGAACTGATTTATGCGCCGGGAGAATATATGCTGATCGACAACATTGCTCCCGACGGCATGAAATCCAGTTACTTTTCCGCACAATCCCTCGGCTGGCTCGGCGGTGCCTTTAACCCGCTGCTCACCGGCGGTGTACTGACACACTTTCCGCCAAACACCCTGTGGCTGCTGCTGATCGGGGTTTCGGCCTGCGCCTGGTTATGCATGATGCGGGGTCTGCGGATCAGCAGAAACAGATTCATTCACAACTGAATAGTTGATTCACTTATCATTAATTAATAATACTTCATATTCCGATACGGTAATTTCCTGCTGCTGAGCTATCCTCCCTCTATTGTTTAGTTTCACTTAACATAGAGAGTGCTGTATGCCTCAGCAGGCACTCTGACCAGTCCTGTTATTTCATGTCTGAAAGGAGTTACCGCTATGTCTTATACTGAACCGGATTTGATGAGTCCGGCGGAAGAGCAATCCGTCATCCGTATCCTGAATGTCACCCTCGGGCTGGCGCTGCCCGGTTGTCTGCGGGTTGCGGCAGAGCTGAATATTGCCGACCATCTGGCTGACGGCCCGCTCTCTGTCGCTGTACTGGCAGAACGCACCGGCTCGGACCCGGATAATCTGCGCCGTATACTGCGGATGCTGGCGCTGAGCGGTATTTTCACCGGCACAGGTAATGATGATTACCGGCTTTCTCCTGATGCGGAATTTCTCCGCAGGGATCACCCCTGTTCACAGCGGGATGCGGTACTGACACTGACAGATAATACATACTGGTCAACCATCGGTCAGCTTAATGAATCGGTCCGGGGTGAACTGAACTTTAAAAAATTGTTCGGCAAAACCTTCTATGAATATCAGGCCACCAAGCCCAACCGTGACGACAGCTATAATTTCCCGTCCGGGATGTCCGCCCTGTCGGAGATGGAAAACTATTTTGTGACCCGTGCTTATAACTTCCCGTCAGCGTGTCATATCGCCGATATCGGTGGCGGTGAAGGTTCTCTGCTGCTGCGGATTTTGCGCAGTGACCCGACACTGACCGCCACCCTGTTTGACAGCCCGCATGTGGTATCAGATAAATATCTGTCTCAGCTGGGAGATGATTCCCGCTGGTCGCTGAACGGCGGTGATTTCTTTAAATCCGTACCGCCGGCGGATATGTATCTGCTGAAAAAAGTCATTTTTAATCAGGATGATACCAATGCCCTCGCCGTACTGAAAAACTGCCGCAAAGCTATGAAGCCGGACAGTAAACTGCTGATTATCGAATCCATTGTGCATCCGGAAACCAACCCGTCAGCCCATTACGGTATGGGGATACTTTGTATGGCTATTCTGCCCGGTGGCGGTGAACGCACAATTCCGGAATTTGAAGCACTGCTGGCTGAAGCCGGACTGAAAATAAACCGTCTCATCCCGACAGAATGCTATATCTCTGTCCTTGAGGTCGTTACGGCCTGATCTTTGATCCGGCACAGTGCGTCCCGGTGCGTGCTGTGCCATTGTGAAAGGCCATATGTCATCTGCGGAGCAGGAAGCACCGGTGAAAATATTACTGATTTTGCCGTTTGACAGGACATACCGTTACCGGAAAAGTGCATTTTCCGTGGCAATCAGCTATGCCCCGCTGACACTTATCACCCTCGCCGCTCTGGTTCCCCCGCACCTGAATGCACAACTGACCCTCTGTGATGAAGGCGTTTCCCCGCCCGTCACCAGCGGACATTTTGATCTCGTGGTGGTCACCGCCACGGCCTCCTCCTCTCCCCGGGCTTATGCGCTGTGCAACTACTGGCGCGAACGCGGGGCAAGAACCGCGATGGGTGGCGCACATACCACATTGCAGCCCGATGAAGCGGCACAGTATGCGGATACCGTACTGATCGGTGCCGGTGAATATATCTGGCCGCAGTTTTTACAGGATATGGCTGACGGGCATCCGCAGCCGCGCTATCAGCACCGGCCGGAACGCGGCTTTCTGCCGGGGCCGGTACCGCGCCGTGATCTGCTGCCACCCCGCGCCTATATGAATATCGCCACCATTATTGCTGACCGGGGCTGTCCGCTCGCCTGTGAATTCTGTTCTGTGCAACATCAGTGGGGGCGAAAAGGCACGGCACGTCCGGTTGCAGAGGTCATTGATGAAATAAAGCAAAGCGGCAAACGCCGCTGGATATTTCTCGACCCAAACCTGTATGCCAACCGGCAGTACAGCCTGGAACTGTTCCGTGCACTGATTCCGCTGAAAATCCGCTGGTCAGGACTGGCGACGCTGAACGTGACGGACGATGACGAGGTATTCCGTGCGCTGCGTGACAGCGGCTGTGAGGGGCTGCTTATCGGGCTGGAAAACCTCAGTCAGCAAACCATGACGGCCACCGGAAAGAATTGTAACCAGGTCAGTGAATACCGTCGTCAGATCCGGCGGCTGCGCGATAACCGGATTGCCGCGCTCGGCTGTTTTGTGCTCGGATTTGATGAAGATACACCGGAAAGCATCCGTGACACGATACGGCAGATCCCCGGCCTCGGACTGGATCTGGTGCGTTTTTCCGTCCTCACACCACTGCCGGGTACACGTCTGTGGCAGAGGATGGCGGAAAAAAACCGGTTAATCACGCAGGATCTGAGCCTGTATGACAACGAACATGTGGTTTTTCAGCCGCAAAATATGTCACCGGAAACCCTGCAATCCCTGCTGCACGAAGCCTGGCGGGAAACATACCGCCTGACGGCCATTCTGCGCCGGGTATTCCGCCGTCCGGGCAGCCGTTTTATCCGCCTGGCGGCCAATCTGGGTTTCCGGCTGTATGCCCGCCGGTTACGCCATGAAAAAACCGGGTTATTCAACCCGGCAGTAGTGACAGATAACACAAGGAAAACAGACTGATGCGTCTTTTACTCAATAGTATTCTGCTGGTTTTTTCGATGACCGCAGCAGCGGCCTGTTTATGGGGAGTCAGTCATCTCGCCTGGTATTATGCCCTGCCCGCGCTGGTCGGTTTTATGCTGATCAACAATATACCGTTTGCCATTCTGCATGAAGCGGTACATGGCGTGGCCGCCCGCTCTGCCGCCGGTAACCGGGCTATCGGGATTATTGCCGCATGGGCATTTCCGACCTCCTTTACCCTGCAACGCCGCGCACACCTGAATCACCATAAAAATAACCGGACAGATAAAGAGCTGTATGATTATTATCTGCCGGGTCAGCCGCGCTGGCTGCGTAATATCTGGATGTACGGCGGAAATCTGCTCGGACTGTACTATTTTTGTGTGCTGCTGGGTAATCTGATCTGGTTTATTGCACCGGGCGTCTACCGCTCCCGGGTGTTTGTCACCAAAATCGCACCGGCGCTGGGATTCGGCTCACAAGTCCCGGAACTGGCAAAACTGCCGCCGCTGACCATCTGGAGTGAACTGCTCGGTGCATTTCTCTGGCAGGCATTGCTGTTTTGGGTGCTGGACTTAAGTGTGAGCGGTTATCTGCTCTGCCTGTGGGCCTTTGCGCTGCACTGGTCAGCACTGCAATATGCGGATCACGCCTGGAGTCCCCGCGATGTGATGAACGGTGCGTGGAACCTGAAGGTACTGCCGGTTTCCCGCTGGCTGGCGCTGAATTATCACTGCCATCTCGCTCACCACCAGCACCCGCAGGCACCGTGGTATGAACTGCCGTCGCTGGTGGATGACCAGCCGCGTCCGACTTTCTGGCGTGTCTATTTCACTATGTGGCGCTATGGCGTGCGGCCTGCACCACAGATGGGAGCACCGGCAGATCTGGATTTTGTATTTCCGCCGGAAGAAAAAAGACGGTGATTTCTGTCAGTCCGTGAAACGTCTGATAACGGGCAAAACGAAAAGTCGCTGTAAATACATCCCTGTACGCTCAGGCGCGTCATCCATGACGCGCATGCTTTTCGTTTATCTGCCCGTTACCCGACGACTCACATAACCTTATGATTTATTAAATCATTATTTCTTTTCGGTTTCTGCCGCCGGTTTTACCGTACTTTTACGGCGGAACAACACAATACCGGCCAGCAGACCAATCACCAGACCGCCCGCACCGTACATCATGCCCTGTAAGGCGTTACGGGTTTCATTCAGCAGCGGGTTATCCGTGAAATCGGTGCCGATATGAATAGTGCGGATTTTCCAGGCACCGTCCTCAAGCGCAACCGTCGCGGTCCAGCGGGTCGGAAAATCATAGGTCCGGCCATCGCTGAGCTGATATTTTTCCATCCCTTTACCATAGGCGACACCCCAGGTTTTATCCGGGGATAATTCAGTCACCACATCGGCGTTAAAACTGATATTCAGTTTTTTCAGAAACTTATCCGGCCCGAACCAGGATTCAAAATACGGTTTTATC
Organism: Morganella sp. BCCO 40_0007; assembly: GCF_032989665.1. Lineage (NCBI taxonomy): Bacteria > Pseudomonadati > Pseudomonadota > Gammaproteobacteria > Enterobacterales > Morganellaceae > Morganella > Morganella sp. BCCO 40_0007. Next base: position 42,086 of record NZ_JAVBIN010000011.1, on the reverse strand, counting down.
GCCGCTTTGCCGGAGATAAACTCCTGGGTGATCGGGGTGGCACGCAGGTTTTCACTCATCACCGGCAGCATTTTGTCATAATCGCCGCTGTTGATCGCTGCTTCCACCGTACCAATGACCTGCCGCAGTTCATCGTGGATAGCGCCGTCTTCTTCGCCCGGCTGTGCGTAAACCGAAAAACTGAAAATCATTAATGCACTGATAATTATCCTTTTCATCACTATTTCCTCATCATATAGGTAACCGTTACCGCCAACAGCAGGCCGGTGACCACATCCGCCACATGGTGCTGGTGAACCAGCAGCACAGACAGCACAATCAGTATCAGCCATAACAGAAAAAACAGCGTCAGCCCGCGTCCGGTATGCCGGATAACGGCCAGCACCGCAGCACATGACCAGGCGACATGCAGGGACGGCACCAGATTATGCGGGTGATCCAGTGCGAACAGTGTCGTGTACATCGTCTGATACAGCGGAGATTCCGGCACCTGCCGCACAAAACCGAGCTGCGCCGGAAACAGAAAAAAGATCACGCCGCCCAGCAGAGTCATCACAATAAACGTGAGTGCAAGCTGCCGGTGCTCACGTCGCGGCAGAAACAAAACCGGCATCAGAATAATCAGGTAAAACGAGCAGTACACCCAGATAAAACCGGGCACAAACGGGATATGCAGCTCAGCCGGAAACCACAGGGAATACAGGCTTGCACGTCCGGCAGTATACGCATTCATCAGCGGATAAACCGTGAAAAACACCACACTGACAGGAATACACCACAGCAGATAGCTGATCACACGGCGGGGAAAAGAATCCGGGATGGTATTCATTCACCCTCCTTATTTCAGACCAAAACGCATCCGGTGTTTTTTATGCACCTCTTTGCGGAATAACAGGGTATAACGCCAGAATGTGGCCATGCGCGATAAGGATTGCAGGGTCAGCCGCAGGTCAGAAAAACGCCGGATAATCGATGGTACACTGTTAAAACGGCTGCGCGCCGCGTGGCACAGTTCAGTCAGGGTTTCCGGGCTCATCCGGGCCGGCTGAAATGCCGCCTGATTAAAGCGGTATTCCGGATGCAGCCACCATTTTCCGTCAAACAACAGACGGTTTTCCTGCGCCAGCTGCTGATACAGCGGTGTGCCGGGATACGGCATCAGGATGTTATAGGCAGCAAACGCAAAGCGGTTTTTCAGTGCAAACTCCACCGTATCTTCCACGGTCTCTGCTGTATCATGATCATATCCCAGGGTGAACGCCGCCCAGGTCTGCAATCCGAAGTCCCGTAATACTGAAATTTCCTCACGATACTGTGAAAATGTCCGCATATTCGGCGATTTTCGCGCATCGCGCAGACTGTCCGGGTTGATGGATTCAAACCCCATCACATTGCCCCAGCAGCCGCTCTGCTGTAACAGCGACATCAGACGGCGGTTGCGGGTCATATCCAGGCTCGCCTGGCTTATCCAGCGGACATTCAGCGGAGTCAGTGCGCTGCACAGCTCACTCAGTTCCCGGTGATCAGAGGCGATATTGTCATCGACAAAAAAGATAAATTTCGGTTTTTGCGTTTCAATCTCCCGCACCACTTCATCGATCCGGCGGATATAGTGCTGACGCCCGAAATAGCGACTGACAGCACAGAAACGACAGGCAAAACGGCAGCCGCGGGTAAACTGCATCAGGCTGATCGGTAAATACCCTTTTCCGCGGAAGATATCACGGCGCGGCAGACAGCCGCACAAATTGTGATCGACCTGACCGACCCCGGCCGGAGCATCATAACGCGGCTTCAGACGGCCTTTCTCCGCATCGCGGATCATCTCTGTCCAGCGGGTTTCCGCATCACCGGTAAAAACGCTGTCGCAGTGCTGTGCCACTTCCTCCGGCAGCAATGTGGCATGGATCCCCCCCATCACCACCCGGACATCACGGGCACGGTATTCCGCCGCAATCTCATAGGCGCGGCGGGCAGTGAAGGTTTCCACAGTGATAGCGACCAGATCCGCCGGTTCATCATACGGGATAGCTTCCATCCGGTCGTCATACAGTACCACGTCCACGTCAGGCGGGGTCAGACCGGCAAGCACACCGAGCATCAGCGGCTCCATCCGCCCTTCATCCACATAAAGGCTGTGTTCCTGACGGCCGATATTCGGTTTAATCAGTATCAGTTTCACTCTTTTCCTCCCGGGCGTTTTCCCTGCTTGCGGGCAATATCCCGGTGCGAGGCGATATTGTAAAGCCAGGCAACCAGCTGAGTACGCCAGTTGCCGGAACGACACAGCCGCCGGATAATGGACGGGTAACGGTAGAAGCGGGTACGGGCATAGAAACATCCGTCAGCCAGTTCGGCAATACTCATTCCTCCCGGACGGAAAGCCGGTTCGCCGTAACGAAAATCCGGGTCGAGCCACCAGGCGGGATAAATCAGCCGCCCCTCCGCCTCCAGCCGTGCATAAAGCGCCGTGCCGGGTGTCGGGATCAGCAGATTAAAATTGGCAATCGCCAGTTTATTGCTTTCCGCAAAGGCCAGCGTACTGCGGATAGTTTCCGGTGTGTCTTCGTCGTAGCCGAAAATAAAGGTGCCGTAGACACATATACCGCGCCGGTACAGCGCCGCCAGCACAGCGGCATAATCCTTCGCGGTATGGCTGCGGGATTTTCCCATCCGCCTGAGCGTGGTTTCATTCAGGCTTTCAAAACCGATCAGCACAAAACAGCACCCGGCAGCGGCCAGTTTATCCAGCATTTCCTCATTACGGGCAATATCAATGCTTATCTGACATCCCCAGCGGCGCTTCAGTGGTGTGAGCATCACCAGCAGTTCATTCAGTGCCCGTTTACCGGCAAAGAGGTTGTCATCCACAAATATCAGAAACCGTTTTGCAGGCAGGGATAAAATTTCATCCCGCATCTCATCAACCGGCCGGGTGCGTACCCCTTCCGGATAAAAGGCATGGATAGAGCAGAAATCACAGGCAAAGCGGCAGCCGCGCGAGAACTGCACCAGCGACACCGGGGCGTAACGTTTGCCCTTAAAAATAGTCCGGTCAATACGGCAACCGGCAAGCGGACGGTCATGCGCCCCACGGTAACGGGGCTTCAGCGCATTGCGTTCACAGTCCGCCAGCATTTGTTCCCATGCCCCTTCCGCATCGCCGAGCAGCACACTGTCCGCATGCTGCAACGCTTCATCCGGCATAAAGGTGACATGGTAACCGCCCATCACCACGGTTTTCCCCTGACGGCGGAACCGGTCAGCAAGCTGATAACTGCGCTGTGCCGTGAACGTTTCCGCCGAAATGGCAATTAAATCCGCTTCCGGCAGTTCGTCCGGGATGATATCCAGCCGGTCATCATAAAATGTCACCCGGTGCCCCGGCGACAAGGCCGCCAGGATCCCCATCGCCAGCGGTGTCATAGCATCTTTCGTGCGGTAATCCCCCATATTCGGGTAGATAAGCACGATATTCACAGCAGAGCTATCTCCGGCCACACAATCCGGCCGTCCCACTGCGGCGCAGCCGTCAGATCAACACCGTAAATCCGGGTACGGTAAACCGATGCACCGGTACGTTTAATCACATCATTGGTGCAGATGTGTCCGGACGGAAGCCCGACTGTCATAATCGGTGTGGTACAGTGCAGCAGGGCTTCCTCAATCAGATCCGGCAGTTTGGTATCATCCGTACAGGCCAGGAATGACAGAAAACTCTGCGGGATCACTTCCCCGGCCTCCGGCATCTGCGGCCGCCGGGTCATCCCGGCAAACGCATTGTAAAGCGGACGCAGCATCTTCATTCTGCCGGAGTAACCGGCCACAATAACCTGTTTGAATGATCGCTGATCCCAGAGCATACCGCAGGCCACCAGCTGTCCGTTCTGATAACTGCCGAGTACGGTGATGCCGGTCTGCTGCATGGCTTTCAGATTCAGCGCCGGTGCCAGCTGACGGGAGGAGGATTCCTCCGCAAAGAAACGGATCACATCCGTGTAATCTTCCGGCGGAACCACTTTCCATAATCCGCGGTTTTTACCCCGGCTCTTGCTGATCGCCAGCGTACTCATGCTGCTCAGAGGGCGGTAAAGCGGTAAGCCTTCCACGCCGCGTTCCAGCAGACGCCTGGCCAGCAGATTATTTTCCGCAATGCTGGTGTAACAGTGATCCGGTGTCGGCAACTGCCGCAGCCAGGAAAATCCGGCCTGTAACACTTTCAGGTGATTACGGTATTTCGGCACAACACGCAAACTGCTGAGATAGCCCATCCGAGCCTCTTCGCCGTTAACCCAGCCTCTCTGCACCGTCAGCTGACACATACCGATCAGCGTGTCACCGTCTCTTGCCAGTGCCGGATAGACTTCGCCGAAATCATCTTTCGGGGAAAAATAACCGGGCCGCCGGGTCATCACCAGCTCCCAGTCCCCCTGCATGGCATTCTCTTCGAGGAGCCCGAGTAAATCCGCGATGTGCTCCGTTGTCGCGTCGATAACCTCTATCATTTAACCTCTGCTAATTTACCCTGCCAATTTTCATCACCAAGCGGGTAGCCGTTGCGGCTGCTTATCTCACGGTGATGCAGCCAGTTAATCGGGAAATAGTTGCGAAACATAAAAAAATCGCCCCGGTTACGCCAGCTGCGCTGAAGAATCGAACGTGAACTGTAAAATGCCTTCCTTGCTGAGAGGCACCCCTGCGTTACTGCCTCCGGAGACAGCTGTGCCGGATAAAACGGCAGCTCGTTGTAACGGTAGTTATCATCGAGCCACCAGTGTTCATAGCGCAGGCGGTTTTCCTGCGCCAGCCGCGCATAAAGCGGCGTCCCCGGGAACGGCGTCATATGGTTAAATGCCGCGATATACATACTCTGTTCACGGGCGTACGCAACCGCCTCGCTGAATGAGTCCGGAGTATCATGGTCATAACCGAATACAAATGTGCCGTATACTGCTATATGATGGCGGCGCAGATTAGCCAGCGCCTGACTGTAGCCGCCTTTCATGGTGTTAAAACCTTTTTTCATCTGCCGCAGATTAGCTTCATTCAGGGATTCAAAACCGATCAGAACCCCTCTGCATCCTGCCTGCGACAGTGCACGGACAAACTCTTCATCATGTGCGGCATCAATACTCATCTGGGTCACCCAGCGTATTCCGGCTTTCGCCAGTGCCGGCAGAAATTCACGGCTCTCCCGCAGATTGCCCGCAAAATTATCATCCACAAAGAAAAACAGATTTTTTGTGCCTTTCAGTTCTGATAACTCCCGCAGCACATGATCCGGATCGCGCCGCCGGTAACGCTGCTGATAAAACGACTGTACCGCACAAAATTCACAATGAAAGCGGCAGCCGCGCCCGGTTTCCACCAGGCCAATCGGTAAATAACGTTTCCCCGCAAACAGAGAGCGGTCAACACGGATACTGCGCAGATCGGTCTGTGTTCCGTGATATTCCCGCTGCAGTGTGCCGTGGCGTAAATCATCAATCATCGATTCCCAGACTGACTCAGCCTCCCCGGTGATAATGACATCCGCAAAACGTTTTACCTCCTCCGGCATCAGCGTGGCATGGAATCCGCCCATCAGTACCGGCACACCCCGCTTTCTGTACTCACTGGCTATCTGATAAGCCCGCTTTGCAGTATAGGTTTCAACTGAAATTGAGATCAGATCTGCCGGTTCATCAAACGGGATCAGTTCAAGACGATCGTCATAAAAACGGGTTTCAATATCTGCCGGTGTCAGCCCTTTAAGTGCCGCGACAGGCAGCGGCTCCATCTGCCAGGAACGCAGATAGGTTTCATCGCGCCGGTGGCCGATTGCCGGATGGATAAACGTCAGCCGCATCAGTGACTGCCTGATTTTGCCGGACGGTGCTCAACCGGCCAGTCACAGGTGTAGTACTGATGCAGATGATGCGCATAGAAGCGGTAACCCAGATTTGCAGTCAGAGCCAGAGGCTTAAAGTTACGCGCCTGCCACAGCCGTTTCGCAATGCTGCGGTAGCGGTATACTTTTTTCCAGGCGCGTTCGTGCCCCAGCTCCAGCTCCCGCGCACTCATCAGCGCCGGACGGAATACCACATGCTGCGCGTCATACAGCGACCAGTCCGTGGTCAAAATCCGCTGTTCTTCCTCAAGGCGTTTAAACAGCGGCGTGCCCGGGAATGGCGTCAGAACCGAGAAGCGCGGTAAATCGATTCCTGCGTCGATAGCCAGATCAACTGTACGATCAAACACATCCGTGGTGTCGTGATCCAGACCAAACACAAAACAGCCCTGAATCGCAATTCCCAGCCGGTGCAGATCGCCGATCAGTTCTTTATAATCCACCGAGCCGTTGAATTTCTTCCCGGCATCTTTCAGACTGCCGTCACTGACAGTTTCCAGCCCCAGCAGTAACCCTTTGCAGCCGCTGCGGGCCATCAGCTCCATCAATTCATGATTATGAGCAATCAGCACGGTAGATAAACCGAACCACTGAATGTTCAGCGGGATCAGTGCAGTGAACAGCCGTTTGGCATAGCCGATATCTGATACCAGGTTCAGATCGACAAAAATCACTTTCCGCTTGCCGGTGCGCTCCACATAACGGCGGATATCCTCAGCAACCCATTCCACCGGATGCTGAAATTGTTTACGTCCCCAGGCGCTCGGTGCGACACAGAATTCACAGTTATGCGCACAGGAACGGGTCGCCTCAAAAACGCCCTGGGTCAGAAAATGTTTCGCATCGAACCGCTCACGCTCGGGGAATGGCAGATCCGGGATATCAAGGGTAAAATCCGCCCCCTGGCGATATTCACGCTGCATATTACCCGCCATAAAATCGCGGATAAGCTGCGGCCAGCTCTGCTCGGAATACCCGGTGCAGACCGTATCAGCATGCTGTAATGCTTCCTGCGGCAGTAATGTGACGTGCGGCCCGCCGAGTACCACCGGAATATTTTTCGCCCGCATCTGAGCTGACAGCTCATAAGCCCGCGGCGCGTTACCGGTGATCACCGTCATCGCCACCAGGTCTGCGGTGAAATCCTCAGGCAGTTCCTCAATGCTTTCGTCAATCAGACGGATATTGACCGGCAGGGATTTCGGCACCAGCGCCGACAACGTGGTCAGCGTCAGCGGCTGATAACGCAGTGATCGTTTGAAGATCCCGCCCCGTTTCCGGTACAGCGGCCCTTTCGGCGAAAGCAGCACCAGATCCAGCGGCCGCTGCGGCGTATAAACAGTCTGTGTCGTCACGAAAACTCCCTGATATCAAACATGGCACGCCAGTCAGGCAGGGTCAGCAGAGCCGGGATTTTTATCTCCCCCAGCCGTTTTCCCCGTTGCAGCTGCCGGTGAAAATAGTGCTCCGCCGGTTTATGCAGGCGGAGGTATGTCAGCGGGTTAAGCTGTCCGATGCGGCGGGCGTAGTGATACTGCGGATTGGTGCACAGGTAGCGCTCGGTTTCCTCACAATACACCTGAGCCTGTATATCACTGACAGAGGTATTACTGAGCAGCAGCACATAGCCCCGCTCATCCGCTGCCAGTGCAGCAAAATCCTGTGATGCCGGTAATCCGGCACACACGAACGGTTCGGTCAGTTTTTCCCCGACGAGGTCACTGCATATACCGTCACGCCCGCAAAAACGCAGTTGCGGAACAGCTTCCGCCGTATGACCGGTACACAACACGAGATCCTCTGTCTGATAGCGGTACAGCCCGCTGTTGGTGGTTACAATCACACTGTATGTTTCACCGGGGATCAGCTCATCCGCCAGATATATCTGCCCGCTGCTATGCCGGAATTCATAAAAATTGCTGTCTGCACTCAGTTGCGGATCACCGCAGTCAGACGGAACCGTGATCACGGCTTCAGTGGAAAGCAGCCCTTTTCCCTGGAGTGTCACGCCGGGAAAGTGAGCCATCAGCGCCTGTGCCGGTGAGGCGGATGCTGCCTGATCCCAGCAGCTGATCAGAACCAGCTGCGGCCATAACAACGCAGTTTTATGCTCCCGCAGATACTGCCGGTAACGCGCCAGAGCCTCCGGGTCCGCCTTCAGGGAATGACCGGCAAGTACTCCGCCATCACGCAGCAATGCAGAGATAGCCTCCTGCCGTGAGTCCAGGGTGGTCAGCAGCGGAAATAAAAATACGGGGCTCCAGACTGAAATCAGACGTAAACCGGGGCACTGAAGCAGATAAATCAGGGTCAGTAACTGCCAGTCGGCTGTATCCTCAACCTGTGACAGTGTCAGCGGTACTGCGGATAATTCACTGAACGCCGCCAGATTATCCGCGCCCAGATAGAGCGCATCACCGCCGCCGACCGGAATACCACAGGGTGTTTTTACCGTTCGTGTCACTGCCGGGCTGAGCGCCCAGTAAACATGGCCGGAGGTCAGTGAAAAACGGCGGATAACGTTGTGCAGCCAGCCGGTGACAGCGAGACGGAAATCGGTTAATCCGGCGGCAGTATAGGGAATGAGTTTACCGCCGCTGTGACTGCCGCCGGTCAGTTCAAATGCCGGGACCGGCGCACTGCACAACAGATTTTCTTCCCCGTCCGTCATACGGGTGATAAAAGGACTGAGCTCAGAATAGGTTGTCAGAGGAACGTTCTGCTGATAATCCGCTACGGATTTTACAGATGAGAAATGATACTGCCGCCCGTATTCGCACGCCGTATTATCAGCCAGACAGGCAGATAACCAGCGGAACTGTCTCTCACGCAGTGAACCCGGAGACAACACAGGAGGCGTACCGGCCCGGAAATGCTGCCATGCATTATCCATAGCAGAACTCAACGCCGGGCTCTTCAAACAGAGGCTGAAAACGTTTCACCACATTCTCAGGAGAAACTTCACACAGGCAGACCAGCTCATGACCGCAGACATAATGCGGATTTTTATGCAGGAAAAACGCGACATCCGGTTTGCTGCGCTGCGCGTCAGTAACCGTTGCCATTGTGCGGTTCAGATAGCCAAACGCAGACGGGCATTCCACCACGCCACGGGCAGGGTTATAGAGTGAGCCGAATTTATCTTTTGCCAGTTCTGCTGCCAGCCTTGCCAGTTCCGGTTCTTTGATATTACCGTTCCAGTGCGGATAAAAGGTCTGTGCGAGTGTGCTCATATACCGGTAAGTGCGCACGCCCTTTACCAGCAGGAACCAGAATACCCGCTCCCCTGGATGTTCGCTGCGCAGAAGCGCAATACGCCGCAGCCAGGCACCGTGCAGTGTCTGCTGTTTCCAGTGAGCTGGATGCACAATTGTATCGCCGGAATAAACAATCCGGTGTCCGCGGAACGAATAAAACTGCAGAGTACTGAACCCGGCCATTTCATCACCCGACATCAGGAACAGCACTTCCTGTTTATGATCGAGATCTGACAAAAACTGAACACCGTCACTGCCGGTGTAATACATAAAATAGAGTGAGGCCATTTCCTGACGCTGCGCTTGTGTCAGGGTTTTTACAGGCTGAAAAAATGCACGATACGACACTCCGCCGTCTCCTCCGGTAGATTTACCCGCACTGCCGCTTTTCCTTAAGTGGAATACCTATCTTAGCGACCTTCGCATCAGAAACAATCAGCGATGCCTGAATCTTTGTTTAATATCATAAAAAACGTTGCATAAGCCGTTTCAGCGCCCTTTCCTGCCGGAGCGGGCCGGGTAAATATGGCTGCTCAGGAGCCGGCAGCCAGAGTATCCGGGGTAATTCTTCTTATTTAGAAAATAATGATAATTTCGGATAATTAAGGTTGTCATTATTTTATTATGCGCCATTCTGCGTCAATCAGACTTACCCCATATTTCGGCAACCGGATTATGCCGTATCATTACCGCATAATTTCCCGGCATCCGTTGTTCAGGGAACACGTCCGGCCTGTAATCAGTGCCGGAGCAGAAGCCACCCGAAGTTCCGTTCTAAAAACCGTGACAATCAGTGCGTCACAGAGGGAAACGTTAATGGAAATAACATCCGATCAGAAGCGGACAATCTGTGCCCTGTTAGCTGAACAGGCCGGACACCAAATCCGCAGCGCAGAAATCGCGGCATTGTGTGATGATGAAACCATCCGCGCCGCCCTGCTCATTCTCAGCAGTCTGGTTGATATTAAATACCGCGAAATAACCGTCTCACTGTCCGCAGCACGGGCTGAATATGAGTGCAATAACCCGCAGATGATGATGGGCTGCCCGCTCAGTGACAGTACGCTTTCCGCCCCGGCGGAAACCCCTGACTCACCTTCGGATACTGATACAAATACTGATACCGTTCATTCCGCATTTTTTGCGGCTGAACCTGAACCACTTATTCTTTCTTCTGATCAGGAAGCACCGGTTATTACGGATGATGCCGTTACAGCACCGCAGCCTGCCTCAGAGGAAGAACAGGCCTCCGCAGAGATCGATCGTTTATCTTCCATATTTGGTCAGCATGCTTTTCTTGCCGGCGAATCCGGCGTTGCTGAACCACTGAATTATTCTGCTGACGGCAATTGCTCTGCAGACGACAATGTTTTTTCTGACAACAATGTTTTTGCTGACAACAATGTTTTTGCTGACGACATTGTTTTTGCCGGCGACAACGCAGAAAAATCCGTTGTGCCGCCTGCTGCTGATAACTCTGATGAAACAACAGCATTAGCCGGATCGGTATTCAGCGATACATCCCTCTTCCCGGAACCTGTCACCTTCAGTGATCCGCTGAAGGACGGCAACTGGCTGTTTGACGACCTGGACACTGATGAAACGGATACCCCGGTTATCGGTGAACTCCCGGAGCCGGAACAACCTCAGATTGCTGCCGCATCCGCCCCGGTCAGTGAGCCTGTACCGAATCACGACTGGTCATTCAATACAGAAAACAATCCGCTGTCAGAGACAGACCCGGAAGAGTATCTCTCATCCCCGGCCACAGAACAAAAGCCCTGGGGGCTGACAGCGCTGTTTGCGGCGGGAAAAAAAGAGAGTCCTCCATCGGCCGCACCGGATACTGAGCAGGAGTCCGCCGGAAATACACCTGTCGCGGAAAAGACACCGCCTGAAAATACAGCATCCGGGGCAACAGACTCTTCTCCCGGACAACCGGCAATCCGCGTCAGTATTGCCCGCGCCCGTTTACTCGAGCCTTTCAGTTCGCCGGTAACCGCAACACTGGATGACGGCAAAGCGGTCGCGATTCTCGGCATCTATTTCCGACGCAATATCGGCCTGAGCTTTAATGATAAAACCGGCAATCTGCACGGTACGCCAACCGAATACGGTGAATTCCCGGTACGCGTCGTCTGGGAACTGGCACCGAAAAAACGATTTTCCTCCGATATCCATTTTACTGTTGATCCCGGTTCTAACAGTATCACACCGTCACTGACCGTTTTTCCGCCGGTACAGTAAGCTGCCGCCCCTGCCTGTCTGAGTGCAGGGGCATTTCCGGCAGTACATTATTTTTTTATCATAATTATTTCTGAGCTGCCGCCGTGGCAGTAAACAGCCTCAAAAGTGAGGCACTGTTGCAATCACGCCGTTTTCCGTTTTTTTATGGCTCAGCCCGTAACAGGTAAACGTCCCCTCCGCCATAAACTCAGCCGCCAGTTTCCTGATGAAAAAAGGAAACGGACGGTGACGGCCTTTACCTGACAAGGATTCAGTCCAGATAAACGGCAGTGTTTCCGGAATAAACAACCGCCCGTTCCCCGTACTCTGAAAACGCCGTAACCCTTTCACATGCTCACGGACATAACTGACCGGCTGATTTTTTTCCGGAACAGGTAAAATCCGGCTTAACCGGATATAAGGATAAAATGAAGACAACCGGGCAGAAATTGCCGGTATTGCCAATGAGTGATAATCCCGTGCCAGCAACCGCAGGCGGTTCCCCGGCGTTTTCGGCTCACGGCAGTAATCCGGAAATGCAATGGCAATGGTGCTGTCCGTTTTACCGGTTTTATTCTCTGTCAGTACCAGATGAAGCTGTTGCCAGATTTGACGACGGAGAAATACAACGGATATCAGCGCATCCGGCAGGATAGTAATTGTCTGATAAAATCGCACCCGCTTACCCTCCGCAGCCGAAAACCCCGCCGCGGATTAACACTGCCACGACATAATTTTCTTCATGTGCCGGAAGTGTTTTCCCGCTGACCCATTTTTCAAAAAGTGTATAAAAATCCAGCCCTGATCCCGGCGGACGAAATACTGCCCCCAGATGTGTTACCGCACCAAAAGGATCAGCGGCAATAACACCTGCCCCGGCTGATAAATCTGAAAAGTCAGGGTACCAGGTATCCACGGAACGCAAAGCATTGCCTATTTTTTGTGAATGCATTCCCGCTGTTCCGTCAATATTGCAAAGTATCCGGCTTTTTCCGCCCTTTCTTTTATTCACCACAAATTCACAACTGGGATAAACCTCCTGCCCTTTTCCTGTTCTGACTCTGGCCGTGATAACCAGCGATAAAGCGCCTTCATCACTGCTCAGTGCTGCGGCAATATGCTCCCCCAGGTCTCTGACTGAATTATCTGTCTGTTCAAAATGACGAAGACTGTATTTTCCGGCATCAAATATCCATTGCTGCTTTTTTTCCGTACTGCGGTTATCCACAACCACATTAATATGTTCTGCGCCAATCAGGTTACGCCACAAAAAACGGCCGCAGGCAATGTTATGTGCATACCGCTTTGATAGCTCCCTGCACCGTTCCCTTTTCAGATAATCTCTGATGACGGCCTGATAACCCTGACGAAAACGTTCATTATTACAGGCGGCCGGAAATGATAGTCCGCCGGTTATTTTCAGTGAAAAACGGAGTATAAGCACATCCTGCTCCGGCCCGAGCATGCAACAATCCATATTTTGAATATTCGGAGCATGAATGTCCGGTGAAGATATCCTGCTTTTATCTGTCCCGCGGGATATCCGGCGGAAAGCACATGTCCCGCGTACCGTTCTTGCCTGTATATTCAGCGGAGTAACCGGAGAATCCGGTTGCTGTGATGTGCCGGAAAAAAGGCCGTCCGAGGGGATCAGCTTTTTTGAAAATGACAAAACTGACGGTATATTACTGATTCCGTTCATTTATACTTTTCCGTTAATGATTTTTCTGCTGACACAGATAAAGATTGTCATCGGGTAAATAGTGATAACACCACAACATAGCCGACGGATTTCGCAACTTATCTGTCCGCCGGAACTCACCTAATGTGATAACACTCTCCGCAAAGCGATGCGGTATATCTTCAGCCCTGACATTTTCCGCCGCTCCCGGCGGAGAAAGCCCCTGATAGCCGGTTGCCACCGGAATCAGCGCCGAACCGGGAACAGTGATATATTTCAGTAATGCCGCCATTGCATCCATTCCGCTGTTCATTGCCCTGATCATGACATCCCGCCGTTCCAGTAACGCATATCCGGGAGCTATGCGTTGCCGTAATTCACACCATCCCTGTTTATTGTCCGGAATAATACCTGTCTCCGGAATACCTGCATCCGTGATATCACCTCCTGCAATTTTCAGTATTCTTACGGCCTCTGATACAACCGGGATAAATTTCTTATTTTCCTCTTCAGGATTTTCACTACGGATAAACAATGAAACATTAAGATGGCAATATACTTCCTCAATCAATGATAAATTTCTGCCTTTTTTATCAGGCGGCTTCCGGTTATTAAGTACGGAATACACTAATTCACCTGATCCTGCATACAACCGTAAATGACAGTGGTGGCAGATAATACCGGCGCCATTAAACCTGACTGACGGAAATCCCTTTTCTCTCACTTTTCGCTCAAGTGCATGAACAAACCCCAGCCAGGCAGTGACTGCCGGAAAACCGGCAATCAGTGCACCGGATAAAGCATTCGCATTCTGAATCATTATATTTTTCAGCAGAAGATAATTAATGAACACGATAAAGATCTCCGGCACAGACCGTTCCCGGCGGGATCGACAATAACAAAAAGGCTTTTCCTTGATTGCGCATAGTAAGTGCAGAAATATTTTGTGGTTTACTGCCGCCGATATGAATAACAACAAGATAGCGGGGAAACACACCGGATATTTCAAGCCGGCGGCGCAGTTCAAATAATAATCCCGACGGTGTCAGAACGGACAACAAATGATAACCTGTTGTGTCCCCGCCATCTGGTACAGGAAAAAACACCTGCTTTATTTTCGGGCTGGTTACTGTTGTTTTTGTTGCTGATAATATCTGTAAAAAACCAGTACGTAATGTCAGATAATCTTCTTTACCCAGAATTTTTTTTGCCAGTTCACTTTCTTCATACAGATGAGTCAGTAACGTCTTTCCATCCTGCATCCTCAGCATCAGAAACGTGTATATTTCCAGTGCCGCCGCATTGCCTTCTGCATCCGGTGAAACTTCCGTATTACCTGATCGCAGGAAGCCATCATTTTTCTTTTTTACACCGGTATCTGTCAGCACTGTACTTACTTTTTTGTGACGATGTTTACGGGCACCGGGATGCGAGAACGCCAGAGGATGTGTGGTCAGTGACAGTTGTTTCGCACGTTTTGCCGCATCCGATAACCAGTGCCGGCGGGAAAACCCGGGTGATTCTTTTGAATCCGGGTATTTTGTAAAAAAAGCAATAATTTCCGGGTCAGGCATAGAATATCCTTTTCTTAAAATAATCAGGTTGATAATAATACTGAAATCTTCATCAGAGATTGCTCCGTACATTATCAATTCACAGGATATTTAATATGTCTCAGAAAGGATCTTGTCTACAAGAACAACATAGATTGGGGTGTAGTAAGTTTATTTTTGCGATCCGGATGGAGATTAGTGAATAAATTCATCACTAAAAATACAAAAACGGCATATCTGAAAAAGAGATGCCGTGATTATTATTAAATTTTTATTTTTTAGCTGGCTTATTATCCTTAAGCCAATTTTGCATCTGCTTTATTTCCGGATCCTGAGCGGCAATGATGTCCTGAGCTAATTTTCGCATTTCCGGGTCTGAACCGTACTTCAGTTCAATCTTTGCCATTTCAACTGCGCCTTTATGATGTGCAATCATACCTTCCACAAAGGCAATATCCGCATTTTGTTCGGATAATGTTTTTGCCATATCATCATGCATACGCATCATCGAATCACCCAGTTCTTTCTGTACCGGCGTGGTAACGGCATGCATGTCACCGCTTAATAATACCGGATTTGCCGCAGCACCAAAGGTAATTATGCCGGATAACAATGCAGTGAGGATAAGTGTTTTTTTCATGATTCATTCCTTATTTAATATTTGGTTGACGGAATTAATCATAAAGGTTGCCCTAAGGGAAAGGTCAATGCGATGAAAATAACTTTACCATATTTACATTTAATAAAGTTCTCTCCACAATCTCTGAACAATTCAGATAATATTTCATTAATCCTGCATCAATATTAATGCAGGTACTAAAAAGATAACAAAAATAATCAAATATCCCAATAATGCACCTGTACGGCTTTTCATTCCCACAAGAGAAGGCTTGATCAGACCCGCAACCGCAGCTACAAGTGCCAGTCCTGCAATAACCATTAAACCATCTTCCATATATCCTCCGTTTACCTTTCCTGCAGGTAATTCTGCGTATGACATTGAACCTTGCTCTCAAGGTAAAGTAAAGTTCTTAAAAATCATAACATTCTGATGTCAGAACAAGAAGATGGCAGTAAAAAGAACCGATCGGAAAACACAAAAAGAAAACCGGGCATTCTCTCCCGGTATCATTATGCTGCAGTTATTCTTCGTTCAGCTCTTCAATAACAGTTTCCGGTGAATTTTTCCATTTACTATCAGTTAATTGCTGTTCCCATCGCTCTTTTTTATCCAGCCAGTTTATGACATATCTGGCACTATGCTGGGAGACAAAACCACAGTTATCACAAATAAGACGATAATAGTAATGATTTATACTGTCAGCCGGGATACCCGGAGTATGATAATAGAAAGTGACAAATGTCTGTGGTGGCTTGCTATCCAGTTTATCCTGAGCTGTCGTATAGTGTGTTTCATCGATAATTTGTCTGCCATTATGCCCGCACATAAGACACGTGGTTTTGACTTTTTTATCATTCAGATAATGAAAAAATTCAGGACCTGTTACTGTTTTCAGGCGTTCCACGAACTCCAGGATCTGAACATTATTCGGTGATGTGTTATCCATCAGATACCTCTGACTTTGTATTGTCATTCCGTTTTTCAAAATAAATACTGTTTTTATATTATATATCACTTGCCTGTTTATAACTGACTGAAACGATGCACATTACATTTTCAATTTTATTTGTTTATCTCATTATTTTTATTTCTGCTGAGTATTTATCAGCAGATAACCGTATTTTTACCCGCAATAATAGTACGGTTCCCGGCTCAGATTATCATTTTCTGTCTATAATCGTTTAATGCGTTTATCCTCTGACAGCCTGAGGTGTGATAGTCCCTCTTCACCGCAGAATTATTTGACCTTTACGGGGCGTTATCAGGCGGTATAATTATCAGGAATTATTAATTCAGAAGACAGCGCCACCGCTGACATTAACCTGCAAAGATATTCTGCAGGCACTAATTTCAATCCAAAAAGGCAGATAAATAATGGTTTCTCACGATCTCCGAAACGCAAAATTACGGTGTACGGCCGGCACAACAGATATACTGGGCCATCTCATTATATGGCTTTTACTGTCCATTGTTACGTTTGGGCTGGCCATGATGGTGTTTCCGTATTACCTCATAAAATTTATCCTGAACAATACTGAGGTTATCGATAAACGGGATAACACCAGAATTTGCCGCCTCAAATGTGAGATAAGCCTTTCTGGTATGATCGGTTACATCATACTGTGGACAATTCTGTCAATAATCACATTCGGGATTTTATATTTTGTATTTTTATACAAAGTTTATGCACACTGCCTGGATAAAACAACATTTACTGAACTTTGATTTTTTCAGTAAAAACCGGATAGCCTTTATGGTTATCCGTTTTTTGCACACCGTTTGTTATACCCGGTTTTTTGTTTTATCTGACTCTCCTATAAAATCACTACCATTCAAATATGGGTGATACCACCCTCAGCGATAGTCCGGTTGTAAGTATATCTGATTTAACGCAGGTGCTCTGGTTCATTAACGCCACCAGACGCATAACCGGACATGGACTCTGATGCCCGGTGGAGGTATTGGCCTGGTTGCATGCTCAGAGAGTGTCTGGCAGTGTTTGTATCCATTCCTCGGGAAGAGCATTGAGAAGTTCATCAAAAAACGACTCCCTGTTATAGACGCCGTTATAGTGCCGCAGTTTAAGGATCGGTGAACCACTCCTTAGCCGCTCAGCATTACCACCATCGGTTGGTTTATAATAATAACCCAATGAAATATCAATAAGTTGCTGCTATTCTCACAAAAAAACCAAGATGAAAATATGCAATAATATCAATAAAATAGAGTAGACACAGCAACTATGTTGTGAAGAATATCTTTGTTCTCAGCCATGTGAATGCTGTGTGCTCTTATATATATAGAGGTGGAAGTATACCTATGATAAAATGTAAATAATTTAAACTACGGGAAAAAACCAAATGTCAGAAGTAATCAGAATCATAATTGCCGGTCAGAATGTTGGTGGTTTTGGTGGCATGGAAACCGTATTTCGTACATTCAGCAAATTACTGATTGAGTCTGAGAAAAATTATCAAATATCTTTCGTCTTTTTTAATGAGAAAAATAATACTGTTGATGACCAATGGCTTGGTGAGCATGACTTTGTTCGACTCAATACATCAATGAGAAACAGAAAGTTAAAAAGACTTTCCTTGATATATCAATTCTCATCTTTAATTAAAAAAACAAATCCAGATTATATTATAGCCTTTGATTCTATTGGCTGTTATATTTCAAGATTAGCTCTTCGTTTTTCATTTAAAAAAATACCTTTATTTTCATGGAGCCACTTTTCTGTTACTGATTCATATAAAGCAAAGTATTTACTTATGGCAGATAAACACCTATCGATTAGTAGTGGTATATCACAGCAATTGTCAAAGATGGGTGTTTCTTCACCTGATATTTACACCATATATAATCCCGTACCAATGCAAGAAATAACAATAGCATGTGGCGATAAGGTAAATTTTCTGTACCTTGGTCGGGTAATGAGCGGAGGACAAAAAAACATGAATGAATTGTTCCGCGCACTATCTGGTGTCAATGATGACTGGAACCTACATATCGTGGGTTCTGGTGATGAATCTGAGGTAATGAGATTAAAAAATTCAGCTCATGAACTGAACATAAGTGAAAAAATAATCTGGCACGGATGGCAAACTAATCCATGGAACTATGTAGCAAATGAAATAAAAAATATTTCTGCGCTTATTTTAACATCTACCTACGAAGGGTTGCCAATGGTACTATGCGAGGCAAACAGCTATGGTATTTATACTGTCAGCTCAGACTGTCCGACAGGCCCTGCTGATGTTATCAAACCATATAAAAATGGCGAACTGTACCCTGTAGGAAATGATAAAGAACTAACTCGTATCCTGCAGAAAATTACCACCAATGAAACAGCTATAAACCCTGATATAATAAAAGATTCGATTTCAGTATTCTATGAAAATGAATACCTCAGTCGGGTATCCGCTATTTTCAGATAAAAATTTGGTAAACCGGGATTCCGGAAGGGATCCTGTACATTTTTCAGAAACATATAATTACACCGTACGGTACCACGCCATCAGCATAATATAAGCGTTTACTACTAATACCGAAGAATCGCTACCAGTGTTTCCTGTCGTACCCGGAAACAAACTGTCCGGATTCTTGTTCTGTGCAAACCAGATCACCACACCTACCGAGTAAATAATGTCGATATTAACAGCTTTTTGTAATGCCTCAGTAATCGCTTTCTGGCTCATGGTGTTGTTATTGATGTCCCGGTTGTCTGAACCACCGCGTTTTTTGTCCGGTTTATTTTTCGGATCTGTGGCGAGAGCACATCCTTCCACGGCGCATAGTTGCCTTTATTGTGAAGAATATCGCTGTTCCCGGCCATATGGGACTGTTGATGTTTATAGAGGTGAAAGTATGTCTGTGGTATACTTTTATTAATTAATATAAATAACAACTTAACTATTATGTCAATTAAATACAGATCAGATATCGATGGATTAAGAGCAATTGCTGTTCTCTTCGTTGTGATATTCCACAGCTATGATAATTTAATTCCATCCGGGTTTATTGGTGTTGATATATTCTTTGTCATATCCGGATTTTTAATTTCATCAATAATAAAACAGCAACTTATTGATAATAGTTTTTCATTTTCTGACTTTTACAGGCGCCGTCTCTGGCGCTTACAACCTGCGCTGCTATTGGTAATGCTGTTTGTTTTGGTGATAACATCAATACTTTATTTACCAGATGATTATATTGATGCTATGAATAGTGAGAAATACACCTCATTATTCTTATCTAATCAGTATTTTTCCCGTGTAACGACAAGTTATGCCGCACAGGATTCTGTATATCTTCCGCTTTTGCATACCTGGTCACTGGCGATTGAATGGCAATGGTATCTCTTTATGCCGCCCGCGTTATTCTTATTGCATAGATTATGTCATCGTTATCATTTAAACAAAGCAGGTATTATTTTATTAATTTCTTTATTGACTGTAGCTTTATCATTATATTTATCAAGCAATTACCCAACCAAAAGCTATTACTTATTCTCAACCCGGATCTTTGAGTTTATGATTGGGGTAATTATTTCTTATATACCTCAAACGAAAAAACGAAGAAAAATAACAGACAATATACTATCTATATTTTCTTTTTTTATATTATTATTTATAGCAATCAGTGATTCTGTATTGCCGGGATATCCTAACCTTTATACTATAGGTGTATGTATCTGTGCAGCAATCATTATCTACACCGGAAAAAACAAAACTATTATCCATAAAGCACTTTCAATAAATATTATTGTTTTTATTGGTGCCATATCATACTCCCTTTATTTATGGCATTGGCCTGTTTTTGCGGCAGCACGCTATATCGGTTATTTCGAAACTGATACTGAAAAATTATCAGCCATACTGATTACACTTATTTTATCTTATATTTCATATAGTTACATTGAAAATAAGTTCAGAAAATCCAAACTGAACTTCAAGTACACCTTTTTGATTTTATTCGTTATTCCTGTGATCACTTCATTAATGCTCAGTAAAGTCACTGAAAAATATACCGGATTCAGTTTCAGACTCGGGAGTGAGTATCTGAAAATGGAAAGAGCACTGAAAGATCATCAGTATGAAAATCGTTCATTATGTCTTAGTAATGATAGTGTAGTAGCTGATAGTGTCTGCCATACAGGAAAGAAAAACGCTGATAAAAAAGCATTTTTATTTGGTGACTCACACTCCAATCATTTTTGGGGATTTATGGATGTCGTCGGAAAAGATGCCAATATGGATGTAAAAGCACAAGCAACGTCATCCTGTCTGACGCTACCGGGCGTCTACCTTTACGACTGGTGGAATTATAAAAATACTGTGTACCAGCGCTGCTATGATGATACCAAAAAATATTATGATGAAGTGAAAGCAGGGAATTATGATTATGTCATTATTGCTGAGGTCTGGGCTAACTATGCCGGCGATAATGTAATTAATCAGATAGGTGATACAAGAACTGTAAAAGAATCCAGATCACGTACAGAAAAAGCATTACGGGAAGCGCTGAATATTATCACAGAATCTGGTGCAAAACCGGTTATTTTCAAAGCCATCAACCCAATGCCACAGAATTTTATGACTTGCTTTTACCAGAATGTAAAATTGCGTCGTGATTACCGGAATAACAATTGTAATTCCGGCACATTTAACGGCGATGAACAAGAATGGTTCAGTCAGCTATTTGTGACACTTAAAAAAGAGTACCCTTCGCTGGTAGTAATTGACCCTAAAGATATTCAATGTGATAACGGAACCTGTCTGACAGATATTGACGGCATTCCTGTCTACCGTGATGTCGGACATTTAACCGACTATGCATCCGTTATTTTTGGAAAATGGTATTTAGATAAATACCAAAATCCATTTAAGTAATTCAAACCAGCAATGAAGGGTTATACTCTTCATTGCTTTATCTTATCAGCTTACCCAATCCCTTCATCAGCATAATATAAGCCTTTACTACAGACACCGAAGAGCCGCTGACGGTGCTTCCTGTCGTACCTGAAATTGTGTATGCACTCCGATTGCGACAGAATGGCTATTGTTCCCCGCCCGGTAGTCATGGTATTTGCTGGTCCACTCCGGGTTAAATTTACAGGCATCATTTCTCCTCCATCTGAAAGTGCAGGAGAAATAAAATATTGATGACTGACGGTTGTATTAGTCCATTTAGTCCCTTAATCAAAGCTTGATACAAACCCTGAAAAATTATTACTGTGAGCAGGTAAATGTACAGTTATCAGTATAATGCTGTCGCTACCGATGCTGTTTGCCAGCCGGATAGTTTTATTTTCTCCGATATACGACTACATGGTGACCGGAAACAAACTGTCCGGATTCTTGTTCTGCACAAACCAGATCACCACACCCATCGGGTAAATAGTGTCAATATTAACGGCGTTTTTCAGTACCTCCGTTATTGCTTTCTGGCTCATGGTGTTTGCCGGGTAATGCTGGTATTCAAGGCAGTATGGCCGCGCTCCATTCCCTACCGTCTGGCGGAACCACCGAAACAGGTAACGGGGGCACAAAAAATCGCTGAGACCATGAGCGATAATCTCATTCGGGCGGATTCAGGGACGACTGATCTCATTGTCTCTGACGGACAACCACGGATTTGAGGCCAACCAACTGGGTAGCGAATAAGAAAAATGAAAATTATATCTATATATCAGTGTGTTAATGAATGGATTCGCTGTTAAAACACCGTCCATTGCAAGCGGAATCACAAAGCCACTGTCTCATGAATAGGTGAAAATCATTTTATAAAACAAACGGATACAACATAGTGTCGACACTTTGCTGCCAAAATTTGCTCCTTAAGGCAAATTTCAGACACAAAAAAGCCACCGCAAGGGTGGCTTTTCTTAACTCTAACCCACTGATAAATCAATGAATTTCTATATGGTGCCCAGAGCGGGACTTGAACCCGCACAGCCTTGCGGCCGAGGGATTTTAAATCCCTTGTGTCTACCGATTTCACCATCTGGGCTGAATATGGAGGCGCGTCCCGGAGTCGAACCGAGGTACACGGATTTGCAATCCGCTGCATGGCCACTCTGCCAACGCGCCTTGGAGCGGGAAACGAGACTCGAACTCGCGACCCCGACCTTGGCAAGGTCGTGCTCTACCAACTGAGCTATTCCCGCATCTCTGAACTTACTGATTTACTTATTTGTTTTCGTAAACCGCTGTGTCGTTCGGATGCGTTGCATTCTACTGATTTCACGCTGTGAGTCAACCGCTTAATTCATGAAAAATGATCGTTCGCTGTTTTTTACAGCACATCGATCAGGCTTCGCTCAAATCCGCCCATGCAGCGCGTAAATATTGGAACATAGACCAGAAAGTCAGAATCATTGCAATGTAGAAAAGGACGAAAGCAGCGATTTCCGTCAGGTCATTCGGCCGCCAGATAAGCCCCACCAGCGCCACCATTTGTGCCGTGGTTTTTACTTTACCCATCCAGGATACCGCGACGCTGTTACGTTTACCCAGTTCAGCCATCCATTCACGCAGTGATGAAATTATAATCTCACGGGCAATCATTGTGATAGCAGGCAGTGTTATCCACCAGACTGCATAGTATTCTGTTACCAGTACCAGCGCGGTTGCAACCATGACTTTGTCCGCAACCGGATCCAGAAATGCACCAAAACGGGTGGTTTGCTTTAAACGGCGGGCCAGGAAGCCATCAAACCAGTCGGTCATCGCAGCAAGAACAAAAATAGCGGCGCTGACAACAGGCGCCCAGCTGAACGGCAAATAGAAGGCGAGGACAAAGAACGGTATCAGGATAACGCGAAACAGAGTCAGCCATGTAGGGATATTTAATCGCATAACGGAGCCATTATTTTATAAGTCAGATGAAAAAGCCGCTTGCGCATCTGCCGGCACATATTACCGCCCCGCTGATTCCGGGGCACGTTGCGTAATTTTCAGGTTCTGCGCAATCCTACCGGATACCACCATATTACCACAGTTACAGATAACTCACCGCTGTTATTGAAAAAATTCTCACATCAACCATACAGATAAGCCGAATCGTTAATGCTTAAGCGCGTGGTAAATTTTTTCCGCCAGTGCATAAGAAATCGTCGGTACTTTGGCAATCTCCTCAATACTGGCATTGCGTAACGGTTGTAATCCGCCCATGTATTTAAGCAGCATCTGCCGCCGTTTCGGCCCGATACCTTCTATCGATTCCAGTGCACTGGTATTTTTGACTTTCGCCCGACGCTGCCGGTGACCGGTGATCGCATGGTTATGGGATTCATCACGGATATGCTGGATCACATGCAGCGCCGGTGAGTCCGGCGGCAATGCCATACCTTCCCCGGAGGCGGTGAAAAAGAGCGTTTCCAGTCCCGCTTTACGGTCAGCGCCCTTCGCCACCCCAATCAGTTTCGGCTGGTTTTTGTCCCAGTCCACCTCCAGGCTGTTAAAGACGTCAATCGCTTTACCGAGCTGGCCTTTACCGCCATCGATAAAAATAATATCCGGGATTTTCTCATTACCGATATGTTTGCCGTAACGACGGTGCAGAACCTGATCCATCGCCGCATAGTCATCTCCGGGGGTGATGCCGGTGATGTTATAACGGCGGTATTCCGATTTCACCGGTCCGTTACTGTCGAATACCACACAGGAGGCCACAGTCTGATCCCCCATGGTATGACTGATATCAAAACATTCCATACGGTTGATGGTTTCAATGCCGGTCAGTTCTGACAGCGCTTTCATCCGTGTCGCAATCGTGGATTGCTGTGCCCGTTTTGTCATTAATGCGGTAACGGCATTAGTGTGTGCCAGCTTCAGATAGCGGGCACGATCGCCGCGCGGTTTCGGCTGGATAAGTATCCGCCGCCCGGCAAACTGAGACAGGGTTTCTTCCATAATCTCTTTTTCCGGTAACGGGAAATCCAGCAGGATATCATCCGGTAATGAGCGGTTTTCACTGCCCTGCAAATAAAACTGGCCGATAAAGGTTTGTACAATTTCATCCTGCTCAGTGCCGGCCGGTACTTTCGGGAAGTAACTGCGGCTTCCCTGTACCCGCCCGTTACGGATAAACAGAACATGAATACAGGCCAGTCCCTGATCAAAACAGACGCCGACAACATCCAGATCATCACCGGCACCGGTGACAAACTGTTTTTCAGTGACCGCACGGACAGCCTGGATCTGATCCCGCAGGCGTGCGGCATCCTCAAAACGCAGCGACTGGCTGGCCTGCTCCATTTTTTCCACCAGCTCTGTCAGCACCTGCTGATCTTTGCCTTCCAGAAATAAGCGGACCAGATTCACTTCTCTGTCGTAATCCTCGTCACTCACCAGTCCCTTCACACACGGCCCCAGACAGCGGCCAATCTGATATTGCAGACACGGACGCGAGCGGTTGCGGTAGACGCTGTCCTCACACTGGCGGACGGGGAACAGTTTCTGCATCAGCGCCAGTGTTTCGCGGACGGCATACGCATTCGGGAACGGCCCGAAGTATTCTCCTTTGGCGTGTTTGGCCCCGCGGTGAACAGCCAGCCGCGGGTGTTTGTCATTACTGCTCAGATAGATATAAGGATAGGATTTATCATCGCGCAACAGTACGTTGTAACGCGGTTGATATTTTTTGATATAGGTGTGCTCAAGCAGTAACGCCTCTGTTTCCGTATGCGTTACGGTGACATCTATCTGAGCAATATTTTTAACCAGCTGCTCGGTTTTTTTACCTGAAACCTGCGTGCGGAAATAGCTGGAAAGCCGTTTTTTCAGATCTTTGGCTTTCCCGACATAAATCACAGTGCCTTCAGCATCATACATCCGGTATACACCGGGCTGACTGGTCACAGTTTTTAAAAATGCTTTCGCATCGAATTCAGTAACAACCGGTTTTTCCATACGTGATGCAGACTCTCTGTTCTCGGCGTTTATTCAGTCATTGGTTATCGCGCCTGCGGCTCTCAGCAGGTACGGATGGCACCACGCTGTCAATATGGATCAGTCCGTAGCGCAGTGCCAGATGGGTGAGTTTAATATCACCATCAATATTCAGCTTATTAAATATTCTATATCTATAACTGTTCACCGTCTTGCTGCTGAGACACATTTTGTCAGCAATTTGTGTGACTTTGATGCCCTGCGCTATCATTACCATCACCTGACGCTCCTGATGGCTCAGTTTATCCAGCGGATTGCTGTCATGTGCATGCAGACGGGTGTCAAGAATAGTCTGCTGAGCGATTTCCGGCGCAACATAACGCTGACCCCGGCTGATAATCCGGATAGCATGCAGTAAATCCTCCCGGTCACTACTCTGATACAGATATCCGGCCGCACCACTGTTCATGACTTTATACGGTGAAATCAGGCTGTGCTCATCGGTGAGGATAATCACTTTAGTTTCTGAGGTGTAACGGGTAATTTTCTTTGCCGCATCGAGGCCGCTCATCATGGGAAAACCGATATCAAGCAGTGCCACATCGGCATGATTATCACGGCACCAGCGCACAGCGCTATTACTGTCTCTGACTTCCCCCGCCATCTTCATACCTGATGTCGCCGTAATAATGGCACCAATCCCTGCACGGTAAAATTCATTCACGTTTGCCACCAATACTGAAATCACACAGAACTCCTTTCTGAATTTTCAATAAGTTTGCCGTAAATTATACAAGCCCTGGTTAAACCGTTATTTAATAAAGATGACATTCTTTCAGTAAAAGACTGAAAATTATAAATATATTTCGTGACGGGAAATTGATATCAGTGATGATTCAACAGAAACGGCGGGATATAAATAAAGCTGCCACCGGGTGGTGGCAGTCAGAATATATTACGGCATATCCGGATGAAAACGGTCAATGCTGACCAGTTGGTCAAAAGGCAGTTTACCGATACGCGGATAGGGTTCGCCCGCAGATTTACCAATGGCCACCATCAGGCAAATTTCATAGTTTTCCGGCAAATCGATAACTTCAGCCACCGCATTAAAATCAAATCCGTCCATCGGGCAGCTGTCATATCCCTGTGCTTTTGCCAGCAGCATCAGCGTCTGGGCAAAAATACCGGCGCTGCGCATGATTTCATCACGCTGGGTTTCCGGTTTTCCGCGATAGTAGTTATCAACCGCACCGACCATAAAATCACGCACCAGCGGGTCGGCATCATGCCATATTTCACGGGTACGGGAACTCCAGGCCGCGACATCACCACACAAAATCACCAGCATGGAAGCATCGGTCATCTGCGGCTGATCCCACCCCACTTTACGGATATTGCGGCGTTGTGCCGGATCTTCCACCAGCAGCGGACGCCAGTGCTGCAGGTTAAAGGCACTCGGGGCATTTTCCATCGCCAGTGACAACAGCGCTTTTTTCTCATTAAGCGGGATCACAAAATCAGGATCAAACTTCTTGGTTGCCCTGCGCTGGCGCACTGCATCAATAACATTCATATCGGCTCCTGTTTATTCCATTTATTATCCGGATGATTTATTTACCTTAGCATGAATTTGATTCCGGATACCGGTGCGTGATGATTAAGCAAAAAAAACCCGCACTCCGGTGAGTGCGGGCTTTCCGTTATTAACTGTCAGTAAGACTACACGATCAGTTTGAATACGATGTTACCGATGGTCAGCAGACCGATGATAGTAACGAAGTAGTTAGATGCCTGACCTTTGTATTTGCTCAGAGCCGGTACGCGGTTAACAGCATACATTGGCAGTAAGCACAGCAGAGATGCGATGATTGGTGCACCCATTGCTTCAATCAGATCCAGGATG
The DNA here is from genome assembly GCF_032989665.1 of Morganella sp. BCCO 40_0007. Classification (NCBI taxonomy): domain Bacteria; kingdom Pseudomonadati; phylum Pseudomonadota; class Gammaproteobacteria; order Enterobacterales; family Morganellaceae; genus Morganella; species Morganella sp. BCCO 40_0007. The sequence continues at coordinate 15,058 of NZ_JAVBIN010000011.1, read as the reverse complement.
TTCGGGTTGATGTAAGCGATGAACCAGGTAGAACCCATGATGAAGACCATGGAGATCAGGTTCAGTTTACCAACGCTGACTTTGTTTTTGTCGCCACCGAAAGCAAATTTCAGTAACAGACCGTTCATACCTTCCAGAGTACCCAGGTAGTGACCGAAGAATGATTTGAAGATTGCAACCAGTGCGATGATTGGTGCAGCCCAGACCAGGATAGTCGCCAGAGTACCGTTAGCGCCGCCCACGTTGTTGAAGTGGTAAGCCAGGTAAGTCAGAACAGGAACGTTCATCTCTTTCGCTTCAGCCATGTTAGCCGGAGACAGCGCGAACAGGCAGCTGAATGCGAAGAACATAACCACACCCACCATCAGTAAACCGGCACGGGAGATGATTTTGTTAACTTTCTGCTCGGTGAAATCTTTACCGCACGCCGCTTCGTACTCTTCACGTTTTGATACCACGAAAGAAGAAACGATTGGTGAGAAGTTGAAAGAGAACACCATGATAGAAATACCCAGCCATACTGTTACCAGGATACCGCTGTGGCCGAACAGTTCAAAGCTTTCTGCGTTCACATTGTCAAATACGGCAGTGTTCCAGTAAGGGATCAGAGCCAGAGATAACAGCACCAGGCTGGCAATGAACGGGAATACCAGGTAGCTCATTACGCGAACCATCAGATCTTTACCGAAGTAAATGATGACAGCCATGGCTAACAGCAGAACCAGAGAAACCACACCACGGTTCAGCGGCATCAGACCCAGCTGCTGTTCCCAGAATGCCATAAAGGTATTGGTGATAGTTACGCCGTAGATCCACAGAAGCGGACAGATTGCGAAGAAGTACAGGAAAGTGATGACAACACCACCGCTTTTACCAAAGTGTTCTTCAACAGTTTCTGTGATATCGCCTGACGGATTGCTGCCTGACAGACATAAGCGGGCTAATGCACGGTGACATAAAAACGCGATCGGATATGCCAGAACCAGCATGATCAGAATCGGGATCAAACCACCGTAACCTGCACGAATCGGGAAGAATAGTACCCCTGCACCTATAGCAGTACCGAACAGACCGAGTGTCCAGGTCGTGTCCGATTTACGCCAGCTTTTGTACTCAGCCGGAATCTGGGTTTTGTCAGTACTCATGTTGCTTTTCCTTTTAAAAGACTATGCAAATATTATTTTTCGTGGGTACCAATAATTTCAGAGATACGAGTCAGGTCAATGTTCCCGCCGGAAATGATGCTGACTGTCTTCTTGTGTTCGATATATTTTTTCAGTTTTCCGCTCAGAATTGCAGCAGACGCCAGTGCACCGGCACCTTCGGTCACTACTTTGTTGCGCTGAATTAACGCAATCATGCTTTCGCGGATTTCTTCTTCTGTTACCAGAATGATGTCTGTAACCAGCTCTTTCACGATGTCATACGTGATACTGCCCGGAGTCGAAACATCACAACCATCTGCCACAGTACCGGCATCACGATGGGTCGTGATTTTACCAGCACGGTATGATGCTTCCATACCATGAACGTTTTCAGATTGGACACCGATCACATTAATAGTCGGGTTGATGGATTTCAGAGCAATAGCAACACCGGCAATCAGACCGCCGCCACCGATTGGAACGATAACGTTATCGACGTCATACAGATCTTCGAGAATTTCCAGACCGATAGTCCCCTGGCCTGCAATCACTTTTTCGTCATCGTATGGCGGGATAAAGATACGGCCTTCCTGCTCAATGATCTCTCTTGCTTTAGCAATCGTGTCGTTGAAGTTATTACCGTGCAGAACAACTTCCGCAGAGTAATCTGAGGTTGCTGCAATTTTGGATTTTGGTGCACCTGTAGGCATAACAACTTTACCGTCGATACCTAACATCGCGCAGGATAAAGAAACGCCCTGAGCATGGTTACCGGCTGAGCAGGCAACGATACCCTGCGCTCTTTCTTCTGGTGTCAGCGAACTTAACTTGTTAAATGCACCACGGAGTTTGAATGAACCTGTGCGCTGCATGTTCTCAAATTTTAAGTGGATTGTGCCGTTGCACTTCTCACTTAAATAATTGGACTTCGGCATTCCCGTTTTATAGACATGTCCTCTGATGGTTTTTTGTGCATCAATGATATCTTTAATGGTTACCGGAAGATCGTATGTAATCATGACAAACCTCGTCCTATCTTTTTATATATATTAAAATTGAGTCTAACTATACCGATAAATTTAAAAACAACTGTATTTCAAATCATATTTTTAAAATATTCCCGAAAAACTTTCTCAACGTGTGATCCAATCCAAATTTCTTCCGGTTTTCTGTCTTTTTTAATGTTTTATATTTCATTTCAAGTTAAATGAAAATGACTTAATGTTATTAATATATTAAAAATAAGCGATAACATTAACCCTGAGTTATGTAACGTGATACGTTTCCCGTTTTTTGTTAACTGAGTTACTATTTTGTGATGAAACCACTGCGTAAAAAGACGTATAAATGATCCCTCTGCGTAAAAAAGCCCCTGTATTTTGACAAAAATTAATCTTACCAAGGTCCCATCTTACAGCGAAATATCCTGATTTTTTTAACAATCCTGAAAATGCAATGTGATTCAAATCACTAAAAAATACATATCATATTGTTTATTATAGTTTTGTATATTTTTTACCCACAACAATCCGGATTTGCAGCAGGACGTAACATGTTCTTCCATTTGTACAGATCATCACCGAGTTCTTCTGCGGGTTAAATTCGGATAAAAAATCATCAAATCTTTTATTTACATGTTAATGATTACCATTTAAAGCCGGGATGTTACATTTGCATGACATAAATCGTAACGTTTTTTTGCCTGCACACCCGAAAAATTGTTCACTTTAGGAAACAGCTAAACAGCTGTTTTTTTAGCCATGATCTGTATTTTTTTCAGCCGGAACGTTAATTAAATATATATTAAATTTGTGACAATTTTATTTATCCGGCATTTTTAAACAGGAATTAAATAGTGTGAATAAATAATTTGATTTATAACCTATTTAATAATCAAAAAACGATATACTTATATTTTTTTATAATACAGTTTATGGCTTTCTATTTCTTCCCGGTCAGAAATAGCCGGTTTTCGCCTGTGGGTATAGCATCCAATATCAACATAAGACAACTACCAACTAATAAACAGAGCTTTAATCTGCAATAACCAATAAACACAGACTTTACGGCCACTGTAAAAACATCCAGCACCTGTCACAAATCCATTGCCGGATGACATTAAAACGGAAGAAAATGTTATTTTGCTAAAATCGATTCAGTCATAAGAATGGTTTTCTGCCCCGCTGACACAATTATCTGTTACAACTCACTACTCAGGCGGCAGACACTAACCTGTGTGACAGTCTTCATACTTCATCAATCATGACGGCTTTGCCATTGCATTCCGGGACAGCCATGCTGTAATGATTTACGACTTAAGTGTTAACCCCGGTAAACAGGAGAATGTATATGTTCGACTTGACAGGTAAAATCGCAGTGGTTTCCGGCGGCGCTAAAGGGATTGGCCGCGGCATCGTAACCGCGCTGAAAAAAGGCGGTGCCACCATCGTTATTGCCGATATTGATGAAAAAACCGGCCGGGCGACGGCTGCTGAGCTGGGTACAGACTTCATTGTACTGGATGTGACCTCTCAGTCTCAGTGCCGTGCTGTTGTCAGTGAGATCAGAGAAAAGTATGGCCGTCTTGATATTCTCTGCTCAAATACCGGTATTTTCCCGCAGTGCACCATCAAATCCATGACGGAGCAGGACTGGGATACCATGCAGAAAGTGAATGTGAAGGGGATGTTTTTCCTGGTTCAGGCGGCACTGAGCGTGATGGAGGAACAAAAATACGGCCGGATCGTGATTACATCTTCAATTACCGGCCCCGTCACCGGTTTTCCGGGCTGGAGCCATTACGGTGCAAGCAAAGCAGCACAACTCGGCTTTATGCGCAGCGCCGCTCTGGAGTATGCCCGTCTGGGGATCACCATTAATGCGGTACAACCGGGGAATATCCTGACAGAAGGACTGAAAGCACAGGGTGAAACGTATCTGAACCAGATGCGCGCCACTATTCCGACGCACACCCTCGGCGAACCGGAAGATATCGGTTATGCAGCGGCGTTCCTGGCCTCTGATGAAGCGAAATACATTACCGGACAGACCATCATTATTGATGGCGGCCAGATCCTGCCGGAATCCCCGGAAGCGCTGCTCTGATAAAGCTGTTCTGAAAAAACCATGCAGGTGAGGATACCGCCCGGTATCCTCTTATCCGATCTGTGCCCGCGCGGCCGTAATCAGTGTCTCACCCAGGTAACTTTTCTCAGATGTTATCCCCGGCAGCACCAGATAATACCCCCCGCCGAACGGTTTGATGTAACGTTCGAGCGGTTCGCCGTTCAGGCGTTTTTGGGTATCAATAAATCCTGTTTTCAGATCCTTCTGGAATGAGATAAACACCAGCCCCATATCCAGCTGTCCTGACGGAGTCAGCCCCAGAGAGTAGCTGTAACTGCGGCGGCGCAGTTTGGCAACATGTCTCTCAGTGGATCGGGGTTCCGCGCGGCGCATATGTGAGTCAAATAAGACCCGGTCACCGTGCGGGTCCTGTTTAAATTCCGGATCGTCATGTTCCGCCGTTTTTCCCATCGGTGCACCGCTGGCTTTATGACGGCCGAAATCATTTTCCTGATCCTCAAGCGGTGTCCGGTCCCAGAACTCCAGTTCAAAGCGGATAAGACGCACTGCCTGATAACTGCCGTTTTCCGCCCATGCGGGTTCCCGGCTGGTGATCCACACAAGATCATTCATCAGAGCATCATCACCGGCGTCAGCATTCCCGGTACCGTCTTTAAAACCAAACAAATTAACCGGCGTTGTGCGGCACTCGATATCCCTTGCGGGCAGAAAACCGTCAATTTTCCATAATGGTGCCACCCGGCCGGAAAGACGGCGCAGCACTTCGCGTAATGCGTAAATTACCGTTTCACGGCTGTTGGCACAAAACTGCAGCAGGATATCCCCGCCGCACCAGGCCGGATCAAGGCGGTCATTCGGGAATGCGGTCATGCCCGTAAATTTCTTTGGTTTCAGCGGGGATAAGCCGAAACGCGCATCAAACAGAGAATGGCCGAGAGAAACCGTGACCGTCAGCGCATCCGCTGTCAGTGCCGTACCGAGAATACCCGATTCCGCAGGCGGCATTCTGTCATCGCCCGGTGTTGCGGCCTGCCGGTTACGGGTCAGTTCCGCAATGCAGCCTGTCAGCCGCCGGAAAACATCCTCAATCTCATCCAGGGTTTTCACCGTCAGATTCAGTGCCAGGAAAACCGCTTCTTTTTGCTCCGGAGTGATAACTCCGGCCTGATGTTTACCTGTAAACGGAATTTCCCGCAGCCGGGCGCTGTTATCGCACGCTGCCGGTGCGGCAACGGCGGAAAAGGCCGGTAACCCGCCGGATAGCAGGACGCTCCCTGCCCCCAGCCATTTCAGGGTGTTTCGTTTGCTGAGGCTGACAGACTCGTCTGATTCAGCCGGATTCGGTTTACCGTGTCTCATTGTTCATTCCGGTATTTGTAATACACATCTATTTTCAGCTCCGCACGCAATTGTGCCAGAGATTCCGCCAGCAGTGTCAGATCGGCATACAGCTGCTGTTTATCTTCCGGTGTCAGTTTTTCATACACTGCATACTGCCCCCGGGTATCCCGGTAGCGTGCCATTACGGTATCCGGCCCGGCAAACTGTTTTCGGAGTGTATCATTGGTTTTGTCGGATAATAACGGTGCCAGCCCGCTGACAATACGGCGCGCCCCCTCAATATTCGCGGCAATATCTGATAAATCCGAGCGGCTGTAGCGGTTTTCATCACCGGCCAGTTTGGTACTGAGGATCAGCTCAATACTATCATCCGCTGACTGCACCAGTTTCGCTGCCGGCAGAGTTTCCACGGCGATCCGTTGTTTCAGATCGGCAATATTGCGCAGTAAATCTGCGGTGGCAGCCTGAGCAGCGGCAGGATCATTTTGTGCAAACAAAGCATATTCGATGCGGTGAAAACCCGTGAATTTCGGGTCCTGCTCGCGGCTGAGAAAATATCCGGCATGAGGGTTAATCACTCTGTCAGCATGACCGAAGACCACCACCGCAGCACGGATAACTTCGTAATCATAATGTGCCTGAATACAGGCCTGCCGTGCAGCGGCCATATCCCCGGCGGTCAGGGCTTTTTGTAACAACAGCAGCTGATGTTCAGCTGCTGCCGCCTGTTTTCCCATCATCGTCATATAATCCGCCACAACCGGACGGAATTTTTCAGGGGACGGAATATCCCCTTTAGCGATCACCACATCACTACCGGTATCCGGATTACCGGCGCGGTATTTCTCCGCATAGCCGGGCGTACTGAGCAGCAGAGATGTCAGTATCAGTACAGCAGTCCGGTTAATCAGCATGTTTTTTTCCTTTGCGGCAGAACAGCGCAATAATCACCAGCCAGTACACCACGAAGGTAATCACGCTCAGGCCGATAGGCTGCGCACGGTAGCCGAACAGACTGGCAAGGAAACTGCCGGTGGTTCCGGTGTCATCGAGCCAGTCCGTGGTATCCCACAGCGGATAGATGAGAAAATCATTCAGTTCGATATCATGCTCTGTCAGCAGATTGACAATCTCTTCCGTTCCCTTAAGTAACAGAGAACAGGCCAGAAACAGCAGCACAATACCGGTGATACGGAAAAACCATTTCCAGGCAATTTTCCGGTACGTGAACATAAACAGCCACAGAGTGAGAGCTGCCACGGCGATACCGGCCACAACCTCACCGGTAAATGACCACATGGTGTCCGCATTCAGCCCCATCACAATACCGGAGAGGAACACCACAATTTCACTGCCCTCACGGGCTATCGCAATCGCGACAATAAACAGTGCCCCCCACCAGGAGTGCTGCCGGGCGCTGTCGTTCATTTCCTGCTCAATACCAGCTTTCAGAGATACGCTGTGCTGCTGCATCCAGTACACCATCTGCACAATCAGTACCGATGCGAACAGCGACATACCGATCATAAAGTACGTCTGACCGCTGTCATCCAGCACATTAAATACGCCATAGATAAGCAGAGCGAGAAACAGTGACAACGCGACACCCAGTGCCACCCCGCCCCAGAGATAGCGGCGTCCTGCGGCTGCATCCGGGTGCTGTTTTATCCACGCATAAATGATGCCGACCACCAGCAGAGCTTCAAAGCTTTCCCGCCAGACGACAAAAAGAACCTGTCCCATAATTAATTCCTGTGAACTGACACTTATTCCGCGATGATTTCACCGGCCGGATGCGACAGATGAAAATCATCAAAAAAGGTATATTTCCCGGGTTTAAGCGGCGCAATCACCACCACGGAAGATGCCCCCGGCGCCAGCACTTTCTCTTTGCGCAGCTGGGTGCTTTCAAATTCGACCGGTTCTGTTCCGGTATTGGCTATTTTGATGCGGATCGGCGTTTTCGCAGGCACCTTAAGTACCGGCGGAGTTAGTTCGCCGTTATTCATTTCCAGTTCGACAGTGAATTTTTCCGCCGCACCGGCGGGTAGTGATATCAGTGAAAGCACAGATAAACACAGTGCCATAACAAAGGATTTCATGAGTGACCTCTGCGGGATAGTGACGTCCGGTGTCCGGACAGCAGGACGGTGTTACCCGGCCTGCTGTTTTCCTTAAATAATAAACTCAGTAACTGCCTTTGCGGCCGGTACCGGCATACTCGAAGTCCCAGGAGACATCAAACGGTTCAAACCACGGGGCAACACCGGTTTCTTTATCAATATGACGACCGAATGCCACGCTGTCATTCATGCTCGGCGGAGAGATACGGTATTCGACACGGTATTTGCCGTAGCCATCCAGCTTCAGGTTTTCACCGTAGTGCGGGCCATCGCTGGCAACCATCGCCATAAAGGTGCCGGACTGTGCTTTCTTCGGATCATCCAGTTTGGTGACTTTGTAATCCACTTTCAGATACGGAATCCAGTCCCCTTCCGCGAAACCGTTCGGGTTTTCCTCAACGGCATGGATATCCGCTTCCAGATGGATATCTGATTTGTCTGCCGCCAGGTGATGCATTTCATGTTTGCCTTCCACCGCCATGGTAATCGGCTGCAGATACACACCCTGAATTTCCATACCGTTTTTGATAACAGGCTGTCCGAGCGGATACTCCAGTGCCATGGCGGAGGTTGATACCACGCCCAGTAATGCTGCTGCCACACTCATCCCGATACGCATGCTGATTCCTCATTGTCATTATACAAATAGTGCTGACAATAATAATCATTATCATTTATGCTGTTCAAGTAAAAGTTATCGTTTACCGCCACATTTTTCAATGAAACGGTTACATTTTACCCCGGATTCAGCCACAAAATACATCCGCAAAAGCAATGTCCGGCAGGAAATATCCGCTGTTGTATAATTTCCGCTGATGCGTTACATCTTAACCAGCCTTCTGCAAATGAGATCACACTGATGCAAGCCGATATTGTATTGTTCGATATTGTATTGTTCGATATTGTATTGTTCGATGATTTTGAAACCCTGGATGTGTTCGGCCCCGCTGAGATTTTCGGTCGTTCCCCGCATTACACACTGAATTACTGTTCCCTCAGCGGTGGTGTGATCACCAGTTCACAAGGGGCACAGATAATAACAACTGTATTTGAGCCGGAGAAAACCGTACTGATGCTGGTGCCGGGAGGTCAGGGCACACGGCGGCTGGTCAGTGATGAAGGTATGCTCGCAGCGTTGCGTACCGCGGCACAGCATGCACAATGGTGCCTTTCTGTCTGTACCGGTTCAGCCCTGCTGGCGGCGGCCGGTGTGCTTGACGGCAGACGGGCGACATCCAATAAACGCGCCTGGCAATGGGTAACCTCTCTGCCTGCACAGGTAAATTGGGTGAAAAAGGCACGCTGGTGTACGGACGATCGTTTTTATACCTCTTCCGGTGTATCAGCAGGCACAGATATGGCGCTGGCATTTATTGCTGATCGCCATGGTGAAGCCGCAGCAGAAGAGATCGCACAACACATTGAATACCGGTGGCATAATGATGCCGGTGATGACCCTTTCGCCGTATAAAAACTGGACGACAGGCAACCATTTACGACATAATAGCCCCTCTGAAATAAAACCGGCGGATGTTTATGTTAGAAACTATCGGATTTGTGTTACTGGTGAGTACGTGCGGCGATGATGCCTGCGAGGCTCTGCCGGTCACAGAGGATATCTATAGCAAACATGAATGTGAACTCCGCCTGGAATATATCGCCAAACGCCGTCCCGGCCTCTATTTTATGTGTAATGAGGTGATGCGCGAAACCGGCTCCGGCAATGACGACAGCCCCGGTATTCCGGACAATCCGGAAAACACACTTCCCGCAGATGAGCAGCCGTAATTCTTCAGCTGAACGGATTAATCCCCTGTTTTATCAGGCGCCGGAAACGGTAAATCGCCCAGCCGTTGATCACCAGAAATGTCGATTCAATCAGTGTGCCGCCCACGGTTCCCAGCCAGGCGTTATACACCACCCAGCAGGCCGTTGAACACCAGAGTACATAGCGCATACGCAATCCGCCCAGCAGAAAAAATGCAAAGGTGCTCATCAGTGTGCCCGTCACCGGAAGTACTTCCTGCCAGGTACGGATATTCGGCACAGCAAGAATCAGTGTCAGTGAAACAAATAACCAGAGAATCCGGCGCTGGCGGTGGCTGATGGAAACATACGTGCGGATACTGTTGAGAGTGGCACTGATCCCCGCCGGATAAGCCCCGAGCAGAAAAAAGTGAGATGCCATAATAGCGGTGTAAATTGATAACCGGATTTTGAGCTGCCGCTCATTGCGCTGGACAAAAACGGTTGTTCCGATAATAAACGCAACAATACCGAGCCCCTGCCCCGCGTAATACAGATAGTCCATCTTCCCCTGCCGTAATCACATGCTGAATGGTTTTAATTATTGTGCTGCCAGCATAAACATAATTTGTTCAGGTTGCGAGCTATTGCACGTTTCAGACATTAAAAAAGAGGCCTCAGCCCCTTTTCTTATTGCATCATGCCGTTATCACATGTGCCGTGGTATTAACATGCCATATAGCCCGGATAATGTGTCTCGATTTTATGATAGGTCCGGGTTTTCTTATTGTCGTCCTGAATGACACAGATTCTGCTTTTTGACTTCAGCGCCTGCGGGATTTTTTCCGCGTTTTCATCCGCGGCAGCTGCAATAAAGATGTTAATTTTTGATTTTCCCTTACTGTACGTGTAAGGCATTCCTAACAAACGTCTCGCAGCTCTATTAGTTCGCATAATAAACTCCTCATTGTTATGAACGTTCACCCATTATAGCAACTTACTGAAAATAATAAAGTTTTCCCTAAGTTGCTGATTTAACGTCCGCATAATGGTATTTCCGGGTTGCATCCTGTATGTTGGATACAACCTGTTCACTGCCCGGGAGTATCTGATAAATGGCCTGTATTTTTTGTGATATCGCAGCGGGGAAATCCCCCTGTCATAAGATTTGGGAAGACGAAAACTATCTGGCGTTTTTGTCCATTTTTCCCAATACCGACGGGTTTACCGTTGTGATCCCGAAAGCGCATTATCCGAGCTATGCATTTGATCTGGAAGATGATGTCCTGACCGGACTGGTACTGGCGACCAAAAAAGTAGCAAAAATTCTGGAACAGGCATTTCCGGATGTCGCACGCTGCGGGATGTTTTTTGAGGGCTACGGTGTGGATCATATCCACAGTAAACTCAGCCCGATGCACGGTACGGCGGATATGACGGAATGGCGGCCGATTGAACATAAACAACCCGCGTTTTACACGCAGTATCCGGGATTTTTGTCATCCCACGACTGTGAGCGGGCAGATGACGGGAAGCTGGCTGAACTGGCGGCGGCTATCCGCGCAAGTCAGAAAAACTGAGTGATTCCGGTGGTGCGCTCACCACCGGAATATTGTATCAGCAGAATATTGAATCAGAAGAATATTACATCAGCGGACTTCACAGCCGACTACTGTCGCATACCCCAGGCCGTCACTGTCCATCATCAGCAGGCATTGCGGACTGAGGGTTTCCATGGCTTTTATCAGCATCATCGCCATCACAAAGACGGCTTCTCTGTCAGCACTGACCTGATTATCCGCAATATAAATATTATTTTTCAGGAAGGTACGGCGTTGTGCTTTATTGCAGAACTCATAAATAACATCCTGAGCCAGTTCACTTTCCCGCATCAGCCAGAACGATTTTTCTTCCTCTTTATCCAGCAGATTCATTTTTTCCAGCATCGGAAGATCGGACGTCAACTGCATTTCATTGATCGGCATAAAACGTGACAGACTGCCGCTGAACGGGAATGTATTGCGCTCAAAATAGTAGCAGGACGTCAGCAGAATGGCACTTGCCATTTCATGAAAGGCCGGGATTTGACCAACCTGCCAGATATTCAGTCCGGCGAGCAGCCACATGGCGCTGTTATCTTCCTCATCAAACAAATGACCGATATCATCCGGACTCTGAATGATTTCTGCCGTGCAACCCCAGATTTTTGTCACCGCACGTTCGATTTCTGAATTTTGCAGCTGATTCGGGGTAACCACATATACCGTTTTTAATTTTGACTGATAGCCTTCGTGCTGCTGATTCAGATCTTTATCCAGTGCGGTAAAAATAGCTTCAACAGAATGGTCATAACCGGTAAGCGGCTGTTTATCTTCCTCTTCTGTCCGCCGTTTTTGCTCTGATGTGTAAGCTTGTTTAACATTTTTCGGCATCAGTAATGAAACTCCGGTCACCATCAGTTTGCGCTGACACCAGTTTACCCATTCATTACGTTTAAAATTAATGGAAGCATTCCAGCTCTGACAGGCAATCCGCGCCTGCTCATGACGGTGCATGGCATAAGTAAACAGGCACATCCAGATCAGAATGTAAGGCAGGTAAATAAAGATCAGCACTTCTGTCAGCGGGAGTTTGAAAATATAAAAATCGAGGAAAAAGATCAGTGCCAGAACAGCGAACAGCAATCCCAGCCACAGCGTAATTTTAGCACCCGGCGCATCACGTTTAACCGGAAATTCAGGAACAGGCCACGACATCGGAATAGAGCTCCATGCTGAAAGAAACAGAGATATGCCGCTCCGGGCTGCCGGAACGACGTCAGTATTGGTTATAAAAAGAGAGATCACAAAAAATCGTGACTGATACAGGAAAATAACGGCAGACCGGTTAAAAACTTTAATGAAACAGCATGAGGCAGATCACAGAATCAGACGGAAAGTATCGGGAAACAGACAGAAATACAGAAAGAGGATAATAAGACGAAAAAGAGAGAGAAGAAAAAGAGAGAAGAAAGATGGTGGGTCGTACAGGATTCGAACCTGTGACCAATTGATTAAAAGTCAACTGCTCTACCAACTGAGCTAACGACCCATCTTTGGGATTTGCTTTTCAGGAATGGTGGGTCGTACAGGATTCGAACCTGTGACCAATTGATTAAAAGTCAACTGCTCTACCAACTGAGCTAACGACCCATACCTGAGTGATGCGGGAGAATCATGTGAAGTGGTGGGCGATACCGGGCTCGAACCAGTGACCCCCTCCTTGTAAGGGAGATGCTCTACCAACTGAGCTAATCGCCCACTTCAGGATGACTGCAACTTACATCATTATTATGAATGGTGGGCGATACCGGGCTCGAACCAGTGACCCCCTCCTTGTAAGGGAGATGCTCTACCAACTGAGCTAATCGCCCATTCATAACATTTACTTCTTTACTTCACTATCACAACGTTCATTCTTAATAAGAATGGTGGGCGATACCGGGCTCGAACCAGTGACCCCCTCCTTGTAAGGGAGATGCTCTACCAACTGAGCTAATCGCCCGTCGTGATGGAGGTGCATTATAGGGATCTCCGCGTTTGAGTCAACGCTTTTTCGAAAGAAAATGATCGTTCGTTGTAATTTTAGTCACCCTGTTCTGATTATCGCCATCCGCGTGCAGTATGTAAGCAGAAATCGGATAAATCGTGATCTCCGTCGGGTTAATCGCTGCAAAAACACCCTGTTTTGTCATGCTTTTTTCCTTTTAACACGAGAAAAATGACTTTTTCGGCCTTCTTTCCCCCTTTTCATTGAGGAATTATGTCTCAGTGCTAAAATATCCCGCATCGTATTTCATCATCCACTACGTCTGGCGCAGACGTTATGAAAGGCATTCCAATGAGTAAAGTAAAAACCCGTTTCGCACCCAGCCCTACCGGCTACCTGCATGTGGGCGGTGCACGTACCGCTCTGTACTCCTGGCTGTACAGCCGTCACAATCACGGTGAATTCGTCCTGCGTATAGAAGATACTGATCTTGAACGCTCAACTCAGGAAGCTATCGACGCCATTATGGACGGGATGAACTGGTTAAATCTCGGCTGGGATGAAGGCCCGTATTACCAGACCAAACGTTTTGATCGCTACAATCAGGTAATCGACACCATGATTGAAAACGGAACCGCTTACCGCTGCTACTGTTCCAAAGAGCGCCTGGAAGCCCTGCGTGAAAAACAGATGGCAAATAATGAGAAGCCGCGTTATGACGGCTGCTGCCGCGATCACGCTCATAACCATACTGCGGACGAACCGCATGTGGTGCGTTTCCGTAACCCGCAGGAAGGGTCTGTTATTTTTGATGACAAAATCCGCGGACCGATTGAATTCAGCAACCAGGAACTGGATGACTTAATCATTCGCCGTACTGATGGCTCCCCGACCTATAACTTCTGTGTGGTTGTTGATGACTGGGATATGGAAATTACCCACGTTATCCGTGGTGAAGACCATATCAACAACACGCCGCGCCAGATCAATATCCTGAAAGCGCTCGGCGCACCGGTGCCGGAATATGCCCACGTCTCCATGATCAACGGCGACGACGGTAAAAAATTATCCAAACGTCATGGTGCGGTAGGTGTAATGCAGTACCGTGATGACGGCTATCTGCCGCAGGCTCTGCTGAACTACCTGGTGCGTCTGGGCTGGTCTCACGGTGATCAGGAAATCTTCAGTATTGAAGAAATGACTGGGCTGTTCACCCTGGAAGCCGTCAGCAAATCCGCCAGTGCATTCAATACTGAGAAATTACAGTGGCTCAACCACCACTACATTAACAGTATGCCGGCGGAAGAAGTGGCCGTTTACCTGCAATGGCATATTGAAAATGCCGGGATCGATACCCGTAACGGCCCGGAACTGGCCGACCTGGTCCGCCTGCTGGGCGAACGCTGCAAAACACTGAAAGAAATGGCGGAAACCTGCCGCTACTTCTATGAAGATTTTGACAGCTTCGATGCCGATGCCGCGAAAAAACATCTGCGTCCGGTTGCCCGTCAGCCGCTGGAAGTGGTTAAAGCCAAACTGGCCGCACTGACCACCTGGACACCGGAAGCCGTACATGAAGCCATTCAGGCAACGGCTGATGAACTGGAAATCGGTATGGGTAAAGTCGGCATGCCGTTACGTGTTGCTGTGACCGGTGCCGGTCAGTCTCCGGGCCTGGATGTGACCGTACATGCGATTGGTCAGTCCCGCTCTCTGGCGCGCATCGATATGGCGCTGGCCTTTATTGCTGAGCGTGAAGCTCAGTAAGCATTATCTGCTGCTCAATACCCGGCCTGAGCCGGGTATTTTTTCATCGGTCGCACACTAATTTCATATTAAGCCGTTGACAGCACAGGGAAGCTTGCCTATTATGCTGCGCGTCCGGTCGATTTTATCGGGGCTATAGCTCAGCTGGGAGAGCGCTTGCATGGCATGCAAGAGGTCAGGGGTTCGATCCCCCTTAGCTCCACCAAATCTTTGGTGACTGATAATATCGCGGCACCCGGTTTTCCGGGGCTATAGCTCAGCTGGGAGAGCGCTTGCATGGCATGCAAGAGGTCAGGGGTTCGATCCCCCTTAGCTCCACCA
>NZ_JAVBIN010000010.1:0-209274 GCF_032989665.1 Morganella sp. BCCO 40_0007 | reverse complement strand
ACTTTCTTCTCTAATCTGAGCCGTGCTGCTGCTATCATTGCAAAATACAGCAAAGCATTCTGATTTATCAGACAGATACAAAAAAAAGCGCCTTTGAAGGCGCTTTTTTTATGTCCGCAGTTTTTTCACCAGATAATCAATAAACACCATCATATGCGGCGGCTGATAACGCGACGGCGGATACAGCAGCCAGGCATCCCCGCTGTAACGGGTTTTAAAGGTCCAGTCAGGCAGAACCTGCACAATCTCCCCGCTTTCCAGCGATTTACGCGCCGTAAACACCGGCAGTCCGCCGATCCCGAGATGCGATTTCACCCCGCCGAGCCGCACGCCGCTGTGGTTTGATGAATAACGTCCGTGCACATTCACAGACACCACTTTATTTCCCTGCTGAAAACGCCAGCGGGTATCCGCGGCTTCCTCACTGAGGAACAAACAGCTGTGCTCTTTCAGTTCCTGCGGATGGGACGGCGTACCGTGCTCTGCCAGATACTGCGGTGTGGCACATAAAATATGACTGACCGTAAACAGACGTTTGCCGATAAGCCCGGGCGGCGGTTCATTGGTAATACGGATAGCGAGATCGATCTCCTCATCGATCAGATCCATATAGCGATCTTCCAGGCGCAGCATTACATTCACACCGGAATGCATTGCGAGAAATTCATTGATAAGAGGATGCACCATAAAATACCCCAGTGCTTTCGGTGCCCCCAGCCGCACCAGCCCGGAAGGTGTTTCGCTGAACTGCCCGCTGGCACTCATCACGGCGCCCGCGGAGTTCACCAGCGCCTGACAATGCTGATATACCGCCTTGCCGCTCTCATTCAGCCGCAGTTTGCGGGTCGTACGCTGCAATAAACGGGTATTCAGCGCGCGCTCCAGCCGGGAAACCGCACGGCTGATCGCGGAAGGAGTCGCACCCAGTTGCCGGGCTGCCTCCGAGAAACTGCCGGTTTCCACCACCTTGGCAAATACCGCCATTTCTTCGAGTAATGCGAGGGTTTCATTTGTGATCACAGGGAATAAATCCTTTGCATTTTTGCCGTATTATCATATGACAGTGCCTGCAATACAATGACAGACAACCCGGCACAATAATAATGAGGCACACATCACCATGACAGAAAAATGCTACCTGACCAGCCGCGCCTTACAGGGCACCGCCACTGTCCTGGAATGTCGTCCGGCAGAAGACGGACGCTATGCGGTTATCCTGGATAAAACCCTGTTTCACCCGCAGGGCGGCGGCCAGCCCGGAGATACCGGCACACTCGGTGACGCCACCGTTATTCACACGGCATTTATGCCGGAAGGTATCATTCACTACACCGATATCCCGGTTGCCCCCGGCGACGTGCTGATGCAGGTTGATGCGGAAAAACGTCAGCTGCACTCACGGCTGCATACCGGCGGGCACCTGCTCTCTCATGTCATGGAAACGTTCGGCTGGAAACCGACCAAAGGACATCACTGGCCGGATGAAGGGCGGATACAGTATATCCCTGCGGGCTCACCGGTGATTATTGAGCCGGAAGATGTCCGCCGTTACTGTCAGGCGCTGATCGATGCCGATCATCCCTGTTATCACTATCAGGATGACGATGGCATGTTTCAGATCCGGTTTGCGGGTTTTGAACCTTATCCCTGCGGCGGCACGCATGTGCAGTCACTCGGTGAAATCGGCACACTGGTGCTGAAATCCCTGAAAACCAAAAAGGGCATTCTGTCCGTTCAGTACGACGTCATCTGACGGAGTCTGTCTCTCTGCGGCGGTATACCCGCCGCCCCTGCTGACCTGATGAGGTTATGATGAACCTGTTTAACCAGAGTGAATTTCTGGCGCTTGCGCTCGTCCATTTTTTCATTGTTGTTTCTCCCGGACCTGACTTTGCCGTGACCCTGCGCCAGAGCATTTATCACGGGCGCAAAGCCGGGCTGATGACAGCACTCGGTATCGGTGCCGGGATTTCTGTTCATGTGGTGTACACACTGATTGGCGTGACAGCGCTGATGCAGGCCACACCATGGCTGATGGATACGGCAAAATATATTGGTGCGGCCTATCTTATCTGGCTGGGCATTCAGTTTCTGCGCAGCAAAGGGGTGACAACTGCGATCACACCGGATAACCCCGGCCCGGCACAAACAGCCGGAAAGGCATTTTGGATGGGATTTCTGACCAACGCCACTAACCCGAAAGCCATGCTCTTTTTCCTGGCGATATTCACAACACTGGTCAGCCCATCCACCCCGGTATCTGTAAAATTATTCTACGGCGTGTGGATGTGCGGTGTGAATGCGGCCTGGTTTATGGCCGTCTCCGTGCTGTTTTCACACCAGCGTATCCGCGAACGTTTCCTCGCACACAGCCGGTTGTTCGATAATGTAATCGGTGCCGTTCTGCTGCTGTTTGCCGGACGTCTTTTGCTGGCGGCATAACAGCAGAATAACGCCGGTATTATCAGGCAGGCTCTGAAATCACGGGAAGAAAATCAAAATACAACCGGCCGCCAATGGCATCTGCATAACGAATCAATGTTCCCAGTTGCGGATCATAATCCCCTTTTTCCAGGCGGGAAATATTCTGTTTTTGCGTCGCCATTTTTTCAGCCACTTCAGCCTGGGTAATTTTCCGGGCTTTTCTTGCGGCTTTTAATGTATCCAGCAATACTTTTCGTGCCTGAATTTCATCCAGTGCATCAGTGACTTCAGGATCTTTAAGTAATTTATTCTTCAGCTCTTCGAAAGGGACTAAATCATAGTCATCATTACGATTCATTTCAGCCTCCTTATCACTTCCTTCATTCTCTCATTTGCTAACTCTGACACCTGCTTTGGTGTTTTCTGCGTTTTTTTCTGAAAGACATGCACAATAATTATATGGTTGCCTCCATCCTTCATCCCAATGTTTTCTTTTCAGTTTATCGCCCGCATCAAATGTAATCAAATATGATTACTGTATACTATAACTTCATTTAACATGGAAAAAAATAAATTTGGTAATTAATGCTGCCTTTTGCAGTTATAGCCAAATTCATTGCCACGTTAACAGGTTGATATGGTAATGTTTAAGGACGTTAATAAATACTTGTCAGCTACGCTTCAGGGTATTTATGCCTTGTTGTACCGATGAGGCCGTCCCGGCACTCATCAGTCACCCGGACAGAACGGAGAAGATAATGATTAAGTTGAAAGATATAGAACAGGCACTGCGTCCTCAGCCATCCTACAAAATGCTGATTAACGGTCAGTGGACCGAAAGCAGCGATCACGCCAAAAGCCAGACATTTAACCCTGCCACCGGTGAATTATTAGCGGATTACCCGGCCGGTACAGCGCAGGATGTGAATACCGCAGTGGCCGCCGCCAAAAAAACCTTTGAAACCTGGCGCCACACCTCCCCCGCTGAACGTCAGCAACTGTTACTGAAAATTGCCGATCGCCTGGAAGCGGAAAAAGAGCGCTTCGCCACACTGGAATCCCTCGATAACGGCAAGCCTTACAATGAAGCCATTTCTATCGATTTACCGGCTGCCATCGACCATTTCCGCTATTTTGCAGGGGCTATCCGCGCCCATTCCGACCAGGCCGATGTGCTGGATGAAAACACCCTGAGTCTGGTGATCCGCGAGCCTATCGGCGTTGTCGGCCAGATTATTCCGTGGAACTTCCCGCTGCTGATGGCCGCCTGGAAACTGGCTCCGGTCATTGCAGCCGGCGATACCGTGGTGATCAACCCGGCCAGCCTGACGCCGCTGACCCTGCTGGAACTGGGCCGTATCATGAATGATGTGCTGCCTGCCGGTGTCATTAATATTGTTACCGGTCGCGGTTCCGTGGTCGGCCAGGCGATTCTTGACCATCCGGATGTGGATAAAGTGGCGTTCACCGGCTCCACCAGCGTCGGTTATACCGTTGCCGAAGCGGCGGCAAAAAAACTGATCCCGGCAACACTGGAACTGGGCGGTAAATCCGCCAATATCGTGTTCCCGGATGCCAATATGGAAAAAGCGGTCAAATATGCAGCGATCGCGATTCTGATGAACCAGGGTCAGGCTTGTGAATCCGGTTCACGCCTGTTCCTGCATAAAGATATCCATGATGAATTCCTGAAGAAACTGAAAGCCCGTTTTGAATCTGTCAAAGTCGGTGATCCGATGGCGAAAGATACGCAGATGGGAAGCCAGGTCAGTCAGGGACAGCTCGATACCATCCTCAGCTATGTGGAACTGGCGAAAAAAGAGGGTGCCACCATCCTGACCGGCGGTGAGCGTCTGACCAGTGACGGACTGGATGCCGGATTCTTTATGAAGCCGACCATCATCACCAATGTCACCAACCAGATGCGGGTTGCCCGCGAAGAAATTTTCGGGCCGGTCCTGGTGGTGATCCCGTTCAGTGATGAGGATGAAGTTGTCGCGATGGCAAATGATTCCGAATACGGGCTGGGTGGTGCGGTCTGGACACAGGATATCAACCGTGCACTGCGTGTGGCGAAAGCGGTCAGAACCGGCCGGATGTGGGTCAATACCTACCATGAGCTGCCTGCGCATGCCCCGTTCGGGGGGTATAAAAACTCCGGGCTGGGACGGGAAACCCATAAAATGATGCTGGATGCGTATACCGAAGTGAAAAACATCTATATCAGCACCAAAGAATCATAATTTCTCATTATGAAAATGCCCGGCTGTGCCGGGCATTTTTTTATTTACTGACTGCTTTTCACTTCCGATGGCGGATTTTTGCCGGCAGATCGCGCAATACTGTACATTCGTCGCATCATCGTCTGCTCGGCCGTTTCCGCAACAATAATCACATAGCGCCGTTCATTGTGATCATAACGGAAATAGGTACATTCCGGTTTACCCCACCGGTTGTAATAAATCGCCCCGTTTTCTTCCTGATAGACAATACCTTTCTGCTGATTCAGCCATTCATCAAACCGCCAGCGGTATTTCGGCATTTTTACCAGGAGGATGCGTCCTTCCGCGTCACTGAGCGGATCGCGGAAGCGGTAAATCTCCGTATTATCATCATCACTTTCAATATGAATGCCGCCGATATCCCGGACATAGTCGCCGTCTTCCTGCTTTTTCAGATTAACGACCATCGTTTCCGGCAGGGTCACTGAGATATTTTTTGTCATTCTGACGGGGTCACCGGAAACCGGCTGAAAACCGTGTTGTTTGTAATATTGGCGCTGTGTCTCCAGATACGCTTCATAAGAAGATGCTCTGGCGTCAGATACCGCTTTCATACCTGCCAGTTTTTCTGATGTGTGATCGGCACGGGAAAGCGTCATTTTCATTTCGCAGTTAAAAAATCCGCACGCCCCTTCTTTTTCTGTGGTCAGATAAACGGTTTGTCCGTTATCGGGCGATGTCCAGGTCGTCTGTATATCGTTCAGATCAAAGGTATTACCGCGGATTTCACTGTCAAAACGGTTGCCGCTGTTATCCACAATGACGCGGTCCGGCTCAAAATAAAAGAATGTCGTGTCTTTCAGGCTGACCATGGTACCGCGGATAGCGGCTTTGACATTTTTATCCGGATCACTGTTTTCTGGTGCATTATCCTTAGGGTTATCATAAGTGACAGTAATAGCATCAATCACATAATAACCGTCCGGTGACGCCGGCGGGGTTTCCTTACATCCGGCCAGCAATGCAATTATTACAGATAAAAAAACACCCCTTTTCATGACTCATCCTTTAGTTAATCACCGGAAATACACGGGGATCATAGCGCAAAAAATGAAAAATCCTGACCGGAATTATCCTTAAGTGTATTAATCCGCCCGCCATACGGTATGATAACTCCCCTGTTTGTTCCGGCTCAGGGAAAAAAACAATGGCGATTATCACCACACTGATCACGGGTGCCGTAACCGGGCTGATTATCAGCACCACCGGTGTCGGCGGCGGGGTGATAGTGCTGCCAATCCTCACGTATCTCTACGGAATGAATGCCCTGATGGCTGTCGCCACCGCCAATCTTCTCTCCGGGCTGATGAAAATCACCTCTTCCTGGCTGCACTATAAGCTCGGTAATATTCCGCTCCGGCGTGCCATGATTGTGCTGGGAATTATGCTGCCCGCCACTTTCGGTGCCAGCCTGCTGGTGACATGGCTTGCCTCGGTGCCGGCCTGGCAGGCTCTGACAGAAAAAAGTATTAATCTGCTGGTGGTGGCCGCCATTCTGTTTTCATTGTGGCTGTTTATTCAGCGGATGTTTTTCCCGCCGCCGTTACCGGCGGATACGGCTGAAACACCCATGTCAGTGCGGGAGTTGCTGCTGCCGGGGATCACCGCCGGTGTGGTGCTGGGGGCAACCGGTGTCGGCGGCGGCATTGTGGTTCTGCCGATGCTGCTGCGCTATGCGAAGATGGATATCCGTCAGGCGATCGGCACCTCGATTTTTGTTACCACCCTGCTCTCCGCCTCTTCTGCTATTGCTTATATGCAGGACGGGCATACCGATGTCCGCCTGGCGTTGTGGCTGTTTGCCGGATCACTGCTCAGCATGCCGCTGACCAAAATACTGCTTACCCGCATGCCGGATCGTGCTTTTCAGTACGCCACTCTGATTCTGATCCTGTTCAGCGCCGTGATGATGATGCTGAATCTGTTCTAAACTGTCACCACGCCCTGTGCCCGCAGCATTTCAGCCAGGCGGCGGATGCCGTCAGTGAGTTTCTCTGCCGGATAAGCGGCAAATCCGAACAGAACCCCCTCCTGCTGTGCATCCGGGCGGCAGTAACGCGATAACGGCTGCATCCCCATAGCGCACTGACGCCCGGCCTGAATCACCGTTTGTGCCGGAATACCGTTTTTCATCCGGCACAACAGGTGAATACCCGAATCACTCGGCACAATATCCAGCAGAGCGGGAAGATAGTAATTGATCGCATCCGTCACAGCCTGCCGCCGTTCATAACAGGCTTTGCGCACCCGGCGGACATGGCGTGCATAATGTCCTTCATTAATAAACCGGGCCAGCGTGGCCTGTTCCAGATAACCGCAGCCGGTATCCGCATAGTATTTTGTCACCTCAAACGCCGGGATCAGAGCTTTCGGCACCACCAGAAATCCCAGCCGGAAAGCGGGATAGAGCATTTTGGAGAAGGTGCCCGCATAAATGACCCGCTGATGCCTGTCCAGCCCCTGCAATGCCTGAAGCGGGCGATCGGCATAACGGAATTCGCCGTTATAATCATCCTCCAGGACCCAGACATGGTGCTTTGCCGCCCACGACAGCAGCGCCGAGCGCCGGGCCAGACTGAGTGTGCCGCCCGACGGAAACTGATGCGACGGTGCAGTAAAAACCAGTTTTGCATCCGGCCAGCGGCGCAGGCCGTCATACACATCCATACCCTCTTCATCCGTCCGGACCGGGCGTACGCTCAGCCGCTGTGATAAAAATGCGCCGCGCGCGCCGTCATAACCGGGGTCATCGAGCCAGACTTCATCCCCGGGCTGTAACAGTGTCTGTACTGTCAGATTAATCGCCTGCTGGGTGCCGTTCACAATCAGGATCTGATCTTCATCGCACTGCAATCCCCGGGTGGCCCGGACATAATGACAGATTGCCCGGCGCAGCGGCGGATAGCCGTGCGGCTCACTGTGCGCGTGCAGCGCATAACGGGACTGACGCCAGACACGGCCGAGCAGCCGTCCCCAGACATCATGCGGAAACAGATCCACACATCCGGTGCCGACCATAAACAGCGCATCAGACGGCGCACCGGATACAATACGCTGTGACCGCAGTTCTTCTGTCAGCGGGCTGATATTCGCGGTTACCTGCTCTCCGGCCGTATCCGCCGGGGAAGATACCGGCCCGCTGATAGCGTGATCCGGCAGATTATCCGCCACAAATGTGCCCGCACCGCGCCGGGTAATGAGATACCCCTCATCCTGCAACCGCTCAAACCCGGCAATCACCGAGTTACGGGAGATCCCCATCATCTCCGCCAGTGCGCGCCCGGACGGCACTTTGCTGCCCGCATGCAGGCGGCCGCTGAGGATCGCCTCACGCAGAGCGTGATACACCTGATCTTTGATGATCCCGTTACCGGTCAGTAATTCGGGGAAGGCTGCCGCGCCGGATTTTCGCATTGTGATCTGCCTGAAAAGTGGATCTGTTAAAAATACAAAAAGTGTATCTTATAAAGAACCAAAATAACACGTACTCTTCACATCACGGAAAACGCGCGTTTTCTTCACAACAGCAGAATGCAGAATAATGAGGGAAACACCATGAATAATACAATGACATCATCCGCTTTGGATCTGGTGACAGTGGCGCCTGCCACACAGAATGATTATGCGGGCTGGCTGCCGCACTGGCTGGCTTATCAGGAATTTTATAAGGTCAGCTTTCCGGAAGACGTCACCCTGACCAGCTGGTCACGTTTCTTTGATGAAAAAGAACCGGTATTTTGCGCCGTGGCACGGCTGGACGGTAAAGTCGCCGGGTTTGTGCATTATCTTTATCATCGTTCAACCTGGGCAGAAAAAGAGTTCTGTTACCTGGAAGATCTGTACGTGGATCCGTCGCTGCGCGGCCAGCATATCGGAAAACAGCTGATTGAGTTTGTGCAGCAGCAGGCGCTGGCCCGTCCGTGCGGCCGCCTCTACTGGCACACCCACAAAGACAATACCCGTGGTCAGCGTCTGTATGACTGGGTGGCAAATAAATCCGGTGCTATCGAATATATTATGCCGCTGAAATAACAGTGGTGATATCCGCTAAAAAGACCCTCTGCGGGTCTTTTTTAGTTTTCTTTATTTTCTGTCCCGCTGCCCGGCGCTTTTCCTTTGATTTCCGTGGTGGCTTTGATATTGATAACAAATGGTTTAAACGCGAATTTCTTATAGCGCTGCAGCACATACCAGATCCGGAAAAAACGGGAGCTGTCACGGAAGCGTTTCATGTCCGCGGTACTCAGACCAAAATGCCCCTGAAGCTGATAACTCAGTTGTGCGGTGAAGTGATTATTTTTAATGTGAAGGAAATCAAGGGTGACTTCTGTCGCCCAGGTATCATTGAATGTCACCGGCGTGCGCTTTTTCAGATCCTGCCAGCGGTTATAAGCCGGAAACAGCGTTTTATTCAGCCCTTCCCGGAGACTGTCCGCCAAATCAGCATCTTCACGGAGTTTCCCCGCCTGCCAGTCAATCTGTGCAGTAATGATTTTTTTCACCGCCCCCTGTAACGGATTGAGCGCATCCTGATCCAGGATATTATCCCGGAATGCATAATCCAGTGCGCGGTCACGATACGGCCGGCCATCCGCATTCTGCATATGTGTAATCAGCTTTTTCAGCACGCCCGGATAACCACCGGCCCAGGAAAACTGTGAGGATAGCTGCCGCATTTCATCAAACAATATCCGGCTTACTGCTTTCGCCCCGAGGTTAAAAACCTGCGGCGTGTAATCTCGCCCCATCAGCTGAGGATGACTGCCTGACGCTGCTTCCGCTTTCTGCATGGTCCAGGGGTCGACCTGTGAGGAGACATCATGCAGCCGCAACAGATCACGGAGCTGAAGTAAGTCAAAATCACCGCAGCGCATATCATCCGGACGGTAATCATCCCTGCGGCGCTGTGACTGACAGATTAATAACGGAAATGATAAAGTTGTCATTCTGTCCCTGAATAATCTCTGCATCACGTTATGCAGCGGTTATTTTATCATCAGCAACAGGAAAGATCTTTGCCGTCATTCTGAAAGCGAAAGAGATAAAAAAAGGCCCGTTTCCGGGCCTTCAGGGGGATGATCAGTTCTTAAAAGAACTGATAAACGAGAGGTACTCTTCTTTACTCATCAGCGGCTTATACTGTGCCAGCAAATCTTCTGCACCGGCTGCATCATCAAACAGCAAATCAATAATCGTCATTGCCATCATCTGAGCCGGGCGGATATAGGCCATATCGTCATCAAAAACGACATAATCTTTGCCGTGCAGCCCGCCGCGTACTGAACCAATCCACGGATGACTGACCGGCATGATGTGGGACAGATCCCCGGTATCAGTGCTGCCGGTCATATGCTCGGCAACCCAGACATTTTCATCACCAATCAGACCTTCCGCATTCTGCTGTAACAGATCATTCAGCACCGCGTTGTTATACAGCGGCAGATAGCCCGGTAAATCTTTCACTTCCACTTCGGCACCGACAGACATGGCGCCCGCCATCAGTGCACGGGTAATGCGCTCGTTGGCATCAATCATGGCCGGTACGTTTGAGGCACGGACATAACTTTCCATGCGCACATCACTCGGGGTCACGTTGACCAGATCACCGCCCTGGGTGATGATCGGGTGGAAACGGATATAATCTTTCTCCTGAAAGGTTTCACGGATAGCATTCACACCCATGATCCCCATCATTGCCGCGTTCAGGGCGTTAACCCCCATATGCGGTGCCGCCGCAGCATGTGCCGGTTTGCCTTTATAATTAATCAGCTTGCCGATAAAGCCGTTGGTGGTGGTGGAGATTTCAATAAACCCGTTATCACGCTCAGGTTTAACGCTGGTCAGGTGGATTTGCAGTGCCATATCGACATCATCAAACTCACCGAGGGAAATCAGCTCCGGCTTACCGCCGATATAACTGATTTTACCCTGTTCGATCAGCTTGTTACGATAGGCCAGTTCCACATATTCCTCAGCCGGAACGGCGAAGGGCACGACGTCCCCCGCCAGATAGTCCATTGCCCCGGAATCAATCAGCCCCATAGTGACCGCCATCATATTGGCGATCTGCGCATTGTGACCGCAGCAGTGAGCCGCGCCGGTCTGGTCATCCGCGTCAGGGTGTTCAGCACAGATAATGGCATCCAGCTCACCGATCACCGCGATACTGCGTTTACTGCCTTTTCCGCCTTTCAGGCGGGCCTTGATACCGGTGAGAGCCAGCTGATTACGGTAGCTGACGCCCAGTGCATCAAAGGCTGCTTCGACTTTCTTCGCTGTGCGGGTTTCTTTATAACCCAGCTCAGGCTCTGCCCAGATATTCTCTGCCAGTTTTTTAATGTCACCTTTGCGGGCGGCAATCGCTTCGCAGACTTTGGCTTTCAGTTGCTCTTTGGTCATTGTCATGCTGAATATTCCCCTCTGATCAGATAACGCCACTCCATGAGAGCGTCAGTTGGCCGATAAGTGCGGCAAATAAGAATGTCCCTGAGAACACGGCCAGTGAGACCGGGATAATGCGCCATGAAATCGCTTTGAATTTATCGATATCTTTACCCAGTGAAAGACCCGCGAAAGCCAGTACGGTGGTACTGATAACCGCGATAGAGACTTTACCGGTCATAGCAATCATTTCTTTGTCATACGGGAACAGCGGTGAACACAGACCGGCAGCAATCAGGGAAACCCAGAAGATTACCGGCAGTTTGCCTAACGGCGGGATCATCGCAATCAGGTATGCCGCGAAAGACATTCCGCCCAGCAGTGCCATGGCCAGCAGCGTATCGCTGAACACCTGCCCGAATTCACCGCGGCCGTACATTGACCCGCCGACGGCATCACCAAGTGCGGTAAAGAACACCACCAGAACCAGGATTACGGCTATTTCTGTCATCTTTTTCATGATTAATTATCCTTATTAGTATCCGCAGTCGCCGTTGCGCGTTTTCCTTTAAATTTGTTGTACAGGTAAGACGCAAACGGTAAGGAGAAGAAGATATAGATGTACAGACCTAACACGGAAGACATCAGGTTCGCGGAAGACGAGAACGCCTGGATATCCGCCGCCTGATCAGGGTAGAGCTCCAGCAGAGGTGCAACCGCTGCCGCCAGCATAGATCCGCTGCCGACCCCTGCCCCCATCGCCAGGGCGAGCGGACTGAGAATATCCAGACCGGCGATCACACTCGCGAGGATACCCATCCAGACAGCACCGTACAGCGTACCGCAGATGTACATTGCCATCACACCACGGCCTTCCGGTGAACTTAAGCCGTATTTGGCTTCGATAATAGCGATGTTCGGCTCACGGCCGACAGAGTAGGTGGCACCAACTGCTTCACGGCCCATACCTAACATGATAGCCAGCGGCAGACCCAGCAGGATGGTACCGATAAAATGGCCCACTTCCTGCAGAACCAGCGCACCACCGGCCTGAATGATTTTTTCCCAGGATGCCCCGACGGAAGTACTCAGCTTGGCGATCAGGATCACCAGTGCCACACTCATGATAGAGGTCGCATGCGCCATGTTCTTTTCGTTGAGGATTTTAAATTTCGGAAAGCTGATAATACCACCCATCAGCATGGAGTAGAGCATCGGAAAAACCATCACCAGACTGATTTTAATTTGCCCTATCGCTTCCGCAAGAAGAATGATAAATAAGCTGACCAAAAGCAACTTACTATCTTTTAATATATCCATAGTGTTACCTTTATAGGAATTGTTATTGAGAATTACTCATGTGTATTTATATAAAAACGTACCCTTTCCATATTCATACTACCCGCGGGACTGTTTTCCTGACAATATTCCGAAAATTCCTCAGCCATGCCTTTTAGGCATGATATAAATTGATAAATTAATATTTATTAATTAACCCTGTCTCCGACACTTATTTCGGGTTACCAATTAATATAAAATATCATTATTTTCAATAAGATACAAAATGATATAATTTTGTAAAAAATATTATTCGATAAGTACGCTTGGTTTTTATTAAAATAAAAATAGTGATTATCAAATAAACCAATAATGTGAACCAGACCTTGTTTTTTTAATTCTTCGCCATGATTATTTTAATGAGAATGATTTTATATAATAATGAAAACCCTGTTTTAATACTGAATTTATTCAATCATACCGGCTGTGAACATCTTATTCTGTCTTCCTATAACCGTTATGACAAAATAATTGACTGCCGGGAAAAAATGGCCGTTGTGGCAGAGAACATGAATAAATCAGATATAGATCACACTATTTCATCAATATCGACAGAGGTCACAATATTGACTATTTTTCTGGTTCTCTGAGCTGAAATCCGGGAAACAGTGCTATACAGAATGGGTTTCACCACTGACACACCCCGGGTGGCTGCCTTTCCGGCAACAGAAGGAAATTCATGAAAAAGCGGCAGACCGGTATCAGATTAGCGGATTTTCATTACTAAATTGTTGCTGCATTGTAATTTTATTTTTTTGAACGGAATCTGTGTCATTCTGTCTCAAAAATATTTTGCTCTCGCTCACACATAATTACTTAAAAAATACATCACTATGAGAGTATTCCGGTATATCAATGCCAATAGCGCATAAGTAAAATTTACTTAACTGTGATGTATACTGCAATATGACCAGAGACAGAAAAAACAGTCGTCTCAGGGTGAGTATGACATATGATCAGCATCACAAAACTCAAAAATAGTAAATAAAACTGGATTATCTGTTTCTGATAACAACCAACTACCACCTGTTATTAATTATTAATATAAAACTAACCACTAAAACTAATCACTTTTGTATTTGATTAAAATCAAACACGTTTTGTAAATAGTGACTATATCCGAATATGAGCATATTAAGATTACCAGCCGTAGTTAAACGTAGGTCAACATGCCAACTAAATGAACTTTATCACTGTAAATATAACTTAATCAAATATACATAAAAGGTAATGCGTTTTTGATGCCAAACAAACCGCTGTTTTTTAGTCGATTACATGAAAGAATTTTGTTCATCTTCAATATATAATCTCACTTCCCGTCTGCGCAGTGACATTTAAATTTAAATGTTATCGCGATATAAAAAAACAGCCCCCTGCACCGTATAATTGACACTCCAATAAACAATTATGATAATACTCCGGCACTCAACGAATATTGCTTATAATTATTATCAATTAATCCCGGCCTGAGCCTCGCGGGATTTTTTATTTTAATAATTAAAACAAAACAAATTATTCTTATATATTGACAAATATCCCTGATAAAGGAAATAACATGAAACTTCAGAAAGTATTACTCTCAGTTGTTCTGGGATCTATATTTGCTGCAGGTACTGCTATGGCAGAAGATCCTGTGCAGCCACCAGAAGTAAAAAGCGGCCTCGGTACTGTACATTTTAAAGGCTTTATTAATAACGTTCCTTGCTCTATCGACAGTAAATTCCTGGATCAGACGGTTGATTTCGGTGAAATAAGCCGCAATGAACTGACTACCGGTACTTATCGTACAGATAGCAAAACATTTAATATCGAACTGAAAAACTGTGATACCAGCACTTATAAAACGGCACAGATCCAATTCACCGCACCAACAGTTGAACTGAAAGACGGTACTGCAACGTCAAAATATGTTGGCCTGGGTTCAATCCAGAATGCCGGTATCGCACTGACCGACAGCGGCGGTAAAGCTATCGAGCTGGGTTCACGTTTCCCTGCTGAGAAATACGCCCTGAACGGCGGCAAAGATCAGATCACCCCGCTGAACTTTGCAGCATATGTAAAAGGTAACCAGTCCGTAGTTGCCGGTGAGCAGGCAACTACCGGTCATTTCGATACCCCGGTTAACTTCCAGATTTTTTATCAATAACAGGATCGTTACTGAATAATTTTTTGTATATGCAGTGGTCTGCAAGGACTGCGCCCGCCACTGCATAATAAAGTCAGCGGTGGCAGGCATATTTCATGAAGCTCAGAACAACAATAAAAATAATAACAGCTTCTGTGATTGCAGCTATTCAGATAAATAACGCATTTGCTGAAGAGGCCGTTAATTTTAATACATCATTCCTGGATGCAGACAGTCAGGAAATTGATTTTTCTAAATTCAGCCGGGCTAATTATGTTATGCCGGGCACTTATCCTCTGGCCATAAAGCTGAACAACCATGTTATTACCGGTGATGAAAATATTCTTTTTTATACTCCCGGTTATGATCCGGAAATAACAGTCCCTTGTATTACACCTGAATTATTTAAACAGCTTGCCATGAAAAATGAATGGCAGGATAAAGTCAGCTGGACAGAGCAGGATACACTGCAGTGTCTTGATATCCGCACCGTACCAGAGATGCAGACTGTTGGTGATATTGCGGATAATAAACTCAGCATTCAGATACCCCAGGCCTACATGGCATACAGTGATCCGTCATGGGACCCGCCTGAACGCTGGGACGACGGCATCGCCGGAATAATATTCGACTATAATGCCACCATCACCCACAGTAATTACCAGTCAGGCAGCGATAACGATAAAAGCAGCAAAACGGATGTTATCAGCTATGGTGATACCGGTGTCAATCTCGGCGCATGGCGTGTACGTGCGGAATGGCAGGCGACCGGCGGTGACAGTGCGAAACATGCAAAAAGCTGGCGCTGGAACCAGGTTTACGCTTACCGGGCAATTCGTGATCTCAGCGCACGCCTGATGTTCGGTGAACAGTATCTGACCTCAGAACTGTTCGAAGGCTTCCGTTACACCGGCCTGAGCCTGGAAACAGATGAAAATATGTTCCCGCCGCTGCTGCGCGGCTATGCTCCGGAAGTTGCCGGGGTTGCCCGCACCAACGCTACTGTGATTATCCGCCAGGGGGAACGTATCATTTATCAGGAACAGGTCAGCAAAGGGCCGTTCCGTATCCGTGATATGAACTACATCGGCGACGGCACACTGAATGTCACCGTTAAAGAGCAGGATGGCAGTGAGCAGCATTTCACCATTGAAACATCACGCCTTTCCATGCTGATCCGTCCCGGCCAGTTTCTGTTTAAACTGGCGGCGGGTAAACCGCTCTCAGATGATCACAAAACTGAGGGTCCGGCGTTCGGTACAGGCAGTTTCTCGCGGGGGATGAGCAACAACACCACGCTGTTCGGCGGGGTACTTGCGGCAACAGACTACCAGAACGTGTCTCTCGGGATTGGCCGGGATATCGCACCGTTCGGGGTCTTTTCCGCGAAAGTCTCTTATTCACGGGCAAATACGGGTGATTTTTCCGGTAAACAACATAGCGCCGGCGGCTCTTACAGCATCACTTATTCCAAAGAATTCGATGCCATCAACAGCCAGCTGACGTTCGCCGGTTACCGCTTTTCAGAGCGGGGTTATATGACCATGAACCAGTTTGTGGATCTGCGCTACCGCGGCGGAAATACTGACAGCAGCAAAGAGATGTATAACATCATCTTTAACAAGGTGTTCCCGTCTCTGCGTATGAATGTCTATCTGAATTACAGTCATCAGACATTCTGGAATAAACCGGGCATTAATAACTACAGCATGACCCTTTCCCGCAACTTTGACTGGGGAGAGAAAAAGAATCTCAGCCTGAGTATGTCAGCCTACCGGACAGAGTCAGACTCGACAAAAGATAACGGCGTATACGCCAGTTTGTCTGTTCCGCTCGATGACAACAGAGGCATGTTCAGTTACAGCGGCAGTTACAACAAAAATTCCCGCAGTAACAACGTGAACTATTATAGTGATATTGATAATTCAAGTAACTATTCACTGTCTGCCGGGGAAGGCGACGGCAGAGTAAACCTGGCGGGTTTCTATACCAATGAGGGGGGAAATAATTACCTTTCACTGAGCGGAACCTACATTCAGGATAATGTGATCACGGTATCCGGCCAGTCACGCGGCGGCTTTACCCTGACCGGTGAAGGTGCGGCATTCCACCGCAGCGGCAACACAATGGCGCCGCGTATTCTGGCGGACACCAGCGGTACCGCGGATATTAATGTGCGCGGCACCGGTAAAGCAGTACGGACCAATACGTTCGGCAAAGCCGTTATCCCGGTGGCGACCGCCTATTCGCGCGGACAGTTATCGCTTGACCTTGATGCGATGCCGGATAATGCAGAAGCACTGACCTCCGTTCAGCAGGCGACGCTGACCTCCGGAGCAATTGGTTACCGGAAATTTAATGTTGTCGAAGGCTATAAAATCATGGGTATTATTGCCATGAATGATAATACCCATCCGCCTTTCGGTGCTTCTGTCATTAATGACAAAAATGCGGAGATCGGTATCGTTGCCGATAACGGCTCGGCTTATCTGACCGGTATACAGTCAGGTCAGACGCTGAAGGTGGCCTGGGGCGGACAGACACAATGTACTGTTCGTATCCCGGAAATAAAGGATAATAACGTTCAGTTTAATATGCTGCTGCCTTGTCAGTAAGTCAGGCGGTACCGGTTTGTATTTTACAGAATTAACAAATGAATCCGTAAGGAACTTTAACATGAGAAAAGTGACCACTTTATTCTGCGCCGCACTCACGACTCTGGCCGCTATTCCGGTGACTGCCGGTGCGGCCATCGCACTCGACAGAACCCGTGTTATTTATAATGAAGGTGACAAAGCCGTACCGCTGACGGTCACCAATGAGCATCTCAGCAAACCGTATCTGGCGCAGTCCTGGATTGAAAACACGGCAGGGCAGAAAGTCACCTCTCCGGTGTTTGTGACCCCGCCGGTTCAGCGGATTGAGCCTAACAGCAAAAGCCAGATTAAAGTGCAGCTCTCCCCGGAAGCCGCCTCGTTACCGGCTGATCGCGAATCCGTCTTTTATCTGAATGTCCGTGAAATTCCGCCGGCCGCAGAGAAAAGCAACGTGCTGCAAATTGCCCTGCAAACCAAAATAAAACTGTTCTACCGCCCGAAAGCGATTCAGGTTCAGGAGCGGATGGAGAAAATCACCGGCGCGGAAGGTATCCGTCTGTCTCAGAATGGCGGTCAGTACACCATTGAAAATACAACACCGTACCATCTGTCGGTCACCCGCCTGGATGCCACCGGCGGAAAAGAAATTAAATTTGAGCCGCTGATGGTATCACCGAAAGCCTCCGCCTCTTTCAGTGCACCTGCGCTGGGTAACGCGCCGGTTGTTTATTATGTTAACGACTACGGTGATACCAAACCGCTGAAATTCAGCTGTGCCGGTAACACCTGCACCGTGCAGTCAGACAGCCAGTAATTCACAGGAGGAACCGCCGATGACACTGACCACGCTTTTCCGTACCGGCTGCGCGGCGATACTGAGCCTGCCGGTGATGGTCTCCGGCGGTTCTTATACCTATATCGATGTATATGTCGTCGGTGAAATTATCGCCGCTCCCTGTAAGATAAATCAGGGAAAAAATATTCTGGTGGATTTTAAAGACGTTATCACCACAGAGATTGATAACGACAATTACAGTGAAAAACTCGATTACCTGATCGAGTGTCAGGACAACCGCGCCAGGGGGATAAGAATGTATATCAGCGGTACCTCATCCTCCGTTGACAGCCGCTACCTTTCCACCAGCGCCGGCGATCTGGCTGTCAAATTTCAGGCTGACAACCGGTTACTGCCGCTGAATGAAAAAATTACGGTTCAGTATCCGGTTCAGCCGGACATTCGTGTCGTACTGGCCAAAAAGCCGGGGGCAAAACTCCCTGCCGGTGATTTCAGTGCAAACGCCACTATCCATATTGAGTACGAATAAGGAGTTGTGATGCGATTTTTCACCACGATGCTGCTTCTGGCCTGTATTCCGGGATACGCGTTTGCGGCATTACACAGCTCCGCGGATATCCGGATCTCCGGAAAGCTGGTACCGCCGCCGCCCTGCAAAGTAAATAATAACGAGGAAATCCTGGTTGATTTTCAGCGTATCCAGATAAAAACACTGGAGAAATCTGATATCCGCAGAGAGGTGGATATTCCGTTTGTCTGTGAGCAGGAATCTGAGAATTTTAAATATTATCTCACCGTTGACGGGCCGCGGTCGCCGTTCAATAACAAACTGCTGAAAACCAACCGCAACAATCTGGGCTTTAATGTTGAGCTTGCCGGGGTAAAACTGGATTTGGGGAAAGCGCAACTGGTTAACAACCGCCATCTGACATTTACCATTGTGCTGACTAAAAACCCGGACGGTAACGTCACGCCGGGCACTTTCAGCGGCACCGGTACAGTAACAATGGAGTATTTCTGATGAACCGGTTCTCTGCTTTCAGTCTGTTATTCAGCAGCGCTCTGGCACTCTCCGCCGCCTTTATCCCGGCAGGTCATGCCGCAGATAACCTTCGGGTGATCGGGGAGCTGTTTAACGATCCCTGTACATTATTACCGGAGAATAAAGATCTGCTGGTGGATTTCAGTGATGTTTCCCTGCCGGATCTGTATGAGGGGATTGAGGTGCGCAAATCCTTTTCCCTGATCCTGTCTGACTGTGATATTACCGATATGAACCGGTTCAAAATTAAATTCACCGGTACCGCGCCCCCGGATATGCCGTCCTATCTGGCGCTTGATCCGTCCAGTGATGCCGGCGGATTTTCTGTCGGTATCCGGACTGATAATATTTCGCTGATCCCGCTGAATCAGTTTTCCAATGCGATTACCATTGCCGGAAACGGCGAGAATACCATCCGTTTTACGGCTTTTCTTCAGGTCGATCCGAAAGCAAAAGCCGGTAAAACGATTAAGTACGGTGCATTTAACGCCACCGCTTTTCTGACTATCGATTATTTCTGAGGCCGGTATGACAACGATTATCCGTTATATCAGTGTGCTGACTGCACTCA
Source organism: Morganella sp. BCCO 40_0007 (assembly GCF_032989665.1). NCBI lineage: Bacteria > Pseudomonadati > Pseudomonadota > Gammaproteobacteria > Enterobacterales > Morganellaceae > Morganella > Morganella sp. BCCO 40_0007. Next base: position 189,718 of record NZ_JAVBIN010000010.1, on the reverse strand, counting down.
TATTTTTCTCGCTGCCCGTCCGTGCAGACCTTTACAGTTATATTACCCGCTCAGAAGGAAAACCGACGAATATCGATTATTACTACACTATTTCAGCCTGGACCCCGCCTCTGCGCGGCAGTGCCCACCCGTGCAAAGTCGCCGGTCTGTCCGGCAAATGCTATGCCAATATTAACCACCGCCATGTCAACGGCGACAAGGGCGGAATTGCGGGCCGTAATGATGAAACATTTAACCAGCGCTGCCGTAATATGGATTTAAATACACTGAGCGATGGCTTTGAGGTTTACAGGTATATTTACGATAACTGCTTCGGCGGATTACCTTACAGCGGTACAACCAACCATGTCGGAACCGCAATCCGTAATGAGTGTGTCACCCTTTTTCTGACATCAACGCCCAATGGCGGCAACGGTGATATGTATCCCGGTGCTATTTGTGGTGTGTCCCCGCCTCCCGGCGGAATATGCAGTTTTGACCTCGATCGCCCGGGTGCGGTTTTAAACCATCAGAAAGTGCCGGAAGATGCCATTAATGGTCACCAGGCATCTGAGTATCTGACAATGAAGTGCAGTAAAGATACGGTTGTCCGGATTTATTCCGTGACTGACTCAAGTGCCCGGCTGAAACTGAAAAATAACCTGTATACCCGGCTGACACTGAATGACTATCTGCTTGATGCCCGCAGCGGCGGCTCAGCTATCTATGTCCGGGAGGGCTATCCGAACACAGCTCTGCTGAAAAGCACGCTTGAAACGACCGGTCCGGTAGAGCCCGGTTCATTCTACGGCAATATATCCATTATTATGACCATCGACTGACCTCCGCTTACGCGCCGGTATTCCCGTACCGGCGCTTTTCCTCCTGCTGCCCTTTTCGTGTAGAATAGCCGTACTTTTCGCCATCACCGCAGGGCCGCCATGAAGAATGTCGATTACAAATCACTGAGATTGCTCGATCTTATTATCAAAGAACAGGGATTCGAAAAAGCCTCAGCGAAACTCTTTATTACACAATCGGCAGTTTCCCAGCGGGTAAAACAGCTGGAAAATCAGGTCGGCTCCCTGCTGCTGACACGCACCGTGCCGCCAAAGCCGACTGAACTCGGCCAGAAACTGCTGGGTCTTCTTTATCATGTTGATTTAATTGAGCATGACGCCTTTGATAATGAAAGCGGCAATCATGTGGTTACCATCCCGATTTCCATCAACGCTGACTCCCTGGCAACCTGGTTTTTATCTGCTATCAAACCAATCCTGGATGACCGCGCCATTCGCCTGGATATTAAAGTGGATGATGAGAGCCGGACACTCGACTATCTGCTTAAAGGGGAAGCCGTCGGAGCTATCAGTATGCAGCCGCTGCCGGCTGTCGGCGGAACCTGTGATTATCTGGGCGCGATGGATTATATCTTTGTATCCAGCCCGGCTTTTGCGGAAAAATATTTCAGTAACGGGGTGACTAAAGAAGCCCTGCTGCGGGCACCGGTGGTGTCCTTTAACCATTCCTCAGATATGCACCATATCTTTTTGCAGGAGTATTTCCGGTTAACGCCGGGAAGCCTGAACAGCCATATCGTGCCGTCATCAGAGGCCTATATTCAGCTGGTACTGCAAAACTCTGCCTGCTGTATGATTGCGGAACATCAGATTAAACATGAGCTTGAATCCGGACGGATGATTAACCTGGTGCCGGAACTGGTACAGCAAAAACAGCTTTACTGGCACCGTTACCAGCCGGAATCAGGCACATTACAGCGGATTTCAGAAGCCATTATTACTAACGCCAAAGATTACCTGACCCAATCCCCGGTGACCGCCTGAAAGGCGGCCACCACCACAGGATCTGACTGTTCAGAGAGACTGCCCGGCAGAACCGAACAGACGCATCCGCTCTTCCACACGCTCTGCAACCGGCTGTAATCCTTTCATAATCACTTTGCGCGGGTCGTTAATATCATGTGCGCCCTGCTGCTCAAACTGCTCTTTCACTGACAAACACCACGCATACATATTTTCCGTATTGACGTTGATTTTTGCCGTACCGAGTGAAATGGCTTTCTTCATATCCTCATCTGAAATACCGGTACCGCCGTGCAGCACCAGCGGCACTTTCACCAGTTGCGCGATATGCTGCATTTCCGCAAAACCGAGCTTCGCTTTGCCCTTATACAAACCGTGTGTCGAACCGAGCGCCGCTGCCAGACAATCCACACCGGTTTCTTCCACCAGCTTCTGACATTCTGCCGGGTCCGCATAAATCACGTGAGAATTAACAATGCCGTCCTCACTGCCTGCAATCGTACCCAGTTCGGCTTCCACAGACACACCACGGCGGTGAGCATATGTCACCAGACGTTTGGTAATGGCCAGATTCTCAGCAAACGGCATATGTGAACCGTCGAACATCACCGAGCTGAAACCGGCTTTAATTGCCGCTTCACAGGCTTCATAAGACTGGCCGTGATCCAGATGCAGTGCCACCGGCACATCTATTTCCAGAAACTCCATCGCATTCACCACAATATCGTGAATACATTTCAGCCCGAGCATATGTTTTATGGTCCCGCCGGAGACACCTAAAATAACCGGGGAACGCAGTTGCTGTGCAACTTTTAATACTGTTCCTGTCCACTCCAGGTTATTAATATTAAACTGACCGACGGCGTACTGGCGTGCAAAGGCACGATTGAGCATATTCTCCATCGAAACTAACATCGGATTTCCCCTTGTTGGCGTATAACTGAAATTTAATTAAAAATCAGAATTTAATAGAAACCAGAATTTAATCAAAAACCAGAATTAATCAAAATAGTGCTTCAGGTTTCTTTCGTATTTATTCACCGCATTATGGACATCCGCCAAATCCGGCATTGATTCGCGCACCCCTTTTTTCTCAATTGAGATCGCTGCTGACAGACTGGCGAATAAAATAATATTTTCGATATGCCAGTTATAATGAACTCCGTACGTAAATGCGCCGTGGAATATATCACCGGCACCGGTGGTATCAATCGCATTACAAATAAATGCCGGTGATATTGTCAGCATTCCGTTTTGCAGATACGCGCAGCCTTTCTCACCCAGCGTAATAAATGCCTCACCCCGGGCCAATTTATTCAGTTCCGTTAATGCTGTTTTTAGCTGAATATCGGTGGTGAATTTATCAATCTCAATCAGGTCACGGGCAAAGTTTTCACTGGCGACCAGATAATCGGTATATTTTGCCAGATTTAAATTGCTTTCCCGCAGTGACCCCGCGTCCATCACGACGCGGGCATCCGGCAGACGGGTCAGAATATATTCACTCAGCTCCGGTTCATGACCATCAATTAATACCGTGATGACTTCCCCTTTATCCTCCTGTGTCAGGCGGGTAATCAGCTCATCAATTTTCAGTTTCTCTTCGAATGTCATACGCGGCGGCGAGACCAGTTTGCGCGTAATAATTGTCCGGGAACCATTTAACTGATTCACTAATACAGATGCCAGCGGTGTGATCATTTCATCGTTAAAAATGACGTAATCGGTATTCACACCCACATCATGAAACTCATCAATAATTTTCTGACCATAGATATCGTGGTTAAGGTGTCCGGTAAAATAAATATCCTCCCCCCACAATCCCAGTAACCATGCTGCATTGGCACAGGGTCCGCCGCCGCTTTCAATAAAATCGCCGGAGAAATTTTTGCTGTTCTCCTCCGGCCAGCGGTTAAGGAAGAAGAACTGGTCGAAGCAGGATAAACCGACAGAAATTACTGCCATAACAACTCCTTAAAGCCTTTCGTCAGTATCATGTTTACTTATGTGCGCGATCTTTTTCCATTAACTCGTCATAGCTCAGGGTATCACCCACCACTTTGACTGATTTAAAGGCAAACGGCGCCAGTAATGCCAGAACCAGAACAAAACAAATCAGGTAAATCGCAATCTGACCGAAGTGGGTAAAGGCTTCCCCGATAACAATGCCCCATACCGCGAAGTCAAAGTCTGCAAAGGTACTGTTCTCGAAGCCCAGGTTGCCCAGCGCCGGTAACAGCATTGCCGGTAAGAAGGCCAGGAAAATACCGCCGATAAAGGAGGCGATAATACAGCCTTTTTTGCCGCCCAGTTTGTCCGCAAAGACACCGGATGTACCGCCGCAGAAGAAGTGCGGCACCATACCCGGGATAATCAGCGCCATGCCCAGACCACCCAGCATCAGCATACCGACAAGGCCGCCGATAAAGGAGCTGATAAAGCCGATGACCACCGCTGTCGGGCTGAAGGTAAAGAAGACCGCACAGTCAACTGCCGGAATAGAGTTCGGGATCAGTTTCTGGCTGATACCCTGGAACGCAGGTACGAGGTCGCCCAGGATTAAACGCACACCGCTGTAGACAATCGCCACACCCACCGCAAACTGCAAACCGGTCAGGATGGAGAAAATCACCATGTTCTGCTCTGTGATAGTGCTGATATAAGCGGAACCGGCAACGATGCTGCACACCAGATAAATCACCACCATCACAATACCGGTAGTTACCGTGGTATCGCGCAGGAAGCCCCATTTTTCTGAAATTTCAGTATCCGCAAATGAGTTTTCCGCTTTACCGGTTTTTGATGCAATCCAGGCTGACAGATAATAGCCGAGGGAACCAAAGTGCCCCATGGCAATACCGCCGTCTTCCGTTACACGTTTGGTATAACGCTGTCCGATCGCCGGTGAAATAGCGGACCAGGACCCCAGCAGGAAACCGCCGATAATCACCATTTCCCAGCCTTTGAAATTCGCGGCCTGTAATACCGCCGAGAATAAGCAGGCTAAAAAGAAAGAGTGGTGACCGGTTAAAAAGATATATTTATATTTAGTGAAGCGGGCAATCGCCAGGTTGAAAATAAAGCCGAGTAATAAAATACTCATGGTTTCCACACCCAGTAATTTCTGGGCAACAGAAACAATTGCTTCGTTATTCGGAATAACACCCCGGATATTAAAACCGGCTTCAATAATACCGCCGAGCGGATTCAGGTTTGCCACAATAACACCGGCACCTGCACTCAGCATTAAATAACCGAGGATCGGTTTTAATGTCCCAGTTAATAATTTATTGACCGGTGACCGTAATGCCAGCAACCCCACCAGGGAGATAATCCCCATAAGAAAGGCAGGCTGACTGAATATCTCAGTCAGGAATGAGAGAATATAAGCCATAATTTAATTCCTGTAACAAGAATGAACTATCAGGATTGACTCAGTTTCAGTAAAGCATCTTTAATATCTTCCGCAATTTTGGCTTTATGCACATAACTGCGGATCACGGCCACTTCACACTGCGGCGGAAATTGTGATGCCAGTTCTTTAATCGTGACATACAGATCCGCTCTCTCACCGACGGCATTCGCAAAATCCACCGACGCCACATCGGCTTTTATGCCCATCTCCTCACAAATTTTTTTCACATTATTGGCGGCCATTAATGAGCTGCCGATACCATTGCCGCACACAGTTCTTATTTTAATCATGCTGTCCTCTCTATCGACGTCCGGATAAATTGCAATATCTGTTCTTTGTTATTATCTTTTACAAACTCAGTAATATTGTTCTCAATCAGATCAGCCACGGTCTGAATCAGATGAATATGGGTATCTGAATCTGTCGCGCTGATAGCAATAATGACATTGACCGGATCAAACTCCTCATGATGAAACACCAGCGGTGTCCCGGTCACCACCACCGAAAACGCGGTTTTCAGTGCGCCTTTCTCCGGTCTTGCATGCGGCATCGCCACCCCGGTATCCAGCACAATCACCGGACCGAACTCATGATATACGCGGATCATTTCCTCAATATAATCAGGGGTACAGGCGCCTGACTTTTGCAGTAACTCACCGGCATACCGGATGCCCTCTTCCGGAGACGTAAAATTCTGATTCAGGGATAACAGCCCGCTCTCAAAATGAATATCCAAAACCGAACTCCTGATGTGATTTTTTCTTATTTTAAAGATGGCCTATTTACCGCTAAATAAATAGCGACAAAGATCACATTCCGGTTTTAAGAATGTGAGGACGATCTCGTTTGCCTGAAATAACGCTTTATCGTGTAAAGCAAAAAATAATCCTGTTAATTCATGTAATTACTTTTTACCGGAAATATCTCTGTTTTGATTTACCGGGCTGAATATGTGGCCTGAGTCATAGTTTCCCTGATAAAAATAAGATGTTCATCACACTTTTGGGGGTATTGAATCGTCACTTTGCGGGGCGGATCAAACTGAAGGGCGAAATTGATTTATTTTTAACCGGCGATAAAAAAACAGAAGCCCGGCAACGTTATTTTGTGCCGGGCTTCTGCGCTGTTTTTTCTGACTGACAGATAATTACTGCATCGTCACCCAGAACGTTCCTGCACCACTGATCGCGGTAAACCGCTGATGGAATGACATCATTTCTGCCTGCGGATTCAGGTCACGGAATGCCTGCGGATGGAAAAATGCAGCCAGTGCTTCGGCAGCAAAAATATTCAGCGGGCTGTTATAGAAATTATGGTAAACCGCCATCACACGCCCGGATTTTACTGCCTCCAGTGAAGATAATCCCTGCCGGTTCATCAGCGCGGTCATCTCTTTCTTTGCCGGTTCCGGCGGAATACCGTATCCGAGTGTCACCGCTTCAGAGCGGCGGCTGTACTGTCTCCAGTCCGCACCGGTCAGGACATAAAATTGCGGATTCAGATCCAGAATCGTTTCGATACTGCTCTCCGCACCGTTTGCCGGTATTGTGTCACGCACCAGATTATTACCACCCGCAATATCCGTCAGTTCCCCGAATCCCGTACGACCGTACAGGCGACAGCAGGCATTGCCGAATATCCCCGCACTGCTTTCAATCAGCACGGATGGCTTTTGTTCCGGCAGGCGCTGACGCAGCGCGGCCAGCTTAGTCCGGTAATATTCCGAGAACTCCGCTGCCCGTCCTTCGGTTTCAAACAGCGCGCCGATAATCTGAATACTTTTCGGCGTGTTTTCTGTCATTTCACTACGGAAATCGATAAAAATCACCGGAATACCCGCCGCTTCCAGTTGCGGCAGCAGATTCGAGCTTTTCATCAGCCCGTAGGACGATTTGTGCATCAGCACCGCATCCGGCGCCAACGTCAGCAGATTTTCTGTTGTAAATGTGCCGTCCTTGCTTTTCGGCAGAACCGGTAACCGCGCCAGTTCCGGCGCAGCGTCCAGATACGCCGCTTTCAGATCCGGTGCATAATGCGTCAGGGTATCACTCCACCCGCTGAGAGACGCAAAATGTGTTTTACCGGCGGCAATATCCACCGCCAGAATATCGCGGGCATCCGCAAGAAACAGCCGCTTAACCGGCGTGTTCACCGCCACGGACCGCCCCTGCAAATCAGTGATAATCTGCGTCTGAGCACGGACTCCAGTGCTCAGCAGCAGTGTCATCATCAATAGAAATATACGCATAAAACGGGCCTCAGAATGTCACCAGATAATTCAGTGCGAATGTCCGCCCGCGACCTTTATAGCTGTATAAGTCCGGTGCACCGTACGCCGGGCTGTACAGGATAGGTGCGCGCTGTCCCCACACGGTGGTGTAATCTTTATCCAGCAGGTTTTCGACCGCAAAGCTGACTTTACCCACCGGTAACTGATAGCTGCCGAGGAAATCGACGGTGTTATATCCGTCCAGTTTCTCCCCGTCCGCATCGGTCAGGCTGAAGGATTGCTGGCTTTGCAGACGCAGTGTCCAGTCTGACGGCTCCCAGGCCACATACGCGGTGACCTTGGACGGACTGGCAAACTTCACACTCCATTTTTCCCACTGATCGCCCGCTTTGGTCTCGGATTTGATCAGGTTGAAATTGGTGCCGACACGCCAGTCAGTATCTGCGATCGCGTAATCCGCCGCCCCTTCCACGCCGTAGATCCGGCGTTTGTCATCTTTCAGGAAGATGGTCATATCTTTCTTATTGATGTCGTAGCTGCTGTCAGACAGTGAATAGTACGCCGCCAGCTGGGTTTGCAGGCTGTCCCCGGTGTAACGCCAGCCCAGCTCGAAGGAGTTGACTTTGATACCTTTTACCCGCGTATCATTGATATTCACACTGTTGAGCAGCGGATAATGACCATTGACCGGCGAACCGTAAGTGCCGGTGCCGTAGAATTTGGCGATATCAGGAATTTCAAAGCCCTGGGAGAAATTAAACCAGGTCTGCTGTGTGTCAGTCAGATTGAGCAGCACCCCGGCATTAAATAACAGGTTGTTGTAATCCGTTTCCCCGCCCGGTACCGCATCCGCTGAAGTAGCTTTGCCTTCCGCAATCAGCTGTTGCTGCTGATACCCGGTGAAATCATCCACTTTATTTTTCGTGTACTGATAACGCACACCGCCGCTCAGGGTCACCAGCGGATTGATGTCGTAACTGCTTTGCAGAAACGCCGCCATCGTGGTGGTGGTGTAACCCGGATAACGTCCGGTGTTATAGGCGGAATCCAGCGTCAGTCCGTTGCTTTCCTTCGCTTTCTGCAGATTAAAGAACTTCTGGTTGGCACTGAATTTTTCATGCTCGGCATCCGCACCGTACGTTAGTGTCAGGTTATCCAGCGGCTTGCTGTTAAAAGTGACTTTACCGCCGTAGAAATCGGTTTTCTGCTCTGATGCGCTGATACTGCTGACGACATAATCCGGCTTTTTACCGCCCAGCGCCGGGAACGGATAGAAAGTCTGAGTTTCATCGCGGTAGTACGCCTGAGCCACCAGATCCTGTCCCAGCAGATCACTGTTGCTGTATTGCAGATTGACCATATGGCGTTTGGTGCCCGGAATACGGTCAGAATCCAGCTTATCACTGTTATGCGCCGTGCCTTTCCCTAAGACGGCCGCAAAATCTTTGCCGAGGTCGATCCCGTGTTTACCGTCAGATTCACTGTTGTAATATTGCGCCATCAGTTCCAGCGACTGGTGATCATCAATCGTCAGTGTTCCGGAGCCCATCACATCCAGCCGGTCAGAATACTGAAGTCCGGTCTGGGTGTTGTCGATCAGTACTTCGCGGCCTTTGCCGTCATACCAGCCGCCGTAACGCTGATAAGCCACGGATAAACGCCCGTAAGCCTGATCATTACCGCCGCTGACCGCCGCTGCTACGTTTTCATCATGATCCGAACCGTTGCGGAACCCGCTTTTACCGCCGATTTGAACCTCGACCTGTTTTTCCGCCTGACCTTTTTTAGTCACGATATTAATCAGACCACCGCTGCTGCCGCCACCGTACAGAGAGGTCGCCCCGGAAATTACTTCGATATGGTTGATATTGAACGGGTCAATAGAATCCAGCTGACGGCTGTCACTGCGTGATGAATTCAGGCGCACACCATCCACCATCACAATCATTGAACGCCCGCGCATATTCATGCCGTAGTTTGTCCGGCCCTGACCGCTGACACTCATCCCCGGGATCAGCTGTGCCAGGATATCTTTCAGCTCTTTACCGCCCTCCGCCTGCTGCGCGATATCCGCGTTATCAATTACCCAGGTGGTCTGGGCCATTTCAGCGACTGTCCGGTAGCTGCGTGAAGCAGAGACCACAATGGGTTCACCGGAATCAGTGGTGGTTGCGGCGAGGACTTCCGGCGTAATTAAAAGGGTCAGGCAGGGCGTCAGAAGACAAAGAGAGCGGATACGCATGTTATCTTTCCTGTAAGAATAAGAAGTTCAATATCACGCCGCTGATAATATTGACTGATAATGATTATCACAAGCAGAAATATTCTCTGCTTGTTTTTTAATATCTGATTTTCAGTGCGTGACTATTCACTGTGATATAGTTGAAACGCATCCTGTCTGACAACAGGAACCTGATATCACTCTCTTAACTCACTGATTTTCAGATAAGGAATCCCATGCGACCTGCGGATTATCTGCGGCTTACCCTGCTGGCGGCCATATGGGGTGCCAGCTTTCTTTTTATGCGGGTGGCATCCCCGCAGTTCGGCGCGGTTAACACCGCCTTTCTGCGTGTCTTTTTCGGCTGTGCGGGACTTCTGGTGATCCTCCTTGTCATGCGCCGCACTTTCCGGTTTGACGGGAAATTAAAACCGGCATTATTGCTGGGCGTGATTAACTCCGGCATTCCCTTTTTTATGTACTGCCTCGCCGCACAGTGGCTCCCGGCCGGTTACTCTGCCATTCTCAACGCCACCACCCCGCTGATGGGCGCTCTTATCGGTTTTGCTTTCTTTGCCGAAACCCTGACCGCCCGCAAATGGCTGGGTGTGATGATGGGACTGGCCGGTATTGTGGTGATCACCACGGTCGGGGAAAGTCAGTCTTCCGCCCATCTGTTATGGGGCGTGACCGCCTGTCTGATTGCCACCGCCTGTTACGGGCTGGCAGGATTTCTGACACGGCGCTGGATCAGTGAAAAAGGCGGCCTGGACGCCCGGCTGGTCGCGTTCGGCAGTCAGCTCGGTGCCACCCTTTTTCTGCTGCCGTTTTTCGGTTTCAGTGTCACGACCGGCCCGGCGGTTAACTGGGCGCAGCCGCTGGTCTGGGGCAGTGTGATTGCAGTGGGGCTGCTCTGTACGGCAGTGGCGTATATTCTCTATTTCCGCCTGATTGCCGATATCGGCCCGATGCGTTCACTGACAGTGACCTTTATGATCCCGCCGTTCGGTATTTTGTGGGGTTATCTTGTGCTTGATGAGACACTCAGCCCGAATTTCTTCCTCGGCGCACTGATTGTCTGTGTGGCGGTCTGGCTGCTGGTCAGCCGGGGAAAACAGCCCGCACCGGCGGCCGTAAAATAATTTACCGGCGGTATCCGGCCGGATACCGCCGTTTTTCCGGGATAACTTATACCGGCTCTGCCAGTCTCAGCACCACTGTATCCAGCAGCACCTGCGCACCGCGGATCAGATCCGCATCTTCGGTATATTCAGCCGGGTTATGACTGATACCGTTTTTACTCGGCACAAAAATCATCGCCGCCGGGGCTATCCGCGCAATCATCTGAGCATCATGTCCCGCTCCGGACGGCATACGACGATATGCGGTTCCGGCGGATTTTGCGGCTGTTTCCACACAGCTGACCAGCGTTTTATCAAATACCACCGGCTGAAAACGTGCCAGCTGATGAGAAGAAACAGTCACCCCCTCCTGCTCTGATAATACCGCCAGATAACTGCGGATCTGCTCTTCCGCCCATTGCAGGCGTTCCTCATCAGGATCACGCATATCAATGGTGAACCTTGCCGACCCCGGGATCACGTTAATCGCATTTGGTTCAAAGGCAATCGTCCCCACCGTGGTTAATGTGGCACCATTTTTCTGTGAAATCCCCTCACGCAGAAAGGCGATCAGTTTCGCCGCTGCATATCCGGCATCATGGCGCAGCCGTGTCGGTGTGGTACCGGCGTGGTTTGCCGTGCCGGTGATAGTGATTTCCTGCCACGAGATACCCTGTAAACTCTCCACCACACCGATCTGTAATCCTTCCGCTTCCAGTACCGGCCCCTGCTCAATATGCAGTTCCAGATATTCATGCGGCACGATACTGCCCGGCACCATACTTCCCGCATAACCGGCGCGTTCCAGTTCATCGCGCAATACAGCCCCGTCAGTGGCTATCGCATTCAGAGCCTCCTCCAGCGGATAACCTCCCGCATACACCAGCGAGCCCATCATATCAGGATGAAAACGCACACCCTCTTCGTTGGTGAACGCTGCCACGGTAATCGGACGGGACGGCAGCACGCCGGCTTCCCGGAAGGCGCGGACAACCGCCAGCCCGCTGAGTACCCCGTAGCAGCCATCCAGCGCCCCGGCGTTAATCACCGTATCGATATGCGACCCTATCATCAGTGGCGCAGTATCACTGTTTCCGGAAACAGACGGCAGCGTGCCGAAAATATTCCCGATCTGATCGATGCGGATCACCAGATCCAGGGCTTTCATCCAGCCGACCACCAGGTCACGCCCCTGCTTTTCCGCATCAGTCAGCGCCGTCCGCGTCCGCCCGCCTTTTACCGGGTCTGCCCCGGTATTCCCCAGTTCCTGTAAATGATTCAGTAAGGTCTTTCCGTCTATCTTCAGTACATCGGATTTGTGATTCATGATCACCTCATTATTGTTATTGTGGCTGTATGGTTATTAATTATGCTGCAAAATCATCCTACCGGTGATAGTCACTGCCTGTTATGCAAAAACAGCATAGGGTATGAAACAGAAAAATACTGCCGCTGCCACGGTTTCCCGGAGCCCCGGGCAGTGATATAGTGCCGGGATAAAACCGGCGCACTGCCCGGCGGCTGTTTACCGAACCGGAGATGATTTTGAAAAAACACCCAGAGGACGCCCCTTTCCGGCAGTCACCTGCTGATCATTGCAGATTCACGTTTATCGATCTTTTCGCCGGTATCGGCGGAATTCGCCTGCCGTTTCAGAAACAGGGCGGCCGTTGTGTGTTCACCTCTGAGTGGGATAAATTCGCCCAGCGCACCTATTTTGCCAATTTCGGGGAGATGCCTGACGGCGATATCACCCGGATCGCAGCCAGAGATATTCCGGATCACGATATTCTTCTCGGGGGTTTCCCGTGCCAGGCATTTTCACAGGCCGGGTCACGTCAGGGGTTCAACGATACCCGCGGCACCATGTTCTTTGAAGTTCAGCGCATCATGACGGAGAAACGGCCAAAAGCATTTCTGCTGGAAAACGTCAAACAGCTGCGCGGCCACGACGGCGGCCGGACGTTACAGACTATCCTCGATATTCTGCGCGGACAGTATGAACAGACCGTGCCGGATAATATTCCGCTGAGTGAAGAGACCCGCAGCGCACTATCGCAAAAACTGAACTACTGGGTTGATTTCCGTGTACTGCGTGCCGCCGATTTTGGTATTCCGCAGAACCGTGAACGTATTTTTATTATCGGCTTTGATCGTGACCAGTTTCCGGATGCGGATTTTGATACCTTATTTTCCTGGCCGGAACCCACTTATCAGCCCACCCGCCTCGGGGATATTCTTCAGAGCAAAAAAGCACTGGCAGAAGATGCGGTGCGCTATAAAAAAGATCGTTTTACTATCTCCGATAAATTATGGGCCGGCCATCAGAAACGCAAAAGAGAACATAAAGCCAGAGGTAACGGCTTCGGATATTGCCTGTTTGATAAAAACAGCGAATATACCAATACCCTGAGCGCCCGCTATTATAAAGACGGCTCGGAGATCCTGATTGACCAGTCGCGGGAGGGTAAAAACCCGCGCAAACTCACCCCGCGTGAATGTGCCGGTTTGCAGGGATTTCCGGAAAATTATATTACTGATGCGGTTTCTCAGGGACAGATCTATAAACAGTTCGGCAACTCCGTCTGTATGACTGTCGTGGAGGCTATCGCTGAAAAACTCACGGCTGCATTAGTACAGGCCGGTGCATTACCGCCGGAAAAATAATCTTCCGGTGGTGTGCCGCATATTTTCCCGGCTAAATAAGGTACTCTTGGCTTATTCCTGAAATCAGCGGCAGAAAATCCGATGGATGTACATGACCAAGAAACCCGCTCCCGGAATATGCGCGCCATCCGCAACCGGGACACCAAACCGGAACATCATGTCAGAAAGCTGTTACATCATAACGGCTTCCGTTTCCGGTTATATCCGGCAGACCTGCCGGGCAAACCCGATATATGGATGGCAAAATGGCGGACGGCGATTTTTATTCACGGCTGTTTCTGGCATATGCACGATTGTAAAAAATTCCGTCTCCCCGCCACCCGGACCACATTCTGGCAAAAAAAATTATCAGAGAATAAAATCCGCGATGAGAAATATATCGCAGAGCTGCACCGCATGGGGTTACGGACATTAATTATCTGGGAATGTGCACTGACCGGAAAAACAAAATTGTCTGACCCGATGCTGCTGACATTAATAAAAACCTGGCTGATGAGCAGTGCCATTTCAGGCAGTATTACGGACTCCGGATTAACCATCGCGCCAGGCTGATACCTTATGACACGCACCCAACGCTTACTCACCTTATTACAGATCCTGAAAGAGAACCGCTATCCGGTCACGGCGGATTCTCTCGCTTCGCAATTACACATCAGTGTGCGTTCCGTTTACCGGGATATTGAAACCCTGCGCTGCCAGGGAGCAGAAATTACCGGAGAAGCCGGTCTCGGTTATCAGATGAAATCCGGATTACTGCTGCCGCCGATGATATTTGATGTCAATGAACTGGAAGCCTTAATTCTGGGTTTGCGCTGGGTACAGAGTAACGCGGATGATGAACTGAAAGCCTCCGCTGCCCGCGCGGCAAATAAAATTAATGCTGTGGTAAAAAATGAATCCCGCGCTGTATTCAGCGACAGCACATTATTTGTTCCCGCCTCACAACTGACGCAGGTTGATAATAATATTGCCGGGGACTTACGCCGCAGTCTGCGGGAAGAGCTGAAAATTAAGCTGCATTATCAGGATAAAGAGGAGCAGACCAGCCACCGGGTTATCTGGCCGGTTGCCATCGGCTATATGAAAGAGGTTCAGGTTCTCGCCGCCTGGTGTGAATTACGGCAAAGTTACCGGCATTTCCGGCTCGATCGGATCAAATCCTGTGAAGTTTTAACCGACAAACTGCCATACCCGAAAAAATACCTGCTCGACCGCTGGCGCAAAGAAGTCCTCTGCATCCCTCCTGACAGATTCTGACACTCCCCCCGCTTATGATGATGCTCAACACACTAAACAGGAGAACATCATGAGCGGACTGACACTTTATACCAATGCAATGTCACGCGGGAATACCGTTGATTTATTTCTGAAAATTCTGGATGTGCCGTATCAGCGCGTGGAACTCGATTATGGTGCCGATATGCATACCCCGGACTATCTGGCTATCAACCCGATGGGCAAAGTCCCCGCATTAACCGACGGCGACCGTGTTATTACTGAAACAGCCGCTATCTGCATGTATCTTGCCGATAAATTTATCGAAAAAGGCTTTGCACCGGCGATTGATGCTCCGGAGCGTGGCACCTATTACCGCTGGTTCCTGTTCACCGCCGGTCCGGTTGAAGCAGCCTTCACCGCCAAAGAGATGGGACAGATACTGACAGAAGAAGAACAGAAAATGTCAGGGTTCGGCTCCTTTGACCGCGTAATGGCCTGCCTGGAAACCGGCCTGGCTGATGCCGCTCCGTATTTATGCGGTAATACCATGACCGCCGTTGACGTTTATACCGGCTATTTCCTGATGTTCCTGGCCAAACATGACTTAATTACTATTTCTCCGGTGATGAAAAGGTATTTAGACAGCCTGACGTTAAATCCGGCATTTGCCGTTGCCTTCTCAGAATAATCACAGCAATACCCCGTTATACGGCGGATACTAAAACTCAGTATCCGCCATTTCTGCACTTTCTTTTACCGTTTATCCGCAGTACAGTTTCTTCAGTAATATAATTCTGATAACAATCCGGCAGAGGAAATAATGATAATGAATACCCTGAAAATAATCGCATTCCCGGTGTTGCTTTTTATTTCCGCTTCCGGCTTTGCACAAACGGTTACCGCCTGGGGGGATACATTATCTGACGCAGAAGCCAAAATAGCCCGTCAGGCTGAAAAATCCGGTACCGGTTATCAGATAACCAGCGCCAGAGTCGGCTGGGTCACTTATGTTACAGCCACACTGACGCCATTACCGGAAAATACACATAATACTTCTCCGGCAGAAAAACAAAGTCAGAAAGATGTATTACCACAAACGGAAAATACCCGTAACCGCTGGCTGACAAAAAAGTAAATATACAGATAAATATCCTTTCCGGATGTAACCGTGATAGATATTCTGCATCCCCGTTAATTAAATAAAAATATCAGTAAAGATAAAAACCCGTTAAAAATATGTATTGCAATACTTACTGCCATCACATTACCACTACATTATTTCCTTCAAAAATACGCATTTAAAACCAGTCAAAAAACACAATAAAATCCGCATTTAATTATTATTTACCTGCCGGTGAAAACAAAATTTCCCGGGGAATAAATACAGCATAAAATACAGATCCTGGGCCCTGAAAAGCATAAGAAGCCGGATTCCGCTCCGTCATAGTGAAGAATGTCGCCGGTCACTATATAAAAAGCCAATAACGCCAGAAAAAACACGTAACACGGTAAACATCAGATAAATGATCTGCCTAATCCGGAAAGAAAAGTGTAAGCATTTGTGTGAAAAGTGTCACACTTTTACGAGCGCGATCCGGAAAACCCGAACCGTGGTTTTGTCTCCTTCTCGTTTCACGATAAATCCCCAAAACAAAAGTAACCCATTAAATTAAATACAAAAAATTCAAAATAAAAAACATAAATCAGGGGTGTTTACTTACTCAGCCAATATGTAAAAGATCGCTAAAACCGATCAATAATCAATTGATGATAGTTTTTATCTATCATAAGTGGGGTATCGATCGTTAATAACAATTTTTTATGTTTTCACATGTCTTGTATATTTCATTACCAGATGGTAATTATTTATACGCAGCAGACGGGTAACTGCAATTAATATTATTACATCCGTATTTGTAATAATTTATTACAGGATATTGCGATTTTTGTTTTTGCGTTAATTAATATTGCTCCCTGCTGAATCAGCATCGCTGTCATATAAGTAAACACATCACACCTGAATCCTGTTATGGCCCGGTGAGTGGAATCTATTATGAAAAATAATCAGATATTACTGCATGATGTAGGCGCACTGATCCGAAAGTTACGTAAAGAAAAAAGAATGAGCGGCGTTGATCTCGGCGCGGAACTGGGAATCAGCCAGCAACAGATCTCCCGCTATGAAAATGCCACGAGTGAAATATCGGTATCAACACTCATTAATATACTTGCTGTATTTAATATAACACCCGCTGAATTTTTTACCCGTATATCTGATACGGAACATGATTTTTTCAGCAAATACACCACCGGGGACTGGTAAATACCAGCCAATTAGTCCGTTAATTATTGTTGTGATGCATCAGGAAGATACATCCTGCTTCCTGCCTCACATCAATAATAATGATAATAAAAATATCTTATTTACATAATTTTTATGTGCTTTTGGAAAATAAAAATTATGAAAAGGAATGTTATGAATATTAATCTGTTTATCAGGGGATATCAGCGATCCCCTCACTCCGGATATACCGCACTCTCACTGCGGGGCTGGTTAGCCGCCGCCGGGCTTCTCAGCCTGAGTACGGCGGTCTGTTTACAGACAGCGCAGGCTGCGGATATCGGCAGTCAGAGCGGCACCAATATTACGGTTAACGATGGTGACCGGATCACCGGTGATACCGGGGATGCATCCGGAAATCCCTACGGTGTCCTGAACTCCTATAACAATGCATCGGGAACCATCAATCTCGGCAATAACGTGACTGTGGATGTGACAGATACGGACAAATACGCCAAAGGCGTGGTTATTCAGGGAAACAGCAGCGTATTAAATGCCAATGGCTTATCCGTGAATGTAACCGGTAAAAGTGCTATCGGTGTTGATCTGTCCGGTAAAAAAGCAGAGGCCAATCTGGGAACCGGCAGCAGCGTAAAAGTAGAAGGAACAGGTAATGGTATGGCAAGCGGCGTGGTTGTCAGTAATGCCTCTGTTCTGACTGCCGATCGCCTCTCTATTGAAACCAAAGGTAACAGCGGCACAGGCCTGTCCATCGCAGACTACGGCAGTAAAGTTAATCTGGGCAGCGGCAGTACGATTAAAACCAACGGCAGCGGAAGCTATGGTATCCGTATCGACGGCCTGAACGGCACAGCATCCAATGGCCCCGCCTATTTTACTGCCACCAACCTGACTATCGATGCACAGGGTTCAAGTGCATACGGCATGAATATCCAGAGAAACTCGATTGTTGAACTGGGTACTGACAGCAAAATTATGACCAACGGCGATAACGCCCACGGTATCTGGAGCTTTGGTGACATCAAAGCAGATGCCCTGACAATTATCGCCCGCGGAAGTAATGCCAACGCACTGGAAGTTCGCGGCGGAACCGCCAATATCGGTGCCGGCAGCCATATGTATTCTGAACTGGGCGGTGGTCTGGTCACCAACGGCTCAGGTACGACCATCAACTTTACCGGTACGGCGGATAACCGTAATACCATTTTCTCCGGAGGCTCTTACGGTGCATCAGCACAGTTTTCCGGTGCTAAAATCAACCTGAAAAACACCGATATTACCGTTGATCGTAACGGAAGCCTGGCGCTGGGATTATGGGCACTGGGCGGTGGCGTCATGACCGGTGAAAACATCACGGTAACAGGTGCCGCCGGAACGCGTGGTGTCTATGCCATGACCAACAGTCAGATTGATCTGACCGGCGACCTGACGGTCAATATGGCAACTGCCGATCAGATAGCCATTGCCACCCAGCACAATGACGGCTATGCCGCCAGCCGGATTAATGCAACGGGCAAAATGCTGATCAACGGCGGTATTCAGTCCCGGGGCGGACTGATCAATATGGATATGGCCTCCGGCTCACAGTGGACCGGGAGTGCCTACAGCGATAACGTCAACGGCGGACTGCTGAATGTCACTATGGACAACAGCCGCTGGAATGTCACGGATGATTCCAACCTTGATAATCTGATACTGAATAATACCGCTGTCGACTTATCACACAGATTGTCCGATACCGGTTACTCAACACTGAGTATCGCCAATCTCAGCGGCAACGGCGCATTCACACTGCGTACCGATATTGTCGGTGACGGTGATGGTGTCAACAACGCCGGTGACAAACTGGTGGTAACCGGCACCAGTGCCGGTGATTATTCATTAACAGTGTTAAACCGCGGCAGCCTGGCAACAACCGGTAATGAGATTCTGACCGTTGTGGAAACCGCAGACGGCGCAGCGAATTTTACGTCAACGTCTGAAGTCGAGTTAGGCGGTTATCTGTATGACGTGCGCAAGAACGGTAATAACTGGGAACTGTACTCATCAGGTGCTTATGTCCCGCCACCGGTAGTCCCGGACCCCGATCCTGAACCAGAGCCGGAACCGGAAAAACCAAAACCACCTATCACCACCACAGCGGATGCAGGCGGTAATTTCCTGAACGTGGGCTATCTGATTAACTACGCAGAGACCCAGACACTGATGCAGCGTATGGGCGACCTGCGTCAGAACGGCGGAGAACATAATGCATGGCTGAGAGGCTTCGGCGGTAAATTCAATTCCTTTGCCGGCGGTAAAATGAGCGGATTTGACATGACTTACGGCGGTACACAACTGGGCTTTGATAAACGTATCTCTCCGGACACACCGCTGTATATCGGTACCTTTGCGGGTTTAACGCAGGGCTCACCGGATTACAGCGGCGGGGACGGTACTGTCCGCTCATACCATCTGGGGCTTTACACCACTTATATGGCGGATAACGGTTTCTATGTTGATGGTATTGCCAAGGTTTCCCGGCTGAAAAATAAATTCAGCGTATCGGACAGCCAGAACAATAATGTCAGCGGCGACGGCAGCTCAACGGGGGTCAGTGTGTCGGCGGAAGCAGGCCGGAAATTCAGCCTGAGCCAAACCGGTAATGGTTTCTATATCGAACCACAGGCACAGCTGACTTACAGCCATCAGGGTTCAGCAGGCATTCACGCCAGCAACGGCCTGAAAATCGACCTAGGCAGCTATGATTCCACCATCGGACGCGCCGGTACACTGATTGGGTATGAAACCACTACCGGTGACAGCCAGATCAACGTTTACCTGAAAACCGGTTTTGTCAGAGAGTTTCAGGGCAACACGGACTATAAACTGAACGGCTCCCGCGAAGCACACAGCTTCAAAGGAAACTGGTGGAACAACGGACTGGGCATCAGCGCCAATATCAGCAAAAAACATACCCTGTATGCAGAGGCTGACAGCGCAACCGGCAACCGGTTTGATCAGTACCAGATTAACGGCGGATACCGTTTCAGTTTTTAATCTGTGAGGTGCTGTAAGTAAAAAGACGAAGAGAGATCTTCGTCTTTTTTGTTTTCAGAGGAAGTCTGGTTTACAGCAGATATCAATGTGGTAAATATAATCAATATTCTATTGAAATTAGTATAATTTTCGCAACAGTAAACTCGCTGAATATATTGAAAAATTTCAATTTTTGAGTATGTTAAGGATGATAACGGGATAATAATCATCAGGGAGAAACTCTATTGGTCGATGCTATTTTTTCTGTATACAAACACATTGATATCACAGTGATTTTTATCGCCGCCCTGTTCATCCTCTGGCTTTCATCCATCTCATCTGACCGGCTTTTACGTATTATATTGTTTCTGTTATCACTCCTGTTAATCACACCCTATATTTTTATGGCTGCTTACATATCGCTTATAATGTCGGTGAGTTTGATGTTTGTGCATGTGTAACCAGACAAAAACATCAGTCTTTTCCTCTTATTAACGTGACACCCTCCATTGAAATTCACCGGTTTTACGAGCATGATCGCAGTTATATAAATTAGTTACCCGGTTCATTCCCTTATGATATCTCTTGAAACGTTGCAATCCGCCATCGCCAACGTGTCGGTATGGCGCCAGGGTGACGTATGCGCCCCCCATAAACCCTTATTACTGCTGTATGTACTTTCTCAGTATAAGGCGGGCCATCCTCGTTTGTTTAATTATGGCAGAGAAATCCACGAACCACTGACCCGCCTGCTGAGAGAGTTTGGACCCAAGCGACGCACTGATTATCCTAATATGCCCTTCTGGCGGCTCAGGGGAGATGGCTTCTGGGAAATTACTGATGCAGAAGGTTGCAAACCCCGCAGAGGTAACACGCAGCCGACAAAAAAAGAGTTGATCGATAATCACGTATCCGGTGGTTTTGATGAAGCCGCTTACCGGCAATTACGTGAACATCCGGAATTAATTGATAAGCTGGCCCAGCAGATTCTGACAAACCGTTTTCCGGAAAGTGTTCAGAGGATACTTGCCAACCAACTTGGTCTGGATTTTGTTGACCGGACAAAAAACCGCGACCCGCATTTCAGAGACATCATACTGCGGGCTTATCACTCCCGATGCGCTTTCTGCGGTTATGACCTCCGCCTGGATGGTGCGCTGGTGGGTATTGAAGCCGCGCATATTCACTGGAAAGCCTACGGCGGTCCGTGTGTGGTACACAATGGCCTGGCGTTATGCTCTCTTCACCACGATGCGTTTGATATGGGCGCATTCGGATTAGATGAGAATCTGACTATCCGTATCTCCGCCGGTGTCAGCCGCAGCCCTGTCGTCGACAACCTGTTCTGGCAGCGGAACGGACAGTTATTACATCTTCCGCATGATGAATCCTTATGGCCGGCAGAACAATACATCGGCTGGCATCGTAAGCAGGTGTTTAAGGTGTGAAGAAATAATATTACCGCTGCAGTGACTGACACGACTATAGGGGGTACTTACTATTCATTAATCTATTTATTTCATGTATAACATAATTATCTCGTCGATGTTTAAAAAACAAAAACAACTCTATATCTAATCAATTGATTACATTGAAAATATTGGGTTAGAAATAGTCTTTCAGTCATTTTTTCAGATTACCGACGTATTCAGAATTGCATATCAATGAAAACTTTATTACCCTAACCTAAATTAATCTCAGAGGGTGTTGAAATGGGGTACATTTACGAAACGAATGTAATTGATTGGGATAAAGCTAATGCATATATCAATTACAGCCAAATCAAAAGAATACTCGATGAGACAGAAGATGATGATAACGTTGCGGCAGTAATTACTATTGAAGAAGCTGAGTATGTTTTAAAAAATCAAATAACACCAACCCCTTTCACATCTCCTGAAGATACCTTATTTGGTATTGGTGATTTTATTTCAAATTATTCCGGAAACCTGTATGAGGCACACAGGGTTACAAGGATAATAAATGAGTTCAGGAATTTCAATATAACAGCAATTGAGTATACCGGACCGAATGGTAATACTTATATTCGGTTATCAGGACACCCTGGTGTAAGAGCCTATCTGAATGCAACCCGGTATTTGGCTGATAATCCCCGCATTTTATATATGGGCGTAGGCACTCAGGGAATGGGGGCAGTCTCAGCGGGAGCAACCCGGTTTGCGATCGTGTTTTCATTAGCTTACCGCGTGGTTGAATTGATATTCAAAGAAGAATATACCCTGGTTGATTTTTTTGTTAATGTCACAATGGATATGGCAAAATTAGCTGTTGCTACTCAGGTAACCACCTTAGTAACCGGAAGTATTGTAACAGGGGCATTAGCAGCCGGGGTCAGTGTTATCGCTGTCGCGGTTGGCGTATTTGTTGTTGGTGCACTGATTGCCTACGCTCTCTATAAACTCGATGATGAATACGGAATCAGTGAAGCACTCATTAAAGCATTAAAATCTCACAGACCGCCAAAACCTGAAACACCTTACCATCCGGATCAATTTTTTACGTTGTTAGGGAGATATAGTCGTGGTTAAAACAGCTCCTGTTAAATTACTTTTTTCATCTGTATTTTTACTTCTTTTGGCTGGCTATGGCGTATACGTATCAATAACTCATTATCTGGATTATTTTTTGATGAAAGATAAGATAGAGTTCTCATTCCTGACCGGAATGTTTGGCTTTGGTTCTCCCCTGATTATTTACTTCGCATATTTCGGATTTATTTTATCCCGCAATATAAAACCAACAAAAAAAACAATAACTACCGCAAAATACCTGGCGGGAATAGCGATAGCCGGTATGGTTTTTAGTTTATTTTTCTCAGGTTATATAAACGTAAGTTTAACCTCAAAAGGTTATCTTACCTGTGATAAAAAATCTATATTTTCTCCAAATGAATATGTTATCTCAAAAAATATGTGTCGATAAATTATATATTTTACTATTAACTATCTGATGATAATTGCTGTTCTCACCAGATAGTTAATATGTTTCATCAAGTACACTAGCGAAAGATGAACATTGTAAAAACAGGCAGGCGTGTATTTACCTGATCATATCACTGTTAATACTATACCCGGATGTACTACCCTTTAAATGACTCCTCGAGATAGATACAAATTTCATTTGGATACGCTGATATGGCATTGATTCGTTATTATTAATTGAATCCGGATATATTTCAGATACTTCAGTCAGTGACACTTCGGTGAGCTTAATCTCATAATAACTTTCAAGCTGACCATGCTGGCTCGTTCTGTAGAATATAAATTTAGCTTCTAAAATCTCATTAGTATCCAGAGCAGCAGAAAGTAAAGGTGATGATTTATCTATCGGTTTAGTAAATGTAATTGGCTGATAAGAGGCATTTTGTGTACGGAACGAACCATTCGTTAAGCTAAGTACCTGAATTTCGTCCTCATGACCAATTTGGTGACGATTTCCTATAGAATCAACAGATGAACATCCCGCAGAAATCAGCCCCTGATTCTTACCTCTTAAAACCAAATAAACAGGATATGCCATAAAAAAGTCCTTTAATATGAAAATACCACCACGTTATCCAAAATTATTATTACGACTGCATAATAACATCACTTCTTGCTCTGAAAAACAGATCATCTTATCTTCATAAGTTGTTTTGAAATTTTTCATACCTCCCCCTCAAATTTAAATTACCCGATCTACTCCTGAACCGTTTGAAGCCAAAATACAATTACTGATACGAATTGTTAGCAACCTAATTCAAGATATTTTAAGGATGCGTAATTCCGCTGTCAGTGACAGCAGCCAAAGCCAATGTTTCCCGTGACCAGCAAGAAACGCCTTCGGGTGGTCACATGGCAATATCATTGTGGTTTGCAACTGATGCCTCCGGATGACCCACTATGTAGTAAAGCAATACTGTTAAATGTCTGACTGGCGCAATGAGTCTCAGGCGTCACTTTTACACAGCGAAAGTGACGCCGCTGCACAGACAGCCCTCAGCCCTTGTGAGATAGCACTTATCACACCTCTGACACCACCGTCAGCGTCTGATAAATCACCAAAAATGAGACTGGCTCTATACCATTAATACATAACCATCTGATCTGAATATATAAAATTACAGGCCAGCAATATGTAAAGCTATAACCCATAATTTCACTGTCGGAAATTTGAACAATCACGACTAATACGGTAAAACATTGATTGAGAGAGAAACAAAAAGGAAAGGTCAATGAAAAGGAAGCAACAAATCAAGGTCTGCGTACATCTTCTTAAAAAAGATAAGCCTTATTACTTTAGACCAGAACAGCAAAAAACCACTGCTGACTCCTTTTTTCAGCATACGTTGAAACTGGCCCGGGATAATCACAATTACATTGCAACCTGCTGCTGTGACCCGTCCCGGGAACTTAAGCTGTATATAAGAAGCAACAAAGGTTCCGGTCCATTTACTCTCTGTCGTAACCCAAACACCGGCCCCGGGCATAAACCTTTCTGCTCTTACCACTCACATCTGAATACAGATGGTGGTGCAAAATCATATTCCTCATCGGCAGTCAGGGAAGAGGAAGATGGTACTCTGCGTATCGGATTAGATTTTTCGTTACGCGTATCAGCGGCTGATCCTGAACGCTCAGCTCCGGCTGCAATGTATCCTCCAAGGGAAAAAAAACAAGTTAACCGCCTTGGGAAGATGAAAATGCTGGGTCTGCTTCATTTGCTTTGGGAGAACTCGGGATTAAATGAATGGGCTCCATGGTTCGAAGGCAAAAGAAGGCTCATAACAGTCATGAGCCGTTTGCAAAAAGAAGCCAGTAACATTAAACAAGGCCGCACAGTTCTGTCAGATGTTCTATTACTGCAAGGGAATGAGCATGCCAATAAGAAGGCTGTAAGTTACGCCTGCACGAACAGTCGTCGCCTGATTGTCATCTCAGAACTCAATGAATGGTCTCCGGCTATGATTGCCGGTAATAATCTCCCTTTGGCCGGAACCACGAAGAATAGTCCCCCTGCCGGGATGCCATATCTGACCATCGATAACTCCCGCTGGGAAAGATCCTTAGCCAGATTTCCACGTGATGCAGCATGGTGGCAGCATGGCGGTAAAATTATCGCCATTGCTGTTACCGACGTGCCAGAGGAGAGAAAATCTGCGAAGTCAAACCGGGGATATTTTTCCGCATGTGTTCGCCAGGTTGTTTTAATGATGGTGAGTGATCGATGGATCCCTCTCGATTCATCTTACGAAGGGATTATTGAAGAAAAGCTGGCTAAAGAACGACGTCAGTTTACCAAGCCATTGATCTATGATTCAGCCGAAGATCAGTACCATCCTGATTTCATACTCACGGATGTCAATGGTTCAGATTTTGTTCCCCTGGAAGTATGGGGGCGTGATTCTGAGGACTATTTACAGCACCGGGCTGTAAAAGAGGAATGGTATCAGCAGGAGTTGGTGACACTTGGTGGTCATGGGACGCTGTAAGGTATCCGGGAGGCAATGAAATACCGATCTTTCCACCGAGAAAGGAATACTACGAATTCAAATACCCTATTGAGAAAGAGTCTTAGGGATATATTCAAGTCGTTAATGTTAAGTATGTCGAAAGATCTCTAAGTGTGAATGACACGATTATGCGGGGTACTTACAATCAATCATAACTAACGAATTTTAATTATTTATGAGAAAGTAAAATAAAATTCTGTAAAAAATAAACCCCACATAGCAGGGTAAAGTTTAAAATTAAATGATGGGCTCTGGTCATCGCATTAATATTATTATATGATTAATTAATACATAAAAAAATAAACACTAGGTATAAATAATTATTTATCTATTTTTTCAACAAAAAAGCCATCACGCCGAACAAAATCGAGTAATTTATTAATATTCCCTATTCCCCACTGATTAGAGATTGCAACACGTTCACCGGAAGAAAGCTGGATAAGACAATTATCCTGAAAGTGAAAACGATGTTTCCTTTCTTCCGTAATCTTTTCAGCTAATATAATAGTTCTGCTCCTCAAAATAGTACTTAATTTTTCTTTAAGTTCATAAAAATTAGCGGGTTTATGCTTGTTTATCCAATCAGTAAAAAGAACAAGTGCAAGTTTTCGTTTATTGTATATAACCCCACGATACCGATAAACAGAATAATCTCTTTCTAATTGCTGACTACTAATTATCTGCTCTGTACGTTTCTCTCTAAACCTAACTTGATATTCCTCCAGCTC
Organism: Morganella sp. BCCO 40_0007; assembly: GCF_032989665.1. Classification (NCBI taxonomy): domain Bacteria; kingdom Pseudomonadati; phylum Pseudomonadota; class Gammaproteobacteria; order Enterobacterales; family Morganellaceae; genus Morganella; species Morganella sp. BCCO 40_0007. The sequence goes on along the minus strand of NZ_JAVBIN010000010.1, from coordinate 163,484 downwards.
TGGTACAGGTATAATTTGCTCAGCATTGATAAGTATTTCACCATTAAAATTATACGGTGTGAGCCTAATACATTTGATATCAACACCTTTGTCGTTAAGCCATATTGCAGTTGTAGTCAATTCCTTGTCAAAATCAGCGGAAGCTAAAATAATACGGATATCCTTGCCGAAATTAACCAGATCAGTTTCTTCAAGTTCGACAAAGTCAAGAATTTTTTCTTTTGCATCTATATCATTATCTTCTAGATATTTCTCATAATATTCGCATGCTTTACTAAAACTCATCGTTGAAATCATCGCTGCATATCTTAATGCCTGCAATTCCATATGAGCACCGCTTTCATCACGCTTCAATTCAATAACAACAAGGTTTGCCTGCTTATCTATAGCTAACAAATCAATTCTTCGCCGACTATCTTCCCAATCGGAGAACTCCTCAGAAATAACCAGGCAATCTGGAGCAATAATTTCTATATTTTTTTTGATAGCCTCTTGTAAATCATATCGCTCCTGTAATCCCTCCTTAGCATACGTTGTTCTATCTAATGCTGTAAGATTTTTGTCAAAGATACGATAAAGTCCCATTTTTCTCACCTTGTTGTCCAATTACTAACCAATAATATAATTGTGTTATTAAGTTACCTGATGATAGTACTACTTCGACATCCGCATTTCAGACTGAATACTCACCATTTATATAAACATGCTGTGATCAAATACTCCCAGTACAGGATCAAAATGTAAATCGAAGCGAATTGACCACAAAATTGACTTTTTTTGCCCCGGTAGCGCCCGGACGGCGACGAAGTAACAGAAATACGTTACACGAACCGGTAATAAAAAATTAAAATGTTATTTTACAGTAATTTACAAACGAAAAATGCGGAGAAAAACAGCCGAATAATGAATTTCAGGCACAAAAAAAGCCACCTCGCGGTAGCTTGATTTCACTTAAGAATGCCGAAGGCCGGAATCGAACCGGCACGCCCGTGGGCGGTTGATTTTGAATCAACTGCGTCTACCAATTCCGCCACTCCGGCACAGAAGTGTGTTCTGGAAAACGTCGTTATTATACTTGCAGCACTCTGTGGTGCAACAACTATCACAGAGGCGCTTTGCTGAGTGGTTAAAAAGACGGCGTTTCAGCAGGATACGGGATTTGTGCGGTGGCGGGAGAATCCCGCTTTATTTCCGCACTGAATAATAATATTTTTTTATTTGCCGCGATTGTGTCCCCGATGAATAGACATCAATGCAATTGCTTATATAATCCTCTCCGGTTCCCGATAAATGTGAGGTGGGTATGGGCTTTGCCGGCTGGATTGCGACAGGTATTTTTATTGGTATTGTTATTGGTATCCTGTTACGCATCTTCAAAAAATAACTGACTTACAGTGTTGTATCCCTGTGTCTGCATGGAAGGCTGTTGAATTATCATGAGTAAATTACACCGTCATATTGTGCGACTGATGCCGTTATCACTGCTGGCTATCGCACTGTCCGCCTGTTCTTCGCAGCCGGAGAAACAAAATACAGCACCTGCCGAACGCCCGCCGCTTGACTGGTCTATTGTTGAAAATAACCCGGAAGCGCTGAAACTGGCGCCGCAGCTGGTCGATGAAACCGGAGAGAAGATTTTCTCCGAAACCGATGCCCGCGGTATGTTTATGGTGGTGATTGATAATAATGAAGTTTTTCACCGCAGTTACGGGGAGACCCGCCCCGGTAATGGTGTTAAGCCACGGACAGATTCACTGATCCGTATTGCATCGATCAGTAAACTGATGACCAGCGAAGTGATGGTCAAAATGGCGGATGATGGTCTGGTCAATCTTAACGATCCGCTGCAAAAGTACAGTTACAAACAGTCTTCCGTGCCGTCTTATAACGGCAAGCCTATCCGCCTGTTCCACCTGGCGAGTCATACCAGTATTCTGCCGCGTGAGCAGCCCGGCGGAAAGTGGGGACGTCCGGTGTTTACCTGGCCGAGCCGCGATCAGCGCTGGACCTGGCTGAAAACCACCAAACTGACTGCTCAGCCGGGAACCGAAGCCGCGTATTCCAATCTGGCCTATGATTTACTGGCAGATGCCCTGGAAAAAGCCGGAAACCGTCCGTACAGTGAGCTGTTCCGCCACTATGTGACACAACCGGCGGGTATGAAAGATACTACCTATAATCCATCCGCAGCGCAGTGTAAGCGGCTGATGGTCGGATTTAAGCCAAGTGATTGTTACAGCACACTGGCGGCTATCGGCAGCGGTGGCGTGTATTCCACCCCGGCGGATATGCAGAAGTGGATGCAGCGCTTCCTCTCTTCCGGCAATACGCAGCGAAAAGCAACAGCCAGCAAAGAGCAGACTGTCTATTTTAAACGCGATAATCTTAATGTGATCAAAGGGATGGATGTTGCCGGTGAGGCAGACGGCCTCGGTTTAGGCTGGGTGTATCTGGCTCCGGACGGGGAAATACCGGCGATTTATCAGAAAACCGGCGGCGGCGGCGGGTTTAATACCTATATGGCGATGATACCGGAGAAAAATATCGGTGTGTTCGTGGTCATGACCCGCAAAGACGGCAGTAAATTCAGCCCGTTACCGAATGGTGTGAATGACCTGGTACGCGCTCTGGCCGATCTGCATACCCGTAATTATCTGTGATACTTAAGAGCATGCCCGCATCAGGCGCGGGCATGTTCTTTATATGAAGTGTCTGCATATGCAGTGACTGTTTTCATCAGAAATCGATCCAGTAACCGGCTGTCGTGATAATACGGTGCCTCCGGTAACGACCTCTCTGCCTCATTCAGCACATCCTGTATCAGCCGGTCAACCGCCGGACGGCGGGTGCCGTAGTAGCTTTCACCGGACGATTTTTTCAGTATCAGTAATTCCTCAATTTCAGCCAGCACATCCGCATCCGTTATCGTGCCTGCCACCAGCGCATCAAATGCCATCGGCGGCAGACCTTTCCCGGCCGCTATCCAGCGCAGCGCCATCACCGGCCTCAGCACATAAAAGTATTTTTTCAGCCTGACCTGCTCTGCCAGTAAATGCTCCTGCGTGTTGCGTTTTGCCATCGATAAGTAGTGATAGCGTGCCTTGCGGACAGAATAAAACTGCTCTGCAAACGCTTTTATTTCTCCGGTGAATGCGTCATCCTGATAATACACCACCGGCGAACTCAGCCACTCAATCAGCGCCGGGTTGGAGTTTCTCAGCAATCTCAGTGCTTTCGATAACTCCCAGCCCGCCACATCCAGCTCATCGTCAATCGGTTTTTCAATCACATCCCGTTTTCTGTCGAGAGCGAGATACCAATCCGGCTGATGCACATAGATAAAACGCACATCATAATCACTGTCAGGGGAGGAAAAACCCCATCCGCGGCTGCCGGATTCACAGGCATAGAGCACTTTTACGCGGTGTGTTTTTTCGATCTGCGTCAGTGTCTCTTTTATCCGTTCCCGCATGGCAGCGGAGACGGCTCCGTCATATTTCTCTGTCATTTTCTACCCCTTCACACACACCACCTGACGCAGTGTATGCACAATTTCCACCAGTGATGACTGTGCGGTCATCACCGCATCGATATCTTTGTACGCCATCGGAATCTCGTCGATCACATCGCTGTCCTTACGGCATTCCACATGAGCGGTGGCGCGCTGCTGGTCTGCCACCGAGAAGCGTTTTTTCGCCTCGGTACGGCTCATCACACGGCCTGCACCGTGGCTGCATGAGCAGAAGCTTTCTTCGTTTCCGCGTCCGCGCACAATGTAGCTTTTTGCGCCCATAGAGCCGGGGATAATCCCCATCTGCCCTTTTTGTGCCGATACCGCCCCTTTTCGTGTTACCAGCACTTCCTCACCGAAATGCTGTTCTTTCTGCACATAGTTATGGTGGCAGTTTACGGCTTCCTGCTGTGTGGTGAACGGTTTGGTGATCTCACGGGACAGCGCTTCCAGCACGCGGTGCATCATTACCTCGCGGTTATGACGGGCAAAATCCTGCGCCCAGCCGACCGCTTCCATATAGTCATTAAAATGCACACTTCCCTCTTCGAAATACGCCAGGTCGCGATCCGGCAGATTGGCAATGTGGGTCTGCATATCTTTTTGTGCCAGCGAGATAAACAGGTTACCGATGGCGTTACCGACACCACGCGATCCGCTGTGCAGCATCACCCAGACGAAATCCGCTTCATCCAGACACAGTTCGATAAAGTGGTTCCCGGTTCCCAGCGTTCCCAGATGTTTATAGTTGTTGGTGTTACGCAGTTTCGGGTATTTATCGCAGATACGGCGGAACTGCTCATCAAGCTGCATCCAGTGGTTATCAACGATATCCGGGACATTTTTCCAGGTTCCCTTATCCCGTCCGTGGCGTTCGGTGGTGCGTCCGTGCGGCACGGCTGCCTCGATAGCAAAGCGGATATTTTGCAGGCTGTCCGGCAGGTCGGATGCAGTCAGCGAGGTTTTCACCGCGATCATTCCGCAGCCGATATCCACCCCGACGGCGGCCGGGATGATCGCACCTTTGGTCGGAATCACACTGCCGATAGTCGATCCTTTTCCGACATGTACATCCGGCATTACCGCCAGGTGTTTAAAAATAAACGGCATTTTTGCCGTATTCTGCAATTGCAGTACCGCTTTCGGATCGACCGGCACACCGTTTGTCCACAATTTTACCGGCGCACTGTTTTCCTGAATCAGTTCATTGAAATCACGATTTATCATTTTTATATTCCTTTCGTTTGGTACCGGTAGTATTGCGATAAGTGTGCCAGTTTTGTTTCCCCTGAAAAAATTAATATATCCTGTTGATATTAAATTAATAATTATTTTTAATTTTTTTGAGATAACATCCTGACCTGAAATCCCGTATGCTTTATTTATCTTTTAATATCGCCTTTTATCCGGAAAGATAACCCATGTCATCCGCAAAGAAAAACGTTGTGATTGGTGTTCTCGGTACAGTACTCGACCGGCGCGGCAAAAAAGCCAACCGCTGGCAGAAATGGCGGCCGAGTATCGGGCTGTGTCAGCAGCCTGACCTGCATATTGACCGTTTTGAGCTGGTTTATCAGCCGAGTGATATGCAGACCGCAGGCCGGGTAAAAGAGGATATAGAGCAGGCTTCCCCGCAGACTGAAGTGATGCTGCGTGAGGTCGATATTGCTGATCCGTGGGATTTTGAGCAGGTGTATACCGCGTTGCTGGATTTTGCCACACACTACCCGTTTGATACTGAAAATGAAGAGTACCTGGTACATATCACCACCGGCACCCATGTGGTTCAGATTTGCTGGTTCCTGCTGACCGAAGCCAGCTATCTGCCTGCGCGTCTTATCCAGACTGCGCCGCGCCATGATGCGCGGGATAACGACCCCGCCGGTGTTTATACCATTATTGACCTCGATCTCAGCCGCTATACACAGATCACCGGACGTTTTCAGAAAGAACAACAGGCACAGGTCGCGTTTCTGAAATCCGGCATTGCCACACGCAATGCCGCGTTTAATACCATGATCGATAAAATCGAGCGTGTTGCTCTGCGCTCCTCCGCCCCTGTTCTGCTGACCGGACCGACCGGTGCCGGAAAATCATTCCTGGCACAGCGAATCTATGAACTGCGCCGCAGCCGCCATCAGGTAAAGGGCCGCTTTGTGGCGGTGAACTGCGCCACACTGCGTGGTGATAATGCCATGTCCGCCCTGTTCGGCCATGTAAAAGGCGCATTTACCGGCGCGGTTCAGGCACGCGGCGGGCTGCTGAAAGAAGCGGACGGCGGTATTTTATTTCTGGATGAGATTGCCGAACTGGGTGCAGACGAACAGGCGATGCTGCTGAAAGCGATTGAGGAAAAACGCTTTTTTCCTTACGGATCGGATCATGAAACAGAAAGTGATTTTGCGCTGATCGCCGGCACGCACCGCAATCTGGCGCAACGGGTCAGTGAAGGACTGTTCCGTGAGGATTTATACGCCCGCATCAATATGTGGACCTTTACCCTGCCGGGGCTGGCACAACGGCGCGAGGATATTGAGCCGAACGTGGATTATGAGCTGGCAAAATACAGCCGCGATCAACAGACCTGGGTCCGGTTTGATACTGATGCCAGACAGCGCTATCTCGCCTTTGCCTGCTCACCACCGGCCTTATGGCGCGGTAACTTCCGTGAACTGAGTGCCTCAGTCACGCGGATGGCAACATTTGCGGAAAACGGACGGATCACCACCGCACTGGTGCAGGAGGAAACAGAACGGCTGAAGAGTCAGTGGCACGATGCGGAAACAGAGGTCACTTTGCCCGCCGGGGTCGGTGAGATTGATTTATTTGATCGTCAGCAACTGGAAACGGTGATTGCCGTCTGCCGCCGCTCGCAAACGCTTTCTGATGCCGGGCGCACGCTGTTTGCTGTTTCCCGTCAGCAGAAAAAACAACCCAATGATGCCGACCGGCTGCGGAAATATCTGGCGCGCTTTAATCTCAGCTGGGAACAGATTACCGGCCGCTGAAATGACAAAGCCGGTCAGCATTCACTGACCGGCTCTGTATACCGGGATCTGTCTCTGCCGCTTATTTACGTTTAACCAGCATATACACACTGATCGCCAGGAACAGCAGGCTCGGCAGCAGTGCGCCCAGAAACGGCGGGAATTTGTAGGTCAGACTGAGAGAACCGAAAATCTCGTTGGAAACGTAGAACACAAACCCGCAGGCAATCCCCGTCACAACCCGTACGCCCATCGGAACAGAGCGCAACGGCCCGAAGATAAACGACAGCGCCATCAGCATCATGACTGCCACAGAAAGCGGTGCGAATACTTTTTTCCACAGGTTCAGCTGATAACGTCCGGCGTCCTGTCCGCTCTGCTGCAAATAATCCACATACTGATACAGTCCGCTGATCGACAATGCTTCCGGATCAAGCGCTGCCACACTCAGTTTTTCCGGTGTCATCTGTGTCTGCCAGGTCATCGACAGCTTCTGCTCACCGGTTATCACATAGGTATCTTTCAGAACGGATTCCTGCACCTGACTCAGCGTCCAGGTATCAGAATCAGCATTATAATCCGCCGCCGCCGCACTGAGGATCGATTTCAGTTTGTGGTCATCGTTCATCCGGTACAGTGTGATGCCCTTGAGCTGAGTTTCACTGTCAACTCGCTGAATATAGATAAAGTCACTGCCGTCTTTTGCCCACATCCCGCGGTCAGTCGCCAGCAGCGAAGCGCCGCTCGTTTTCTGTGCGCGGTAGTTACGTGCCCACTGCTCACCTGACGGCGCGAGCCATTCACCGACGACCATAGTCAGGATCACCAGCGGGATAGCGGTTTTCATCACCGAACCCGCCACCTGAAGGCGGCTGTAACCGGAAGCCTGCATGACCACCAGTTCACTGCGGGTCGCCAGTGCGCCCAGTCCCATCAGTGCCCCGAGCAGTGCTGCCATCGGGAAGAAAATCTGAATATCCTTGGGGATACTCATGATGGTGTACAGACCGGCGTCCCAGGTGGAGTATTCCCCCTGGCCCACTCTGCGCAGCTGATCGACAAATTTAATAATCCCGGATAATGACACCAGCATAAACAGGGTTATCATGATGGATTGCAGAATCGTCCGCCCGATGTAGCGGTCAAGAACAAGTACTTTAAACATCAGGCAACCCCCTGAACACGGGCAGAGCCAAAGCGCAGACGGCGGACGGCTGTGGTATTCCACAGATTCAGCACCACCGCGAGAGCCAGATAACTGAGATTAACCACCCACGGCCAGAAAGCCGGGTCCAGTTTGCCTTTCTCGCCATTTGAGCGCAGCAAACTTTGTAACAGGAAGAAAATCAGATACAGCAGCATTGCCGGCAGCATACTCAGCACACGCCCCTGACGCGGGTTTACCTCAGAAAGCGGTACCACCATCAGCGCCATCACCACCACGGAGAAGATCAGAGTCAGGCGCCAGTGGAATTCGGCACGGGCAGATGCGTCCGTTTCTTTCCACAGCTCAGACAGTGTCATCTGCTGGTAGTTACTTTCACCGGTTTTCGCGTCACGGTGGTCAACGATAGCCTGATAATCGGTAAAATCCGTGATCCGGAAATCGCGCAGGTATGCGGTTCCTTCATAACGGGTCCCTTTATCCAGCACCACCACCTGATTACCGTTCTCTTTTTCGGTCATATGGCCGCTGTCAGCCACCACAATGGACGGACGCTGTTCGTTTCTCGCCCAGATCTGGGCAATAAAAACATTTTTGAAGCGGTTGCCGTCAACATCCCCGAGATAGAGCACCGTACCGCCGTCATCGGAGACTTTAAACTGCCCGCCGACCATCGCGGTCACGCCCGGGTTGGCTTTCACCTCTTCCAGCACTTTGTCCTGATACTGGGATGACCACGGGATCAGCCAGGCGACATTAACCGCCGCCACCAGCGCGGTGAAGAAAGCCAGGATCATGGCGGATTTCACCAGCACATTATTGCCCAGACCACAGGCATGCATAACGGTGATTTCGCTTTCAGTATACAGTTTGCTGTAGGTCATCAGCAGCCCGAGGAAGAGACTCAGCGGCAGAATGAGCTGCGCCATCTCCGGGATACCCAGTCCGAGCAGCGATACGACGAGTCCGGCCGGGATGCTGCCTTCAACGGCGGCACCCAGGACTTCAACCAGTTTTTGACAAAAGAAGATAAGCAACAGGATAAACAGAATCGCAATCTGTGCTTTTAATGTTTCTCTTACCAGATATCTAATAATGATCACGCTTAATACGCCTGTGAAAACTTGTGTTTTTGCATGAAAATAGCTAACTTCGTTCTGTGTTGACTATTTGTGTGCATTATTTTGCCGGCCTGAGGATGATTCCGGTATCAGACTACGCTTTTTTCCTTCCTTTCCGGAAAGAAACGGAATTTTCGTGATATTCAGGACTCATAAAGTGCGCACACAGCTTATCATAAACTGTTTATAATCGATGGTGCAGATTAGTGCGAACGCTACATTTTAGCGGCAGCAGATGTCTTTGTCTTTAAGATTCAGGAGAGCGCATGGAGTTTAGTGTAAAAAGCGGCAGCCCGGAAAAGCAGCGCAGTGCTTGTATTGTGGTCGGGGTTTTTGAACCGCGTCGTCTGTCTCCGGTGGTGGAGCAGCTCGATAAAATCAGCGACGGCTACATCAGTGCTCTGCTGCGCCGCGGCGAGCTGGAGGGCAAGGTCGGGCAGTCTCTGCTGCTGCACCATGTCCCGAATGTCCTGTCTGAGCGTATCCTGTTAATCGGCTGCGGGAAAGAACGCGAACTGGATGAACGCCAGTACAAACAGATTATCCGGACGACCATCAATACCCTGAATGAAACAGGGTCAATGGAAGCCGTCTGTTTTCTGACCGAGTTACATGTCAAAGGCCGCAACAACTACTGGAAAGTCCGGCAGGCGGTTGAAACAGCCAAAGAGTCCCTCTATGTCTTTGATCAGCTGAAAAGTAACAAAACCGAATTACGCCGTCCGCTGCGCAAACTGGTCTTCAATGTACCGACCCGCCGCGAACTGCCGACCGGTGAGAAAGCGATCAGCCACGGCCTGGCAATTGCCGCCGGTATCAAAGCCGCGAAAGATCTGGCCAATATGCCGCCGAATATCTGTAATGCCGCTTATCTGGCCTCTCAGGCACGTCAGCTGGCAGACAGTAATTCTCCGGTGCTCAGTACCCGTGTTATCGGCGAAGAGCAGATGAAAGAGCTGGGCATGCTGGCCTATCTGGCCGTCGGCCAGGGGTCACGTAATGAATCACTGATGTCGGTGATTGAATATAAAGGTAATCCTGACCCGGAAGCGCGCCCGATCGTGTTAGTCGGCAAAGGCCTGACCTTTGACTCCGGCGGTATTTCCATCAAACCGGCTGACGGCATGGATGAGATGAAATACGACATGTGCGGCGCGGCAACGGTCTACGGTGTGATGCGCGTCGTGGCTGAGCTGGGTCTGCCGCTCAATGTGATTGGTATTCTCGCGGGCTGTGAAAACATGCCGGGCGGCAATGCCTATCGTCCGGGGGATATCCTCACCACCATGTCCGGACAGACGGTCGAAGTGCTCAATACCGATGCGGAAGGCCGCCTGGTGCTGTGTGACACCCTGACCTACGCCGAGCGTTTTGATCCGGAAACGGTCATCGATATCGCCACACTGACCGGCGCCTGCATGGTTGCTCTCGGTAACCACTTCAGCGGCCTGATGGCAAACCATAATCCGCTGGCGCACGAGTTACTGAATGCCTCTGAACAGGCGGGTGACCGCGCATGGCGTCTGCCGCTGGCAGAAGAGTTCTACGAGCAGATTGAGTCCAATTTTGCGGATCTGGCCAATACCGGCGGGCGTCTCGGCGGTGCTATCACCGCAGGCTGCTTCCTGTCCCGTTTTGCCACCCGTTATAACTGGGCACATCTGGATATCGCCGGAACCGCATGGCGCTCCGGAAAAAATAAAGGTGCGACAGGCCGTCCGGTTGCACTGCTGTCACAATTCCTGTTAAATCGTGCGGGTATCAGCACCGACGACTGACCGGAATTGCCGGGCTTTTGCGGCCCGGAAAAAGCATAAAGGTAACGGGGGATTGTGCTATCCTGAGCAATCCCCTTTTCTGCTATCAGAGATATTATGAAAAACGCTACCTTCTATCTGATGGAACAGCCATCCCCTTTTGATGACCTTGAGGCCCATGAGTGGCTGACCTGTCATCTGGCGGGTGAAGCCTGGCGCAGCGGGAAACGGGTGCTTATCGCCTGTGAGTCTCAACAGCAGGCCGAGAAACTGGATGAAGCCCTCTGGGCGCGGGAACCTGATGCGTTTGTTCCGCATAATTTAGCCGGAGAAGGCCCGCGTTACGGCGCACCAGTCGAGCTGTGCTGGCCGCAGAAACGCGGAAATTCCCCGCGTGATTTGCTGATTGCCCTGCTGCCGCAGTTCACAGATTTTGCGACAACCTTCCGTGAAGTGATAGACTTTGTGCCTATCGATGAACACTTAAAACAGTTGGCGCGCGAGCGATATAAAATCTATCGCAGCGTCGGCTTTACGATGACCATGGCCACGCCGCCAGCTTACTGATAAACAAAGATTAAAAATGGAAAAGACAACCGACAACCAACAGGCCTGCGAGCCGTCCCTGGATAAAACCTATAATCCGGCGGAAATCGAAGGTCCTCTTTATACCCACTGGGAAAAAAGCGGCTATTTCAAACCGAACGGTAAAACAGACAAAGAAAGCTTCTGTATCGTGATCCCGCCGCCGAACGTCACCGGTAACCTGCATATGGGCCATGCTTTCCAGCAGACCATTATGGATACCATGATCCGCTACCAGCGCATGCAGGGCAAAAACACCCTGTGGCAGTCAGGCACTGACCACGCCGGTATCGCGACACAGATGGTTGTTGAACGCAAGATCGCCGCAGAAGAAGGCAAAACCCGCCACGATTACGGCCGCGAAGGTTTTATCGATAAAATCTGGGAATGGAAAGCGGAATCCGGCGGTAATATCTCCAATCAGATGCGCCGTCTGGGTAACTCCGTGGACTGGGAGCGCGAGCGCTTCACCATGGACGATGGCCTGTCAGCTGCCGTCAAAGAGGCGTTTGTCCGCCTGTATAAAGATAACCTGATTTACCGTGGTAAACGTCTGGTGAACTGGGACCCGAAACTGCACACTGCAATTTCTGACCTGGAAGTGGAAAACCGTGATGTCAAAGGCTTCATGTGGCATATCCGTTATCCGCTGGCGGACGGCGCAAAAACCGCTGAGGGCAAAGATTACCTGGTTGTCGCCACCACGCGTCCGGAAACCATGCTCGGTGATACCGGCGTGGCCGTTAACCCGGAAGATCCGCGTTACAAAGATCTGATCGGTAAAGAAATCATTCTGCCGATCGTCAACCGCCGCATTCCGATCCTCGGTGATGAACACGCGGATATGGAAAAAGGCACCGGTTGTGTGAAAATCACCCCGGCACATGATTTCAACGACTATGAAGTCGGTAAACGCCACCAGCTGACCATGATTAACATCATGGACTTCGACGGCAACATCCGCACTGAAGCTGAAGTATTCGATACCAACGGCGAAGTGACTGACGCCTGCAGCAGTGAAATCCCGGCCGCTTACCGTGGCATGGAGCGTTTCGCCGCCCGTAAAGCGATCGTTAAAGAGTTCGAAGAACTCGGCCTGCTGGAAGAGATCAAACCGCACGACCTGACCGTTCCTTACGGCGATCGCGGCGGCGTGGTTATCGAACCGATGCTGACCGACCAGTGGTATGTCCGCACGGCACCGCTGGCAAAAGAAGCCATCAAAGCCGTGGAAGACGGCGACATCCAGTTCGTACCGAAGCAGTACGAAAACATGTACTTCTCCTGGATGCGTGATATTCAGGACTGGTGTATCTCCCGTCAGCTGTGGTGGGGTCACCGTATCCCGGCCTGGTATGACAATCAGGGTAATGTGTATGTCGGCCGCGACGAAGACGAAGTCCGCCGTGAGAACAATATCCCGGCGATGGTTGAACTGCGCCAGGACGAAGACGTGCTGGATACCTGGTTCTCCTCCGGTCTGTGGACGTTCTCCACTCTGGGCTGGCCGGAAAATACCCCGGAACTGAAAGCATTCCACCCGACCAGCGTACTGGTCAGCGGCTTCGACATCATTTTCTTCTGGATCGCCCGCATGATCATGATGACCATGCACTTCATCAAAGATGAAAACGGCAAATCGCAGATCCCGTTCAAAACCATCTACATGACGGGTCTGATCCGTGATGAGGAAGGTCAGAAGATGTCGAAATCCAAAGGGAACGTTATTGACCCGCTGGATATGATCGACGGTATTTCTCTGCCGGCACTGCTGGAAAAACGCACCGGTAACATGATGCAGCCGCAGATGGCGGAAAAAATCGCCAAACGGACTGAAAAACAGTTCCCGGAAGGGATCGAAGCACACGGTACAGATGCCCTGCGCTTTACCCTGGCGGCGCTGGCCTCTACCGGCCGCGATATCAACTGGGATATGAAACGTCTTTCCGGTTACCGTAACTTCTGTAACAAGCTGTGGAACGCCAGCCGTTTCGTGCTGATGAATACCGAAGAGAAAGACTGCGGTCTGAACGGCGGTGAGATGGAATTCTCCCTGGCCGACCGCTGGATTCTGGCGGAATACAACAATACTGTGAAAGCATACCGCGAAGCGCTGGATACCTACCGCTTTGATATTGCATCCAATATTCTGTATGAATTCACCTGGAACCAGTTCTGTGACTGGTATCTTGAGCTGTCCAAACCGGCGGTTCATAAAGGTACCGATGCACAGAAACGTGCAGCGCGTCATACCCTGATCACCGTTCTGGAATCCCTGCTGCGTCTCGCACACCCGATTATTCCGTTTATCACGGAAACCATCTGGCAGCGCGTGAAAGTGGTTACCGGTGCGGAAGGCGATACCATCATGCTGCAACCGTTCCCGGAATATGATGCTTCTCTGAACGATGAGCAGGCACTGCGTGACCTGGAGTGGATCAAAGAGACAATCGTTGCGGTACGTAATATCCGTGCTGAAATGAATATCGCACCAAGCAAGCCGCTGGAAGTGATGCTGCGCGGGGCAAGTGCTGATGCACAGCGCCGTGTTGCGGAAAACAGCAACTTCCTGAAAGCGATGGCGCGTCTGGAATCCGTCCGTGTGATGGCCGAAGGCGAAACGGCACCGGTGTGTGTCACCAAGCTGGTGGAAGGTGCGGAAATCCTGATCCCGATGGCTGATCTTATCAATAAAGACGACGAACTGGCGCGTCTGGATAAAGAGCTGGAAAAAACGGAGAAAGAGATCGCGGCTATCGAAGGTAAACTGGCAAACGACGGCTTTGTCAGCCGTGCGCCGGAAGCCGTGGTGGCCAAAGAGCGCGAGCGCCTCACCGCCAACCGTGAAGCAAAAGAAAAACTGATCGCTCAGAAAGCCACGATCGCAGCTCTGTGATCCTGACGGAATGAGTAGCAAAACCAGCCTCCGGGCTGGTTTTTTTATCCCTTATTTCGCCTGTTTACTTTGCGTGATAATTATTTATTATCATATTTATCGTTTCATACGATATCCACAGTAATCGCCCCTCAGGTTTATTCCCCCGGCTTTACTTTTCACAATAAAAATAATGAGATAATGATATCCATGACAAGCAGCACAACAGAAAACTACACCCTCCGCCTGATCCGCCCGGAAGATAACCCCGGCATCGCACAGGTTATTCGTGAGGTCTCTGCCGAACACGGTCTGACCGCAGACAAAGGCTTTGCGGTTGCAGACCCGATTCTGGACTCGTTATATGAGGTTTACAGCCAGCCACGTGCCGCCTACTGGGTTATTGAAATGGATGGAGAGATCCTCGGCGGCGGCGGTGTTTCGGGCCTTGCCGGTGGTGACGGGAAAACCGCAGAATTACAGAAAATGTACATCTCTTCCCGCCTGCGCGGCAAAGGGCTGGCGAAAAAAATCGCACTTCAGGCGCTCGCATTTGCCGAAGCGGAAGGCTACAGCCAGTGTTATCTGGAAACCACCGCCGATCTTCAGGCTGCGATTAAGCTGTATGAAAAACTCGGGTTTATCTTCCTTGATGCCCCGCTGGGCGACACCGGCCACAGCGACTGTGAAGTCCGGATGCTGAAAGTTTTCGCTGCCTGATCCCCCGGCCGGTATCCGCTTTTCCGGTAAAAACATCCGGTGCTTTTCTGATAGTTTCTCTCCGCTGTTTCTCTTACAGTCATTACACGTGTGACGGATATCACATTTTGTAACTGACAAACAGGAGATCAGGATGATCAGCACTATTCACGGAATGAATGACCTGTTGTATACCACTGAACCGCGGAAAGTACCGGCCAAAGCGCCGTTCTGCCGCGATGAGCAAACTGAAATACAACAGGAAGGATGGCAGGGAGAGAGCAGGAGCCCGCAGGTAAGAATACAGAAAGGCCCGGCACTCTATCAGACCATTGAGGCGATGAAAGATGCCGAAGATGATATCAATATTCAGGATATTAAATTTCTGAGCTGCACGCCGCTGCGCCCGATGGTACGCGACAGCCAGAACGATTCCCGGCGTGAGCGCACTGCCCCGCTGAAGTCTGTCTTTTCAGTGTCCGCCTGAACGGCGGACACAAAAAAACCTGCCGCGGCAGGTTTTTCAGTCATGGCAGAGAATCAGTGTAACGGTGCCTCTTCAGCATCGTCGTCTTCATCTTCGGCATCAGGGTCTTCAAAATAGGTTCCCCAGCCGTCGTAATCCACATCCATTTTTTCTGCCAGACGCGCCAGCTGCTCTACCTGAGCATCAATATGTTCCGCTGTCAGGCCGCATTCGCTGATGATATCGCAACATAACACCACCTGGCCGCCTTCCACTTCCAGCTCCTCGGCATCCGTCACTTCATAACCCAGTTTGAACGCTTCAACTGCTGCTTTTTCCAGCTTGTCGTAGTTCTCACTCGAAAAATGGTGCTCAATGGTGTACTGCGCATCAGGATCGCTGCCGTCTTCCAGCAGTTCTGCAATAATCGCACGGGTTTCTTCGCGCTGTTCTTCTAAAAACGCATCTAATTCTGACATGGCCATGTCCTCTGATAAGTGATACCCGCGCATTCTCCCACAGCCGCACCAATTGAGCCACCCATAATAAAAAAGAATTTACCTTCGGTGTTGCAATTGAATTTTTATTGATTTATGTTGAATATAAATTCATCGGAGACACGGATATGAACCCATTTTATCAACAGTCATTTTTACGGTTGCTTGACTATAAACCCGCCGATATCGAAAAACTGCTCAATCTTTCTGCTTATCTGAAACATGCCAAAAAAACCGGCTCTGAACAGCCGCTGATGAAAGGCAAAAATATTGCGCTGATTTTTGAAAAGGATTCCACCCGTACCCGCTGTGCCTTTGAAGTGGGTGCTTACGATCAGGGCGCGCAGGTAACATACCTGGGTTCGTCAGGCAGTCAGATAGGCCATAAAGAATCGATCAAAGATACCGCCAGAGTACTGGGCCGGATGTATGACGGTATTCAGTTTCGCGGTTATTCCCAGAAATCCGCCGAAGCACTGGCGTACTATTCCGGTGTTTCGGTCTGGAACGGGCTGACCGACGAGTTTCATCCGACACAGCTGATTGCGGATTTACTGACCATTCAGGAGCATGTGAAAAAGCCGCTGTCTGAAATTAAATTTGCATATTTAGGCGATGCCCGTAATAACATGGGAAATACCATCGCTGAAATGGCTGCGGTGACCGGTATGGATGTCCGGCTGGTGGCGCCGGCCGGGTGTCAGCCGTCAGACGACCTTATCGCACAGTGCCGTGAAGCGGCTGAACTCACCGGCGGTAAAATTACCCTGACCGCAGATGTGGCAGAGGGTGTGAAAGGCGCTGATGTGCTGTACACCGATGTGTGGGTTTCCATGGGAGAAGCGAAAGAGGTCTGGGCAGAGCGGATTAAACTGCTGACGCCGTATCAGGTCAATCAGGATGTGGTGGATAAAACGGGCAATCCGGATGTTATTTTTATGCATTGCCTGCCGGCGTTCCACGATACGGAAACCACCATGGGGCAATCCCTCGCGAAAGAGTACGGGTTTACCAATGGTATTGAAGTCACCAATGATGTGTTTGAATCAAAACACAGTGTGGTGTTCGACCAGGCAGAAAACCGGCTGCATTCCATTAAAGCGGTGATGGTTGCATCTCTTTCAAAAAACGTACAATTTTAAATTTACCGGCAGCGTTGCATAAATTTCATACAAAAAAGTGATATCAAACGCTTGCGCAGGGTTGCCGATTGCGTATAATGCCCCGCAATTTTGTCGGGAGGAAACAATGGTCATTGTGATTATCAGCACTGTAAAACCGGTGCCGGACAATGTGACATACCACGGACAGCCGCAGCGCGGCAATGTCTGCCATTCCCCCGTATTTATTTCAGAACCCCTCAATTGAGGGGTTTTTTTTTGCCTGGCCGAAACATGAGGAGACCCCAATGGCAAATCCGTTATACCTGCGCGATATCATCTCGATTAACGATCTCAGTCGTGATGAACTGGAACTGGTATTAAACACTGCCGCGGCGCTGAAACAACGCCCTCAGCCTGAATTACTGAAGCACAAAGTGATCGCCAGCTGCTTCTTCGAGGCCTCAACCCGCACGCGGCTCTCTTTTGAAACCGCTATTCAGCGCCTGGGCGCGTCTGTCGTCGGCTTTTCAGACAGCAGCAACACCTCGCTGGGCAAAAAAGGCGAAACGCTGGCAGATACCATGAGTGTCATCAGTCAGTATGCCGATGCCATCGTGATGCGCCACCCGCAGGAAGGCGCGGCACGGCTGGTATCTGAATTCTCCGGTAAGGTGCCTGTCATCAACGCCGGTGACGGCGCGAACCAGCACCCGACACAAACCCTGCTCGACCTGTTTACCATTCAGGAAACCCAGGGCCGCCTTGAGAATCTGCATATCGCCATGGTCGGTGATCTGAAGTACGGACGCACGGTGCATTCTCTGTCACAGGCGCTGTCAAAATTCCGCGGCAACCACCTGCATTTTATTGCCCCGCAGGCACTGGCAATGCCGAATCACATCCTGCATATGCTGGATGAAAACGGCGTGGCATACAGCGAACATCATTCTATTGATGAGGTACTTCCGCAGCTGGATGTGCTGTATATGACCCGCGTGCAGAAAGAGCGCCTTGACCCGTCCGAATACGCTAACGTCAAAGCCCAGTTTGTGCTGCGTGCGGCCGATCTGGTCAATGTGAAACCGAACCTGAAAGTGCTGCACCCGCTGCCGCGCATCGATGAGATAACCCCGGATGTGGATAAAACGCCTTACGCGTACTATTTCCAGCAGGCCGGTAACGGGATCTTTGCCCGTCAGGCGCTGTTATCTCTGGTGTTAAACGAAACCTTCCCGGCCTAAGGAGCACATCATGACTCAGGATCATAAATTACTGGTTGAAGCCATCAAATGCGGTACTGTTATCGACCATATCCCTGCCAATGTGGGGTTTAAGCTGCTCTCCTTTTTCCGTCTGACGGAGACGGACAGCCGCATCACTATCGGTCTGAACCTGCCGTCCAACAATATGGGCCGCAAGGATTTGATTAAACTGGAAGATACTTTCCTGACGCCGGAGCAGGCCAACCAGCTCGGTTTTTATGCCCCGAAAGCCACAATTAATATTATCGAAGATTATCAGGTGGTTAAAAAACTGCCGATTAACCTGCCGGAACGTATTGAAGGCGTGATTGTCTGCCCGAACAGCAACTGCATCAGTCACAATGAGCCGGTGGAAAGCAGCTTTACTGTTAAGTCCATTGCACAGGAAATTGTGTTAATCTGTAAGTATTGTGAGAAAGAATTTGATCACCACGCAATCATTAATAACCAATAAGATAGATCCAGGTCAGTTGCCCGGTAAAATCAGACGATTATAATGATGGCGTTTTTAAAAAGCTTAACAGCAATAATCATCCTACAGGAGTCCGTAATGACTAAAGTAATCGCAACAGAAAACGCACCAGCAGCAATCGGCCCGTATGTACAGGCAGTAGACCTGGGTAACATGGTTATGACTTCAGGTCAGATCCCTGTTGATCCGAAAACCGGTGCAGTTGCCGACGATGTTAAAGCTCAGGCGCGTCAGTCACTGAACAACATCAAAGCTATCATCGAACAGGCTGGTCTGAAAGTTACGGATATCGTGAAAACAACTGTTTTCGTTAAAGATCTGAACGACTTTGCTACTGTAAACGCAGAATACGCTGCTTTCTTTGATGAGCACAAAGCAGTATACCCTGCACGTTCTTGTGTTGAAGTTGCGCGTCTGCCAAAAGACGTTAAATTAGAAATCGAAGCAATCGCAGTCCGTAAATAATTACTGCGCTTTCTGAGAAGAGCATCTCTCAAAGAGATGACGTTGATTGAGCCCCCCTTCAGGGGGGCTCTGTTCATTATTAACCCGATAGTTAACCCGATAGCGAATCTGTCCTGTTCACTGCCTGCAATACACTCTACGGGGCACGGCAACCCAAAGCGATAACCCGGCCCGGCAATCCTGTTTTTTATGTTAACGATACATAAAACCACCGGCAGAATTGTTTATTCCGAAACCTGAATGTAAATACTATTTTTACAGGGATGCCTTCAGACAAAACCAGCCAATTATAGTCTCTTATTTACAAATAAACCACCGGCTGATTATTTAAGCACCCTGATGAAATTTGCCATACTAATATGGTTTTTGTAATTAAAAATATTAATTATAGGTGGCAATATGTTAGAAAAAGTAAAAATATCGACGGGAGTGCCCCTCATCTTAATCGCATTTCTTTTGATACAGATTATATCATCATTTTATTTTCTCAGGTTTATAAACTCACAAAATGAAATAAATAATACGATGACGATACAGTCAGAAAAAACTCATGTACTCGACCGTGTCTGGATTGGATTTTTAGAGAACCGATCATTACTTAACATCATATCAAAAGGTGTAATGAAAGGTATTTATGAAAATGACACACAGAAAAAAAAACGAATTGACTATGCTGAAGAACAGGTAAAAAAAACGAAATCGGATTGGTTAAAATTTAAATCAATGCCAACAAGATTCGGAGAAGAACTTGAACACCATATGGATTCTTCTTTTAATGAATATTATAACGCTCAGCTTGAGTTAGTTTATTTTTTGCGGAAAAACAGGTTAGATGATTTTGATAACCAACCTACCAGTAATTATCAAAATGCATTCGGGAAATTATATGAAAATTATTATTCCGCAGATACTGATTATTATGACAAACTTATTCAAAATAGTAAAAATAATGAAACATTGACAATATGGATAGCAATATTACTACTTATCAGTATTTGTATCACCATCATTTTAGTCTGGGTCGGTATTCGTCGTTTACTCATCTTACCTATGAATCATTTCCAGGAAAGCATTCAGAATATTGCAAAAGGTAATCTGATAAGACCGATTAACGTGACAGGCAGTTATGAAATCAAAAAACTATCTGAAACATTACGTTATATGCAAAGCGAGCTTTCCGGAACTGTCGGGGATGTCCGTGATGGTGCCAATGCTATTTACAGAGGCGCCGGGGAGATCTCTGCCGGTAATAACGACCTGTCTTCGCGGACAGAACAACAGGCAGCGTCTCTTGAAGAAACCGCAGCCAGCATGGAAGAACTGACAGCCACCGTGCGTCAGAATGCCGATAATGCCCGTCAGGCAAGTCATCTGGCGTTAACCGCCTCCGAAACCGCAGAGCGTGGCGGGAAAGTCGTGGATGATGTCGTGAATACCATGCGCGGTATCGGCAACAGCTCTGAGAAAATTGCCGATATCATCAGTGTGATTGACAGTATTGCTTTCCAGACCAACATTCTGGCGCTGAATGCCGCAGTGGAAGCGGCACGCGCGGGTGAGCAGGGCCGCGGATTTGCCGTTGTGGCCGGTGAGGTCCGAAGCCTTGCCCAGCGCAGTGCACAGGCAGCCCGGGAAATCAAAACCCTGATCGGGGATTCGGCCGGCAGAGTTGAGGCCGGTACAGTTCTGGTTGAGCGCGCCGGTGAAACAATGGATGAAATTGTCAGCGCCGTCACCCGGGTCACCGATATTATGAGTGAGATAGCCTCTGCATCAGATGAACAAAGCCGCGGAATTGACCAGATTGGCATGGCAGTGACGGAAATGGACAGAGTAACCCAGCAGAATGCAGCGTTAGTAGAGCAATCAGCAGCAGCGGCTGCATCACTTGAAGTGCAGGCAGGAAGACTGACTCAGGCCGTATCTGTATTTCAGATACAGACCGGAGAACTGAAGACCGGTACGGTAGTGCCGTTACGGCACCCTGTTCCTGAAAAACCGGTAAATACACATAATGACTGGGAAGCGTTTTAATATAGACATGCTGAAACAGACAATGGCGCTGACGATTCAATAACCGCCGTTTTATGGGTGATAAATTTTAATAGTAAAATTTATCACCTCATCCTATACCCGCAGATTTTCCAGCAGCTGATCAAACGACACCCTGACTTTGTCATACGTCGACTGCGGATTTTCACTGTGCACAATCCACATGGCGCATTCGTACAGCCCGCCATTAATAAACAGTGCCAGCACATCGGGTGCCACCTGTTTTATCCGCCCCGCTTCCATCAGATGTGTCAGACGCCGGGTGATCCCCTGCACACAGGCCAGTTCATGGGATTTAACAATGGAGAAATCCAGTACCGAAGCCGCATCACGGAACATAATCCGCTGTACTTCCGGCTCCAGACTCATCGCCAGATAGCCCTGACAGCGTGATTTAAACGCTGTCCACGCATCTGCTTCATTTTTTTCTGCCGCATCCAGACGCGCATCGAGTTCGCGATCCAGATCCTGCAATACCGCCAGAAATAATCCTTTTTTGTCACCAAAGTGATGATACAGCGCCCCCCGGGTCAGACCGGCCTGCGCCGTCAGGTCATCCATTACGGTGGCGGCGTACCCTGCCTCACCAAACTGCTGGCGTGCAGCACGGATAAGCTTTGTCCGCGTTTCTTCTATCATCTCTGCACGTGGCTTATGACCCATTTTCTCACTCCTGCGGTTGGCTCTCTTCAGCCGTGCGATTATAACACTTTTTTATTGACATACATCGCGTATGTCAATAGATTCACATACGCAATGTATGTTAATTGCATTACAGCCGGCTATTTCCGGCAGTTAAAATCATACCCGTCCGGCATACAACGGGTATCTGTGAGGTTGTTATGTTCAGCTCTTATCGTGTCATCTTTCAGCATCCCGGCACCAAAGCTTTTTCCGGTGCGGGATTTATCGCGCGGATGACCGTCTCCATGATGGGGATTGGGATCATTACCATGATTGCCCAATTGCGTGATTCTTTCTTTATGGCCGGCGTAACCGCGGCTGTATATACCTTTTCGGCGGCATTCTGCGCCCCGCTGATCGCCCGGCTGGTGGATCGCTACGGGCAGAGCCGTATACTGCCGAAAACGCTGGTGATCAGTGTGCCAGCGACTGCCGTTCTGCTGTTATGCACGGTGTATGATGCCCCTGACTGGGCAATCTGGCTGTCCGCTGTTTTTGTCGGGGCGATCCCGAGTATGCCCGCGATGATCCGCTCCCGCTGGACACATATCTATAAGGGCGATCCGCGTTTGCAGACGGCTTACTCTTTTGAGTCCGTACTGGATGAGATCAGCTTTATTATCGGGCCGCCGCTGTCGGTCACACTCTGTATCGCGCTGTTCCCGCAGGCCGGTCCGCTGGCGGCGATTATTTTTCTGATCATCGGTACGATGCTGGTGGTTTGTCAGAAACGGACTGAACCGCCGGTACACAAACGTGACGGGCTGGCGAAAGGCACCGTATTGCGCCTGCCCGCTATTCAGTTGCTGATGGTGGTTCTGCTTGCACTCGGGGTGATTGTCGGGACAGTAGATGTACTGGCTGTTGCTTTCGCTAATGCGCAGGGCTATCCGGAAGGGGCGAGCTATGTTCTGTCGGTGTATGCCGCCGGTTCCTGTATCGCCGGGTTTATCTTCGGTGCGGTACGTCTGCCGTTCAGCTACACAAAGCAGTTTGTCTTCACCGCCGCTGCCACACTGCTGACCACCCTGCCGCTGCTGCTGGTCACCAATCTGACCGGGCTGGGGCTGACCATGTTTGTCGCCGGTTTCTTCTTCTCGCCGACCATGATCCTCGCTATCGGCTTTGTGGAACGTGAAGCGCCGGCCAATATGCTGACAGAAGGCTTCACCTGGCTTATTACCGGCCTGGCGGTCGGTGTGGCGCTCGGCTCTGCCGGTGTCGGTATGATCATTGATACTTACGGCATTGATGCCGGGTTCCTGCTGGCTATCGCTGCGGGGGTCTGCGTACTGCTCACCGCCTGCATCGGTTATGTTTTCGTCTTCAGAGACGACAAAAACAGCACCCATAAGTGACAGAAATAACTTTTACTATAATTTCAGCAATCAAACCGCACATTTTTACACTTAACCGGAGTGTGCGGTTTGCCTGATGTCGCCAAAATTCTTTGACTTAAATCAATTTCAATCGCCTTATTCCGGAGGAAATCTATATCTAGTGCTATATAATACAAAGCACACAAGATATAGTATTTATTCACAGTGTTATCCACAATGCCATGAAGCCGCATTATGACAGGTTTTACCCTGTGGATAACCAAACTGCCGGAGAGAAGCAAAGTGCACACTATCGTGATTAAGCGTGATGGATGTCAGGTAAATTTTGATGAATCACGCATCCGGGATGCCATTAAAAGAGCCGCTAAAGCCGCACGTGTTAATGATGATGACTATTGCTCTCAGGTTGCCGCCCGGGTAGCCTCCCTGCTGGGTGACCGGAAAAAAGTGGATATCGGTGAGATCCAGGACGCCGTTGAAAATCAGTTAATGTCCGGTGATTACAAAGAGTTAGCAAGAACTTACATCGAATACCGTCATGACCGCGACGTGGCACGTGAACTGCGCGGCCGCCTCAATAATGAGATCCGCGGGCTGGTTGAACAGAGTGATATGTCCATTCTCAACGAGAATGCCAATAAAGACAGCAAGGTGATCCCGACACAGCGTGACCTGCTGGCGGGTATCGTTGCCAAGCACTACGCAAAACAGCACATTTTACCGCGTGATGTTGTAATTTCACACGAACGTGGTGAAATTCACTATCACGATCTGGACTACGCGCCGTTCTTCCCGATGTTTAACTGCATGCTGATCGATCTGAAAGGCATGCTGACTCATGGCTTTAAAATGGGTAATGCCGAGATAGAACAGCCTAAGTCCATCTCTACCGCGACTGCGGTAACAGCACAAATTATTGCCCAGGTGGCCAGCCATATTTACGGCGGTACCACGATTAACCGTATCGACGAAATTCTCGCGCCATTTGTCACTGCCAGCTATAACAAACATCTGAAAACGGCAAACGAGTGGCAGATCCCGGATGCGGAAGGCTACGCCAATGCCCGCACAGAAAAAGAGTGTTATGACGCTTTCCAGTCACTGGAATATGAAGTCAACACACTGCACACCGCCAACGGACAGACTCCGTTTGTCACTTTCGGCTTCGGGCTGGGCACATCCAGAGAATCCCGCATGATCCAGCAGGCGATTTTACGTAACCGTATCGCCGGTCTCGGAAAAAATCACAAAACCGCGGTATTCCCGAAACTGGTCTTCGCGATTAAAAAAGGCCTCAACCACCAGTACGGCGATCCGAACTATGACATCAAACAGCTCGCGTTAGAGTGCGCCAGCAAACGGATGTATCCGGATATCCTGAACTATGACCAGGTGGTAAAAGTTACCGGTTCCTTTAAAACTCCGATGGGCTGCCGCAGTTTCCTCGGTGTGTATGAAGAGAACGGTGAAATGATCCACGACGGGCGTAACAACCTCGGCGTTATCAGCCTGAACCTGCCGCGTATTGCCATTGAATCACAAGGCAGTGAAGCGGACTTCTGGTCACTGCTGGATGAACGTCTGGTGCTCGCCAAAAAAGCGCTGATGACCCGTATCGCACGGCTGGAAAATGTCAAAGCCCGCGTCGCGCCGATTCTGTATATGGAAGGTGCCTGCGGTGTGCGGCTGAAAGCGGATGACTCCGTTACTGAAATCTTTAAAAACGGCCGTGCCTCAATTTCGCTGGGTTACATCGGTATCCATGAAACTATCAATGCTCTGACCGGCACTGAAACACATATGTATGACGATGAACAGCGCCGCGCCCTGGGTGTTGCCATCGTGGAACGCCTGCGCCGTGCAACCGATGAGTGGAAAACAGAAACCGGCTACGGTTTCAGCCTCTACAGCACGCCGAGTGAAAACCTGTGCGACCGCTTCTGCCGTCTGGATACTGCTGAGTTCGGTCTCATTCCGGGTGTGACAGACAAAGGGTATTACACCAACAGCTTCCACCTCGATGTGGAGAAAAAGGTCAATCCGTACGACAAACTGGATTTTGAAGCACCGTACCCGCCACTGGCGAACGGCGGTTTCATCTGTTACGGCGAATACCCGAATCTTCAGCACAACCTGAAAGCGCTGGAAGATGTCTGGGATTACAGCTATGACCGCGTTCCGTACTACGGTACCAACACGCCGATTGATGAGTGTTATGAATGCGGATTTGCCGGTGAGTTTAACTGCACCAGCAAAGGCTTTGTCTGCCCGAAATGCGGTAATCATGACGCTTCCCGCGTCTCTGTTATCCGCCGCGTATGCGGTTATCTCGGCAGCCCGGATGCCCGTCCGTTTAACGCCGGGAAGCAGGAAGAGGTGAAGCGTCGCGTTAAACACCTGAATAACGGACAATTAGGCTGAGTTGTGAATTATCATCAGTATTACCCCGTTGACGTCGTCAACGGGCCGGGTACACGCTGCACGCTGTTTGTTTCAGGCTGTGTGCATCAGTGCCGCGGCTGTTATAACCAGAGTACATGGCGCACGGATTCCGGTGTGCCGTATACCCGGGAGCTGGAAGATAAAATTATCGCCGACCTCTGTGATACCCGTGTAAAACGTCAGGGAATTACACTGTCCGGCGGTGACCCCCTGCATCCGCACAATGTGCCGGTGATCCTGGCACTGGTGCAGCGTATCCGCCGCGAGTGCCCGCCGGAGAAAGATATCTGGATGTGGACAGGCTATAAACTGGATGAGCTGAATGATGCCCAGCAGGAAGTCATTGAGCATATCAATGTATTAGTTGACGGGAAATTTGTGCAGGATCTGCATGACCCGATGCTGATCTGGCGCGGCAGCAGCAACCAGGTTATTCACTATTTGCGCTGAAACCAACGCTGAAACGCGACCAGTGCAGTTTCTTCCCGAACCCCAGCGTATTATTCACCATCTTAACCTCATCCAGCCGCAGCCCCCGCAACGGGGTTTTTGCGGTGACGGCCACCGGAAAACGGCGGCAGTAACGTGCCCGGGCCTGTTTTTCCTCTTCCTCTGACAGGGTAATAATCTCCCCCCGGAACTGTATCCCGCGGATTTTTGCCACCGTGACCGTCTGTGCGGAAATCGTTCCCGCCACCCGCGGGTTCTGCTGCATCAGGGTGCCGTGCCGGGTATGCGGTTCAGTCAGGAAATAAAGCCTCATCGCTTCCGGATCTGCAATATAAAAGCAGGAGGCGCACCACAGGTCATCACCGGCAGTGGCACACAGCGTAAAGACATGATTTTTCTTCAGATAAGACAGGATTGAATCGTGCGGTAATTCCATACAGTACCCCCAATAAAACCACACCGGCTGATAGAGTATATCATCCGGTGCTGGTTCAGACAGTCCCGTCAGACGGGCTGTATTGTATGGCAAATCTCAGGAATTATTTATAGAGTTCCGCAGTACCACTCATCAGGTTTTCACCGCCTGCAGAGATGATGCGGAAAGAAGTTGCACCAGCTTCATCAGCTTTTTTGGATAAGGCGGCAGTCACATCAGCCAGGGTATCAATATCGCTGACAGAAACAACACCGACAGGTGCTTGTGTGCTATGTTGTACTTCGGTAGCAGCCATTGAACCAAATGAAACGGCACTTAAAGCTAAAACTGCAGGGATTACTGTTGAGATTTTCATAATATGATTCCTTAGAATAAATGTAATATCATGAGACGTTTTTGTCTCTCTCTGTGATGTGAGTCATATTATGCTCCTCCGTCGAAAAAGAAAATTAGCTATTTCTGCTGTAGTTATTCAATAAAATTGATGATTGGGGTTTTAATTAATCTGCGAAAAGAATTACCATGGTGAATACCACTGATTAATTAATTACTTGCGTGACTATCCCGCGACGTAAATCAGCAAAATATTCGACTTTCATATAAACACAAAAGCGCACGATTAAACAAAAATGAATAATAATGCAGAGATAAACACGTGGTTTCTTTACATAATCAGGACAGAATCCGGATATCTTTACACAGGGATCACCCGTGATGTCGCACAACGTGTTGCAACACATCAGTCCGGAAAAGGGGCAAAATACCTGCGGGGGAAAACCGGGTTAAGCGTGGTGTATCAGGCTGCACTTGCGGATCGCTCAGTAGCGTCAAAAGAAGAATACCGGGTCAAGCAGCTGACAAAGAAGAAAAAAGAAAAGCTGGTCAGTGACCAGCCCTCCGATTTGACGACATACCTTAACGGCAGTGATTATTCACAGCTGTCAAAGTGATGTGAGAAATTAACCAGCCCGTGATAACGGTCTGCGGCATCGTTTTCCAGCGGATAGATCAGGAAATACGGTGCGGTATCCGGCCATTTGCAGTGTAAATCAAATTCGGCTGCCGGTTTAAAGCCCCATTTTCCGTAGATTTCAGGGTCGCCCAGCACCACAACCGCGCCGTAACCGAATTCATTGAGGCTGTCCAGCCCCTCATAAACCATCTGCTTCGCAATCCCCTGACCACGGTAAGCCTCTGCCACCGCAAGCGGCGCCAGTCCGACCCACTGACAATCTTCGCCTTCCACGTCCACCGGTGTAAAACCGGCATAACCGACCACCAGCCCCTCATCATCAGTGGCAACCACACCTAAGGTCAGCAGCCCGTCTTCCCGCAGTGAATGCAGGAGGTCAGCTTCATTATCACGCCCGAATGCGCTGCGCAGCAGTGCATCGATACCGGCGGCATCAACCGGAATTTCTGTGCGGATCAGCATGAGGTCACCACTGCGTGTGATTTGTCTTCATCCTCCGCCAGCCCGGCCTGAATAAAGTCAGCCAGTTGCATTAATGCCGTGCGCAGCAGCGGCGGCATACCGTCAAGATCAATCGAGTCCATCAGGTTTTTGACATACAGACCCAGTTCAGTATCCCCCTCGATGCGCAGACGGCGCTGGAAGAATAAGGTATCAGGGTCCTCTTTGCGGGCGGCGATCAGCACCAGATCATTAGCATTACCGCTGAAACTGACATCTTCCTGTTCATCCGCACTGACCACCAGACGGCCGTCACGGTTACTGATATACCAGTGAAGCGCCAGGTCGCGGACTTCCACTTTCAGCCATTTATTTTCCAGAAAATCGAGATCACCTTCTGTCAGCGCCTCTTCAAACTGACGCGCCAGAACCTGCTGGAGAACCTGTTTTTGCAGGGTAAACGGCGTTAATTTCAGCGGAAACCGCAATAACGCCGGCCCGTTGTGTACGAGCGAGGAACGAATTTTGGCAAACACCGTACTGACTCCTTAATCTGAATTACTGCGTCATTGTGCCAGAATCTGCGGAAATAACTCAGGATTCCGGTCAATTTTTCGTGTCATTATTTCTATTATATACCCGATTTTCCCCCTGCCGCAGAGAACATCCCGCTTTTATATCCGCAAACCGGGTGATTTTTTGCGGCAAATGTTCACTAACCTGCCTCAGGTCAATACCTTTTTTAGCCTGCCATTTACAATTTCCGATCATTTTTATTATTCAGTCTGAGAGTCTCACCATGGAACTATTGTGTCCTGCCGGTAATTTACCCGCACTGAAAGCCGCCATTGATAACGGTGCGGATGCGGTTTATATCGGCCTGAAAGATGATACTAATGCCCGTCACTTCGCCGGTCTGAATTTTACTGAAAAGAAACTTACCGAGGCGGTGGATTATGTTCACCGCCACCGGCGTCACCTGCATATCGCGATTAACACCTTTGCCCATCCGGACGGTTTCAGCCGCTGGCAGCGGGCGGTGGATATGGCCGCACAACTGGGGGCGGATGCCCTGATCCTCGCGGATATCGCCATGCTGGAATATGCTGCGGAACGTTATCCGCATATTGAGCGGCATGTCTCTGTGCAGGCGTCGGCCACCAATACCGAAGCTATCCGTTTCTATCAGCGCAATTTTGATGTGCACCGTATTGTGCTGCCGCGTGTGCTCTCTATTCATCAGGTAAAACAGCTGGCACGCACCAGCCCGGTGCCGCTGGAAGTCTTTGCATTCGGCAGTCTGTGTATTATGGCGGAAGGCCGCTGCTACCTCTCCTCCTATCTGACCGGGGAATCCCCGAATACCGTCGGTGCCTGCTCACCGGCACGGTTTGTCCGCTGGCAGGAAACCCCGCAGGGACTCGAATCCCGCCTGAATGACGTGCTGATTGATCGCTACGGTGCGGATGAAAATGCCGGTTACCCGACACTCTGCAAAGGCCGCTACTGCGTGGACAGCAAGCCTTACCACGCTCTGGAAGAGCCGACCAGCCTCAACACACTGGAGCTGCTGCCGGAACTGATGGCGGCCAATATCGCGTCAGTGAAAATTGAAGGCCGCCAGCGCAGCCCGGCCTATGTGACGGATGTGGCCAAAGTGTGGCGTCAGGCGATTGACCGCTGTAAGGCCGATCCGGACAACTATGCGCCGGATGCCGCGTGGATGCAGACCCTCGGCGGCATGTCAGAAGGACGGCAGACTACCCTCGGTGCTTACCACCGCAAATGGCAGTAACGGAGAGAAAAACGATGCAATTTTCATTAGGTTCAGTCCTCTATTACTGGCCGAAAGCAACACTGGAACAGTTTTATCAGCAGGCAGTACAAAGCAGTGCGGATATTATCTATCTCGGTGAAACCGTGTGCAGCAAGCGCCGGGAAATGAAACCGGACGACTGGATAAATCTCGCCAAAACCGTTGCTGAAAGCGGCAAACAGGTGGTGATTTCCACGCTGGCGCTGTTACAGGCGCCGTCTGAGCTGAAAGAGATCGCCAAACTGGTCGATAACGGCGAATTTATGATCGAAGCGCATGATTTTGGTGTGATTAACATGCTGCATGAGCGCGGGCTGCCGTTCGTCGCCGGACACGGTCTGAACTGTTATAACGCCCCGGCGCTGAAAATCCTGCAAAAACAGGGCATGACGCGCTGGTGTATGCCGGTGGAACTCTCCCGTGACTGGCTGGTTAACCTTCTGAAACAGTGTGAAGAGCTGGAGATCCGTGACAAATTTGAAGTGGAAGTAATGAGCTACGGCCACCTGCCGCTGGCCTACTCCGCCCGCTGCTTCACCGCCCGTTCGGAAAACCGCGCCAAAGATGACTGCGAAACCTGCTGTATCAGTTATCCGCAGGGGCGCAAAGTGCTCTCACAGGAAAATCAGCAGGTCTTCGTCCTTAACGGGATTCAGACTCAGAGTGGTTACTGCTATAACCTCGGCAATGATCTGCGCTCCATGCAGGGACTGGTGGATATTGTGCGGATCTCCCCGGAAGCGCCGGACGATCTGGCCGTCATTGACCATTTCCGTCAGAATGAAACCGGCGCACAACCGCTGGATTTAGCACAGGCACAAAACTGCAACGGTTACTGGCGTAATATTGCAGGTCTTGAATTGGTGGAGTGATATAGCATTCATCCCGTAATGACAGTGAAGAACACATTATTCACTGTCATTTTCATTTCCCGAACCGGTCGTTAAACCGCTTATAACTGACCCTTCTTGTCATCCTTGAATTACAATGGGGACAAAGATGTTCTTTTTTACCCTCTATCGTCCATGTATGGTATTTCTTTTTAAAACCTTGTCCACATACACCGCAGCGCCTTGGTTGAAAAATCGTATTAATAACAGCAAGAAAGATAATAATACCAATCACCCATTCCATAAATATTCCCCTGAAATACCTGAAACTGAAAATTTAACTTTAATAAAAAAAATAATGTATTAAAGTGTTCTGCGTACCACTAACACTTAAATTATATTTAAGATATCGATGTTGTGATTAATTTATCAGTAAACACAGGAGCTATAATGGAAATCAAACCAGGACCAAAACCTGTTACAGACACAACAGGAAAAGAAGACAGAAGACAGCGTGTTACCCCTGAAAATAAGGGAAAACACCCGGATCTTAAACCACATAAACATAAGAAAGGTGATTAATATCTGCCTGTCATTGATTAAACCATCAATGGATAATGTTTATTATTATAAATAAATCATAACGTCAACATTTATTTATAAAAAAGGGCGAACTCTTATCGTTTCGCCCATTTTTTTATTATTTTTACCTGCTTTGTATCATACTGATTTCTGACGCTTTCGCCGGAATGCCCGCCGCAAGACCTGAGTTATACGCCGCAATTCCCCGTCACGTAACATACCGATAAAGACACCGAGCAGTGTATAAATAATCCCGAGCACCAGCATCATAATAATATCGTTTTGTACGCCGCTGAACGGCAAATCCATCTGGTTGATACCGGCAATCGCTTTGGTCGCCCAGGTGGACGGCAGCGCGGAAGCAATAAACCGCACCCAGTCCGGCATCGCCTGTAACGGCCAGATAGTACCGGACATATAAAAGACCGGTGTGGTGACAAAGGCCAGCGTCAGGTAAATCATCTCCACACTGCGCAGACATTCGGTAACCAGTTTTCCCAGCCCCAGAACCCCCAGCAGGAACGGGAACGTCAGCAGCCATAATTCATACATCGGCGCTTCCTGACGATATCCCAGTATCCACGGCCACAACGCAAAAAAGACGGTCGATAGAAACAGCCAGATCGGCAGCAGCGCACTCAGTGCTCCCAGATAGACCGCCAGAGGCGGTTTACCTTTCGGTGTGCTGCGCACGGCAATACTGACACGGACACAGGCGATCAGCAGTGTGTGCTGCAACAGCATCACCAGCAGCCCCGGCAGCGCAATGGCGGCGAAACTGACGCCCGGGTTATACATCCCGACCGTTTCAGACTGAATCGGCGCGATGAGTATTGATGCCTGCTCCGGTGTATAACCGTTTGCTGTCAGGATTTTGGTATTGTAATCCGCCAGGATCTGCTGATATGCCTTGCTCAGTTCCTGCTGAATCTGCCCGCTGGCGATACGGTTGGTACCATCACCAAATACCGGTACCGTGATATTTTTGCCCTGTAAGAGATTGCGTTCAAAATCCTGCGGAATAATGATGATCGCAAACAGATCACGCATGATCATATCCTGCCGGGCTGCAGCCAGGTTGTCATAACTGTGCAGTTCCACTTTTGCGGTGGCGTCCAGCTCCCGCACCAGTGAACGGCTGGCCACCGTGTTATCCTGATCCACCACCGCGACCGGTAAGTCCCACAGTACCGGATGCACATAGACCAGGCTCATGACACACAGCGAGATAATCAGCAGCATCCACATCGGTTTTTCAAGCATACCGAGCAGTACTTTCAGGAACGTCTGGAAATACAGTTTCATACCGCGCGTCCTCCCTGTAATGCCAGTCGTGCCGGCAGGCGGTTACGGATCAGAAAAGTCGCACCCACCGGATAGAGCAGCAATAACGCACAGACATACAGGATATGCTGTACCGAGACTTCCCGCAGGAAGATATCAAACATAGCGTTCAGCGCATGTGTCAGCGGCTCAATATTCGCGATAATCCGTGCGGGGAGAATCATCGACAGCTCCGGCACGGTCATCCCGGAAAAGGCCATTGCCATACTAACCAGCATCCCGATCATACTGTAAGCCATCATCGGATCACGG
The DNA here is from genome assembly GCF_032989665.1 of Morganella sp. BCCO 40_0007. Classification (NCBI taxonomy): domain Bacteria; kingdom Pseudomonadati; phylum Pseudomonadota; class Gammaproteobacteria; order Enterobacterales; family Morganellaceae; genus Morganella; species Morganella sp. BCCO 40_0007. The sequence goes on along the minus strand of NZ_JAVBIN010000010.1, from coordinate 130,877 downwards.
GTGAATGTATAGAGGAGCAGGCCGATGCTCTGGGCGGCCATCACATAAAAGAAACCGATCATCAGCATATAAACCGGATTCCCGGTGACTTTAGCCTCAAAAACGGTGACCAGGACAGCGAGTTCGATCATCAGCAGTGCCGTGAAAAACAAGGTATACGGCGCCAGCTTGCCGAGCACACCGCTGAACAGCGGTTTAATGGATTGCAGCATGGTGCTGCGTGACATGGTGTAAATCGTACAGGTCACCACAAACAGCTGAAGCATATGGATCGTGGCAGCAAACTGCTGATAATAAATATAGCTGCCGCTGGCGTTAAACAGGGTGTCATAGGACATCGTCACCTGTGCCAGTTTCGGGACATTTTTCCCCATTTCAGAAGCGAGGACAGAGCGGTACTGACCGTTCAGTTCGGCAATCAGCCCGCTGAAGTCCTGGGTGGCATAACTGCCGGAAGCATAAAACAGTGCATTAAAAAACATCCGGGTTGTCGGCTGCTTGCCGGACAACACATCGCTTTCAAAGCGCGGCGGGATCACCAGGATGGCATAATCTTCCGCACTCCCCATACGCTCAAGTGCAACCTCTTTATCATCCTGCGGTGTGATGCTGGCGTGTGAGGCCGCATTCAGGTTACGCACCAGCGTGCGGGAGAGCGGGCTGTGGTCATAATCGATGGCGGAAACCGGTAAATCCAGTAATGTACCTTCAGAGAAGTTGGCACTGACCAGTGCGAATAACATCAGCGGAAACAGCCAGCTCAGCCAGTGGAACACCGGACTGCGCACCGCCATCCGGGTTTCCTGTGAGAATGCGTTACGGAAACCGCGCCATATTGCCGGGAGCCTCATTACTTATCCCGGCGCCATAATGCACTCATACCGGGTCTTAATCCGTCCACCGGCTGCGCCGGATAGAGGCGAACCTCAAAGGTTTTCAGATCAAAATCCCCGGTGGCGCGGGTGGCGCGTTTGGTGGCGTAATCCCCCATAGGTGCGATATAGCGGACTTCAGCCTCAATTTCCTGATTTTTCAGCGCCGGAACGGTCAGCGTGATTTTGTCGCCCTTTTTCACATCCGCGAGAATATCTTCACGCAGGTTATAGACAAAATACGCTTCCGGCAGACGGATAATCGTCACCAGCGGACTACCGGCATTAAACAGCTCACCGATTTCAGCCGGAATCGGCCCGATTTCACCGGTCACCGGTGCGGTAACCGTCAGTTCATCCTGCTGGACTTTTAACTCAGCCAGTTTCTGTTCCGCCTGGCGCAGTGCCGCTTCATAACGCTGACGCTGTTCAGTGCGGTCACCGTTTTTCGCCTGGTCGAGCTGTGCTTTGGCGGCCAGTACGCGCTGTTGTGCCACATCACGGGCACGGCGGGACTGATCAAGTTCGGTTTTAGATACATAGCCCTTTCCGGACATACTGCTCATCCGCTGAAAATCACGCTGTGCATTTGCCAGTTCAGCCTGAGACTGCGCCAGTTGTGCGGCATAATTACGTACGCTCTCTTCACGCGTACCGTTCAGCGATTCGGTTAACTGAGCCTGAGCCTGGTCGCGGGCAGCCACCAGTGAGGCAACCTGTGCCTCCAGCTCCGGACTGGTCAGGCGGATCAGTGCCTGGCCCTGTTTGACGTCGTCACCGCGCTCAATCAGACGCTCAACAACACGCCCTTTGGCTTTAGAGGAAACAATAACCTCCGGTGCATCGACTTCGCCCTGCAATAAAAGATACTGGTTGTGGGCACGAAAAAGTGCAGCCATCGCAATTAAGACCAGCATCAGCAGGATCAGATAGATTGTTCTTTTTTTCATTATTGATTTCGGCCTTAACTATCATTTGTGAAACTATTCAGGGTGTAATTATCCCGAATAAAATTGTTCTGGAAAAAACGATGAAGAAGGGGAAGCTGTCAGTATTACTGATTTCAGCAAAAACCGTTAAGATATTTGTGCGCCAGATCACAGCATAATACCTTCAACCCCGGCCTTATACACCTGCTGAAAAACTATTTTTAATATAAAATCTCAGATAGTTACAAATAATCTTCCCCCGGCAAGTGATCCGACAGAAAAATGTATGACTACAATCTGATTTTCCTGCTGCTTCAGCAGATGTGTGTGTATCTGGTTATCGCCTGGGTACTCAGCAAGACGCCGCTGGTGCTGCCGGTCTTACAGGTGACTGTCCGCTTACCGCACAAGCTGATGTGCTACCTGATTTTCTCCGTTTTCTGTGTCATGGGCACCTATTTCGGTCTGAATATCAATGATTCTATCGCCAATACACGGGCTATCGGCTCGGTACTCGGCGGTCTGCTCGGCGGTCCGTCCGTCGGGCTGCTGGTCGGCTTTACCGGCGGACTGCACCGCTATTCTCTCGGCGGTATGACAGCATTCAGCTGTATGGTATCCACCATTGCAGAGGGGCTGATCGGCGGTATGGTGCACCGGTACTATATGAAACGCGGGCAGATCAACAAACTGTTCAACCCCTGGACCGCGGCCGGTGTGACCTTTGTTGCCGAACTGGCACAGATGGCGATTATCCTGTTACTGGCACGGCCGTTTAATGAAGCACTGAATCTGGTGAAAGATATTGCCGCACCGATGATTATTGCCAATACCATCGGCGCCGCTATGTTTATCCGCATCCTGCTGGACAGACGCGCCATCTTTGAAAAATACACCAGTGCGTTTTCCGCCCAGGCGCTGAAACTGGCGATCAGCACAGATGGTGTGCTGCGCCAGGGATTTAACGAGACCAACAGCCGTCAGGTGGCGCAGGTGCTGTATGACGAACTGAATGTGGCAGCGGTTGCTATCACGGATACGGAAAAACTGCTGGCCTTTATCGGCGTGGGGGCGGATCACCATCTGCCGGGCACACCGATTGCCTCACGCTATTCCCGGCAGGCCATTGCCCATAATGAGGTTGTCTATGCCGACGGCAACGAAACGCCGTACTGCTGCTCAATCAATCCACACTGTAAGCTCGGCTCCACGCTGGTGATCCCGCTGACCGGGGAAAATAAACAGGTGGTCGGTACGATTAAGCTGTATGAAGTGAAGAGCCGCCTGTTCAGCTCGATTAACCGCACATTGGGAGAGGGTATTGCCAGTCTGTTGTCAGCACAAATACTGGCCGGACAGTTTGAACGAAGTAAGCAGTCACTACTGGAAACAGAGGTGAAATTACTGCATGCCCAGGTCAATCCGCATTTCCTGTTTAATGCGCTCAATACCTTACAGGCGGTGATCCGCCGTGATGCGGAACAGGCACGGCATCTGGTACAGAATCTCTCCACCTTTTTCCGCAAAAACTTAAAACGTCCCGGTGAGATTGCCACTCTCGCGGCGGAAATTGAGCATGTGAATGCTTACTTACAGATTGAAAAAGCCCGCTTCCGTGAGCAGTTATGTGTGGATATCGCCATTCCGGATGAACTGAAACAGGCCACTTTGCCGGTCTTTTCGTTACAGCCGGTGGTGGAAAATGCGATAAAACACGGCACATCACAGATATTTGAGCAGGGAAAAATTACCATAACCGCACGGGCGGAGGGCAATGCCCTTGTCATACTGATCACCGATAATGCCGGGCTGTATCAGCCAACCGGAATGAGTGACGGGCTGGGCATGGGGCTGGTCGATAAACGCATCAAAGTCCGTTATGGTAACCAATATGGCCTCAGTGTTCACTGTGAGCCGGAAGTCAAAACAACCATTATTCTGACCTTACCCTTCGATTCATCGGCAGGTGCGGCAGCACCGCCAGATAACTAAAAAAATGATAATGACACTATGAATGTTTTAATAGTTGATGATGAACCACTGGCCCGGGAAAACCTGCGATTACTGCTCGATGCGTATCCTGACATTCATATCCTGGGTGAATGTACCAACGCCATTGATGCCATCGGTAAAATCCATCGTCTGAAGCCGGATGTGGTGTTTCTGGATATCCAGATGCCCCGTGTCACCGGACTGGAAATGGTCGGTATGCTCGATCCCGGCCACCGGCCTGCGATTGTCTTTCTCACCGCCTTTGAAGAGTACGCATTACAGGCTTTTGAGGAAGATGCGTTTGATTATCTGCTCAAACCGGTAGAGAAAGATCGTCTGGACAAAACCCTGAACCGTCTGCGCCAGGGACAGATCCGGCCGGCAGAGACCCCGGAACAGACAGAACAGCTGCGCTATATCCCGTGCAGCGGCCATAACCGTATCTGGCTGATGCCGGTTGAGGATGTGGTGTATGTTAATTCCCGCATCAGCGGTGTGTTTGTGATGAGCGCACACGGCCAGGAAGGGTTTACCGAGCTGACACTGCGTACCCTGGAAACGCGCACCCCGCTGCTGCGCTGCCACCGGCAGTATCTGGTCAATCTGACCCGCCTGCGGGAAATTCTGCTGGGCGATAACGGTCAGGCGGAGCTGATACTGAGTAACGATGAAACCATCCCGGTCAGCCGCCGCTACCTCAAACCGCTGAAAGAGGCTCTGGGGCTGATTTAATACCTGTTTTCAGGCCTCAGGCGTATAAAAAAAGCCCGGCAGGGATATCCCCGGCCGGGCTTTTTATGATTCAGAGAATCAATTATGCGTCATTATTGGTACGACGGCGCGGGGCGGAGTTTCCGTCTTCACGGCGGAAGTTGCGGCGCTCGCCCTGCGGACGGCGATCGCTGTTACCACGCTCAGAACGCTCGCCGTCACGGCGGTTACCACCACCGAAACTGCGGCCGCCGTTACCACCACGGTCATTACCACGATCATTACCGCCGCTGCGGCGTTCACGGTTAAACGGCTTCGCATCACCGACTAATGTCATGTTCATTGGTTTGTTCATAACACGGGTACGGGTGAAATGCTGCAGCAGATCAGTCGGCATACCTTTCGGTAATTCGATAGTTGAGTGAGTATCAAACAGTTTGATGTTACCGATGTAACGGCTGTTGATATCCCCTTCGTTAGCAATCGCGCCCACAATGTGACGGACTTCAACACCATCGGTACGGCCCACTTCAATGCGGTACAGTTCCATATCACCCACGTCACGGCGTTCACGGCGCGGTTCTGAACCACGTTCCGGACGATCACCGAAACGACTGTTACGATCATTGCGGTCATTGCGGTCATTACGGCGGCGATCATCACGATCGTTAAACTCACGGCGCGGACGACGTGGTGCATCCGGCGGCAGGATCAGTTTGCGCTCACCTTCTGCCATTTTCAGCAGAACCGCAGCCAGGGTTTCCATATCGATATCGGCTTCAGACTCATCGCTGTCTGCCGGAACCAGTTTTTTCAGCAGTGCACGATACTGATCCAGGTTGCTGCTTTCCATTTCTGCATGGATAGTGGCAGCGAATTTTTCCTGGCGGCGCTGGCTGATCATCTCTGCATCCGGTAATTCTACCTCAGGGATGGTCAGTTTCATGGTGCGTTCAATGTTACGCAGCAGGCGGCGTTCACGGTTTTCCACGAACAGCAGTGCGCGACCCGCACGACCTGCACGACCGGTACGGCCGATACGGTGAACGTAAGATTCCGCATCCATCGGGATATCGTAGTTAACAACCAGGCTGATACGCTCAACGTCCAGACCACGGGCAGCAACGTCTGTTGCAATCAGGATATCCAGGCGGCCGTCTTTCAGGCGCTCCAGTGTCTGCTCACGCAGTGCCTGGTTCATGTCACCGTTCAGTGCTGCGCTGTTGTAGCCGTTACGCTCCAGCGTTTCTGCCACTTCCAGGGTCGCATTTTTGGTACGGACGAAGATAATCGCCGCATCAAAATCTTCCGCTTCCAGGAAGCGAACCAGTGCTTCGCTCTTACGTGCACCGTAAGCAGTCCAGTAGCTCTGGCTGATGTCCGGACGGGTAGTCACGCTGCTCTGAATGCGCACTTCCTGCGGATCTTTCATGAAACGGCGGGTAATGCGGCGGATAGCTTCCGGCATGGTTGCAGAGAACAGCGCGGTCTGGTGATTTGCCGGGATCTGACTCATGATGGTTTCAACGTCTTCGATGAAGCCCATGCGCAGCATTTCATCTGCTTCGTCCAGAACCAGACCTTTCAGGTTGGATAAATCCAGGGTGCCGCGTTTTAAGTGATCCAGCAGACGGCCCGGAGTCCCGACAACCACCTGTGGTCCCTGACGCAGAGCACGTAACTGGACGTCATAACGCTGACCGCCGTACAGGGCGACCACATTCACGTTACGCATATGTTTGGAGAAATCAGTACAGGCTTCCGCAACCTGAACCGCTAATTCACGAGTCGGTGCCAGCACCAGAATCTGTGGTGCTCTCAGGTTCGGATCAATATTGTTCAGTAACGGCAGGCCGAATGCCGCCGTTTTGCCGCTGCCCGTCTGTGCCATACCGAGAACGTCACGGCCGGCAAGCAGGTGCGGAATACATTGTTGTTGGATCGGGGACGGCTTTTCGTAGCCCAGGTCGTCCAGTGCAGTCAAAATATCAGCTGATAAACCAATGTCAGCAAAAGAGATTTCAGTCTCAGTGGTCATGTAAAGGTGCCTCATACAAAATGGCGGCCAGTCTACACAACCCATCGGAAAGCATGTCGGTTGTTTTCATTTAAAAGTGTGAACTGGCTCAAATAAAATTATAAAACGAACAAAAATCCCCCCATCACTTCCGCGATGGTGAAAAATTAACGGGTTGAAGTGTGTTCGTCAGCTATTGTGGATCTGAATCCGTCAGGTCCTGTTCTTCATCACCTAACAGAGCTAATTCCAACAATGCGTAGCGGTGCTCAACGAAATTGTGTGCGTTGTTGGCAACCGTCAGCTTGAACAGCGTTTCAGCGCTGTCCGTATCCCCCAGACTCAGGTAGTATTTACCTAAATAGAAGTAGGTTTCACTGAGATGTTCAGCGAGCGAAGTGTTATCCGTTGAGAATTCCTTCAGCCGATCAAGCAGTGTCTTTTCACTGATGTCACCGAGATAGAATTCAGCAATATTCCAGCCCCATTGTCCGCCTTTCGCCTGCTGATAGCGCTGACGTAAATCGGTCAGTGCTTTCTTCGGATCTATCTCTTTATCGGTGAGATAGAGCCACAGCGAGCGGAACGGATCGTTTGGATCATCCTGATAAAACGCCAGCAAATCATCCCGCGCTACCGGATACCTGCCCCCGTAATACAGGGCAATACCGCGGTTCATACGCGCGTAGTTATAAGTTGGATCAAGCTCTAATACAGAATCATACGCTTCATAGGCAGCATCAAAGTTGCCTGCCTGCGTAAAATAAATGCCCAGGTAATTAAATATCTCCGGAATATCCGGACGCATTGATAACGCAACGGTAAAATCGTTACGCGCCAATGCACGCAATCCGAGGCTGTCGTACAACACACCACGCTGATAAAGCAGCTGGGCGTACTCATCCTCAGTTAATGACCGGCTTGCCAGTATTTGTTCCATTCGGGCGAGGATCACTTCCTGCTGTAATGATGGCTGCAGGGGTACTGCAAGTAAATCCCCGGAGTGCCATTTTTTACCGCTGCTGCATCCTGCGATAAAAATTATAGCTGCAATGCTCCACCAACGCAGAAAAAAATTCATTTCCTACTCCCGAAGTCAGATCCCTGAAAGGATAATCCTCTGACTGACAATAACCGAGTGCATTTTTGCTTTTTTTGCCGAATGGCGCCCTTTTTACAGGACGCCATGCCTTACGTCAAATTTTATTCAGCGTTATTTGCATCAGAGGTTGCATCTGAAGCCGGAGCAGCATCCTGACTGACCGCTTCTTTCATGCTCAGACGGATACGACCCTGACGGTCGATTTCCAGTACCTTAACCGGTACTTCCTGACCCATTTCCAGATAATCTGATACTTTTTCAACGCGTTTGTCAGCGATCTGAGAAATATGCACCAGACCTTCTTTACCGCCGCCGATAGCCACGAAAGCACCGAAATCAACGATACGGACAACTTTACCGTTATAGATACGGCCGACTTCCACTTCTGCGGTAATTTCTTCGATACGGCGGATAGCCATTTTCGCTTTATCACCGTCAGTCGCAGCAATCTTCACAGTACCGTCATCTTCGATTTCGATAGTGGTGCCGGTTTCTTCGGTCAGGGCACGGATCACAGAACCGCCTTTACCGATAACGTCTTTGATCTTGTCCGGATTGATGCGGATAGTGTGGATGCGCGGTGCAAACTCAGAGATATCAGCACGTGGTGAGTTGATAGCCTGTTCCATCACGCCCAGGATGTGCAGACGCGCACCTTTGGCCTGATTCAGAGCCACCTGCATGATTTCGCTGGTGATACCTTCGATTTTGATATCCATCTGCAGGGCGCTGATACCGTCACGGCTGCCCGCCACTTTAAAGTCCATATCGCCGAGGTGATCTTCATCACCGAGGATATCAGACAGAACCACGTATTTGTCGCCTTCTTTCACCAGACCCATCGCGATACCGGCAACCGCTGATTTCACAGGAACACCTGCATCCATCAGTGCCAGAGATGCACCACAGACTGACGCCATAGAAGAAGAACCGTTGGATTCAGTAATTTCTGACACCACACGTACGGTGTACGGGAATTCTTCCTGAGACGGCATCACTGCCAGCACACCACGTTTCGCCAGACGGCCGTGGCCGATTTCGCGGCGTTTCGGTGAACCGACCATACCGGTTTCACCCACGCAGTACGGAGGGAAGTTGTAGTGGAACAGGAAGGTATCAGTGATTTCACCCATCACCTGATCCAGGGTCTGTGCATCACGGGCAGTACCCAGAGTTGCTGTTACCAGCGCCTGAGTTTCACCACGGGTAAACAGAGAAGAACCGTGGGTACGCGGCAGAACACCGGTGCGGACATCCAGTGCACGGACCATGTCTTTTTCACGGCCGTCGATACGCGGCTCACCGTCCAGTACACGGGTACGGACAACAGATTTTTCAACCGCAGACAGGATGTCGCTGATTTCATGTTTCAGTTCGCTGGTCAGCTCTTCACCGCGTGCGGCAAATTCAGCTTCCAGTGCGCTGATGGTTGCATCTTTAATGATATCAACCTGCGCATAACGATCCTGTTTCTCAGTGATACGGTAAGCATCACCCAGAGCTTTTTCAGCCAGTTCAGCAACGCGGTCATGCAGAGTCTGATTAACAGGCTCAGGCTGCCAGTCCCATTTAGGTTTACCGGCTTCAGCTGCCAGTGCGTTGATATTTTCGATAACAATCTGCTGCTGCTCGTGACCGAACACGACCGCACCCAGCATTTGTTCTTCGGTCAGCAGCTGTGCTTCTGATTCAACCATCAGAACCGCACCTTTGGTACCGGCAACAACCAGATCCAGTTTGCTTACCGCTAATTCATCAGTGGTCGGGTTCAGAACATACTGGTCATTGATGAAACCAACACGTGCCGCACCAATCGGGCCGTTGAACGGAATACCGGACAGTGCCAGCGCTGCAGAAGCACCGATCATTGCCACGATATCTGGGTTAATCTGCGGGTTCACAGAAACCACGGTTGCGATGATCTGAACTTCGTTCAGGAAACCTTCCGGGAACAGAGGACGTAACGGACGGTCAATCAGACGTGCGATCAGGGTTTCGCCTTCGCCCGGACGGCCTTCACGACGGAAGAAACTTCCCGGAATACGGCCGGCAGCGTAAGTACGCTCCTGATAGTTTACGGTCAGCGGGAAGAAGTCCTGGCCCGGTTTCATTTTTTTCTGGCCGACAACGGTAACGAATACCGCGGTGTCGTCCATGTTAACCATTACAGCTGCTGTCGCCTGACGGGCCATCATGCCGGTTTCAATAGTGACAGTGTGCTGACCATACTGGAATTTACGGATTGTCGGATTTAACAAAATAATATCCTTCTGGGTCTCTCACCCCGGCAGGGGTAAGTAGTGAAATGGTTCCTTCAGATACATCCTCGCGACTAATGACAACCTTTTCCTTCTGCCGGAAAGTGCTCTCATTAGCCGCGCGAATAGCTGTACCGAAGAATCGTTATTATTGCGGCAACAGCTCAACAGCCGCATTCAGAAGAAAAGGGGCCGTCGGCCCCTTTCCACTGAAACTTGTCTGAATTAGCGACGCAGGCCCAGACGCTCAAGAATTGAGGTGTAGCTTGCTAAATCTTTGCCTTTCAGATAGTTCAGGAGCTTACGACGCTGAGCTACCATGCGCAGCAGACCACGACGGCTGTGGTGATCTTTTTTGTGCTCAGAAAAGTGACCTTGCAGGTGATTGATCTGTGCAGTCAGCAGCGCGATCTGAACTTCGCTTGAACCGGTGTCGTTTTCGCCACGACCGAAATCAGCGACAATTTTCGCTTTAGCTTCAGTGCTTAGAGACATAATAGAACTCCAAATATACTTTGATTAATAAAATTGAGTGCCGATCTCTAATTCAGCATCTCAGGGAAATTGCCGCGTTATTCTACGCCGCCTGCGCCCTGAACGCAAGATGCGGCGATGCTTATTCGGTGTATTCCACAACAAGGCGGCGTGGTGCCACCAGCCCGTCATCACTGATCACCGCAAGACCGATAAAACGGTCTTCGTCACCCTGTGTCACGCGGGTTAATGTCTGCGGTGCCAGTTCGTGCGGCGCCCGTACCGGCTGCCCCAGTTTAAAATACCCGGCGGTCACATCCGTCAGGTTCACCTGCGGGAAATGTGACACCGCGGTATCCATCGGCAGTAACAGCGGGTCCAGCGCGGTTTCCAGCGGTGTTTCTGATTCATCCGCGACCCGGCGCATTTCCTGAAGCTGCTCCAGCGTCACCATCCGTTCTGACGGATACGTGGCCACCTGCAACCGGCGCAACATGATCACATGCGCCCCGCAGCCGAGTTTTTCACCGAGATCATCAATGATGGTACGGATATAAGTGCCTTTCGAACAGTGAATTTCCAGCTCCAGCTCATCCCCTTCATGGCGGATAAACAGCAGTTCATACACCGTAATCGGACGGGCTTCCCGCTCTATGGTGATCCCTTTGCGGGCATATTCATACAGCGGACGTCCCTGATGCTTGAGAGCAGAATACATGGACGGCACCTGCATGGTATCGCCCCTGAATGACTCCAGGGCGGCCGCAAGCTGTTCCGCAGTGAATGTCAGCGGGCGCTCACTGATCACCTCACCATGCGAGTCTGAGGTATCTGTACGCTGTCCCAGACGGGCAATCACACGGTAACGTTTGTCGGAATCCAGCAGAAACTGCGAAAATTTGGTCGCTTCACCGAGGCAGACCGGCAGCATACCGGTCGCCAGCGGATCGAGCGCGCCGGTGTGACCGGCTTTACTGGCATTAAACAGACGGCGGACCTTCTGTAATGCATCATTGGATGAAATGTCCTGCGGTTTGTCCAGCAGCACAATGCCGTTGATTTCACGGCCACGACGACGGCGTGCCATCAATTACCCTCTTTGTCGTCCGCAGATTTACGCATATCCTGGTCATGTTTGATCACATCAGACACCAGATTGGACATACGCATCCCTTCGACCAGAGAACTGTCATATTCAAATTTCAGTTCCGGGATAATGCGCAGACGCATCTCTTTCCCTAACAGGGAACGGATGTAGCCGGAAATATCATTTAATACTTTAATGCCGGTTTTCACCTGTTCAGAATTATGGTCTTCATCCATAAAGTTCAGAAAGGTGACAAATACTGTGGCATAGGCCATATCGCGGGATAAATCCACACCCGATACGGTTACCATACCCACACGGGGATCTTTAATTTCACGCTGCAGGATAATCGCAATTTCTTTCTGAATTTCCTGTGAAACGCGCTGAGTACGGCTGAATTCTCGTGCCATAGTTTCTCTCCTGAAAATTCGGGGGGCCATAAGCCCCCCAATTATATCATGTTATGTCATACCGTCAGGTGATCAGATAGTACGTTTAACTTCAATCACCTGGAAGACTTCAATCATGTCGCCCGGGCGGACATCATTGTAGTTCTTGACACCGATACCACATTCCATCCCGTTACGGACTTCAGCGACGTCATCTTTGAAGCGGCGCAGAGATTCCAGCTCGCCTTCATAGATAACCACGTTGTCACGCAGAACGCGGATTGGGTTGTTACGTTTGATAGTCCCTTCAGTCACCATACAACCGGCGATTGCACCGAACTTCGGTGAACGGAACACATCACGGACTTCTGCCAGACCCATGATTTCCTGTTTGAATTCCGGCGCCAGCATCCCGCTCATTGCCTGTTTGATTTCATCAATCAGGCTGTAGATAACGGAATAGTAACGCAGGTCAACGCTTTCGCTTTCAATCAGGCGGCGTGCTGATGCATCAGCACGGACGTTAAAGCCAAGGATAATCGCGTTGGATGCCGCAGCCAGTGTCGCATCGGTTTCGGTAATACCACCGACACCGGAACCGATGATTTTCACTTTGACTTCGTCAGTCGACAGTTTCATCAGTGAATCGGTGATCGCTTCACAGGTACCCTGAACATCGGTTTTCAGAACGATGTTCAGTTCAGAAACCTTACCGCTTTCCATGTTGGCGAACATGTTTTCCAGTTTGGCTTTCTGCTGGCGTGCCAGTTTAACATCACGGAATTTACCCTGACGATAGAGTGCCACTTCACGGGCTTTCTTCTCGTCACGGACAACGGTGGCTTCATCACCGGCAGACGGTACGTTGGACAGACCCAGGATTTCCACCGGAATGGACGGACCCGCTTCGGTGATATCCTGACCCAGTTCGTTACGCATCGCACGGATACGGCCGTATTCAAAGCCGCACAGGACGATATCGCCTTTGTTCAGTGTACCGCTCTGTACCAGGATAGTCGCGACCGGACCACGGCCTTTATCGAGGTAAGATTCGATAACCACACCGCTTGCCATACCGGCACGTACTGCTTTCAGTTCGAGAACTTCAGCCTGGAGCAGGATAGCGTCGAGCAGATCGTCGATACCGATACCTTTCTTCGCGGAAACGCTGATGAACTGAGTCTCACCGCCCCACTCTTCAGAGAGGATGCCGTACTGAGACAGTTCATTACGTACGCGATCCGGATCGGCTTCCGGTTTATCAATTTTGTTTACCGCAACCACAACCGGCACACCGGCTGCTTTCGCATGCTGGATAGCTTCGATAGTCTGCGGCATCACGCCATCGTCCGCTGCAACTACCAGAACAACGATATCCGTTGCCTGCGCACCACGGGCACGCATGGAGGTAAACGCGGCGTGTCCCGGAGTATCCAGGAACGTGATAGCGCCTTTATCGGTAGTCACATGATATGCACCGATATGCTGGGTAATACCGCCCGCTTCGCCGGAGGCGACTTTGGTGGAACGGATATAGTCCAGTAATGAGGTTTTACCGTGGTCAACGTGACCCATGATGGTAACAACCGGTGCACGCGGCTCAGCCTGAGTTTCGCCCATATCACGGTCATTCAGGATCGCTTCTTCCAGCTCGTTCTCACGGCGCAGGATAACTTTGTGACCCATTTCCTCGGCAACCAGCTGTGCAGTTTCCTGGTCAATCACCTGATTGATAGTCGCCATCGCGCCCATCTTCATCATGGTTTTAATGACCTGAGAACCTTTCACTGCCATCTTGTTAGCTAATTCACCAACAGTGATGGTTTCACCGATAACCACATCACGGGTAACCGCTGCAACCGGCTTGTTAAAGCTCTGCTGCAGTGAGCTGCCTTTACGCTGTTTCTTACCGCGCGGCAGTTGCGCACGGGCTTCTTCGCGATCGGCTTTCTCAGAGTGACGGTTGTTTTTCTTCTGGCGGACGTTTTTCGCGCCACGGCCGCGGCCGCGGTTATCGCCTTCAACTTTCGCATCACTTTCATCTTCCGCTTCACGGGCGTGAGCAGAGGTGGTGGTGTGATAGTCCGCGCTTTCAGTTTCTTCGCTGACAGGAGCAGACCATTTCTCGCCGTTTTCTTCGGCCAGACGGCGTGCTTCTTCTGCTGCACGTTTTACTTCAGCTTCGAGTTTGCGCTGCTGTTCTTCTTCAGCTTTGCGTTTGATTTCAGCGGCTTCGGCTTCGCGGCGCACTTTTTCGCTGTTTTCCCGGGTATCAGCCGGGGCTGATTTCGCTTTATTTTCTTTCACGTTATTCTTTTCCGCTGCTTCACGCTTAGCCGGTTCTGCCGCTTGTTCAGTTACTTTCGCTGCTGCCGCTTCGCGTTTTGCCTTTTCTTCAGCCTCACGTTTGGCTTGCGCCTCTTGTCTGGCTTTTTCTTCGGCTTCACGACGGGCCTGCTCTTCAGCTTCGCGTCTTGCCTGCTCTTCCGCTTCACGCTGTGCCTGCTCTTCCGCGGCTTTTGCCTGTTCAGCGGCATCGCGGTTTACATATGTGCGTTTTTTGCGGACTTCAATATTAACCGATTTGCTCTTGCCACCGGTTACCGGAACACTCAGCGTACTGCGAGTTTTGCGCTGAAGTGTTAATTTACCCGGCTGACTTGCCCCGCCTTGCTCGCGGTTCAGATGGGCCAGCAGGGCCTCTTTCTCTTGCTGGGAAACGTTATCAGACGCCGTCTTGTTGATGCCGGCATCAGCAAACTGCTGTACCAGGCGCTCTACGGATGTCTGAATTTCGTCTGCCAGTGATTTTACCGATTCTGTCATGCTGCTCCTTCCCGCTACAAATTAAGATGCATCGTCGCCAAACCAACAGATATTACGCGCTGCCATGATGAGCTCACCTGCTTTCTCATCAGTCAGACCTTCGATATCTGTGAGGTCATCGATACCCTGCTCTGCGAGATCTTCAAGGGTACAAATACCACGGGAAGCCAGGGTGAATGCCAGTGTGCGATCCATGCCTTCAAGGTTTAACAAGTCATCCGCCGGTGTGGTACCTGACTGGCTCTCTTTCTGTGCCAGTTCGAGCGTTGTTAAAGCGGCTTTTGCACGTTCGCGCAGAACTTCAACGGTTTCCTCTTCGAGGCCGTCGATTTCCAGAAGTTCGCTGACCGGCACATAGGCCAGTTCTTCCAGTGTGGAGAAACCTTCTTCCACTAATAAGGTTGCGAAATCTTCATCGATGTCGAGATGCTTAACAAAAGTTTCAATGGAAGCGTGTGCTTCCGCCTGGTGTTTCGCGTTAAGTTCCTCCGCAGTCATGACGTTCAGTTCCCATTTGTCATCACCACGATGTTTTTTCAGCAGTTGTGCAGCGAGACGCACATTCTGGCCGTTACGGCCAATGGCCTGTGCAAGGTTGCTGCTTTCCACAGCAACGTCCATTGTGCATTTGTCTTCATCGACAACAATGGATGCAACATCTGCCGGAGCCATTGCATTAATCACGAATTGCGCCGGGTTGTCATCCCACAACACGATATCAATCCGCTCGCCGCCCAGCTCACCGGAAACGGCCTGAACGCGGGCGCCGCGCATTCCCACACATGCCCCGACAGGGTCGATGCGTTTGTCATTGGTTTTCACCGCGATTTTCGCACGGGAACCGGGATCACGGGCAGCCGCTTTAATTTCAATAATCTCTTCGCCGATTTCCGGCACTTCGATTTTAAATAATTCGACCAGCATTTCCGGACGGGAACGGGTCACAAATAATTGCGCACCACGGGCTTCCGGACGGACATCATACAGAACACCGCGGATACGGTCACCCGGACGGAAGTTCTCACGCGGCAGCATATCTTCGCGCATAATGACCGCTTCCGCATTATTCCCCAGATCCAGGGTAATGTTTTCGCGGTTCACTTTTTTCACCACACCGGTGATGATTTCGCCCTGCTGCTCGCGGAACTGATCAACCACCATCGCACGTTCGGCTTCACGCACTTTCTGTACGATAACCTGTTTGGCGGTCTGAGTGGTGATACGGTCGAAGGTGACAGATTCAATCTGATCTTCGATATATTCGCCTAACTGAATGCCGGGTGTTTCATAATCAGCCGCTTCCAGTGTGATTTCACGGGTCGGCTGAGTCACTTCTTCTACCACCACCCAGCGGCGGAAGGTATCAAAATCACCGGATTTACGATCAATTTCAACACGAACATCAATTTCCTGTTCGTATTTTTTCTTGGTGGCGGTTGCCAGCGCAGTTTCAAGTGCCTCAAAAATTTTCTCACGAGGAAGCGATTTTTCGTTAGAAACTGCCTCAACAACAGCCAGAATTTCTTTATTCATCCTAGTTGCCTCTTTTGAACTTTATATTAAAAGTGGGGTACCAGGTTAGCTTTCTGGATGTTGCCAAGTGCGAACACTTCGTCTTTGCCATCCACTGTAACCGTGATCATTTCACCGTCAACGGCTTTGATAATACCCTGCCATCTGCGACGGTTCTGCATTGCGATTCGTAAAGTCAGTGAGACTTCCTCACCGGTAAACCGCTGATAATGTTCTGCCGTAAATAACGGTCGCTCCATACCCGGAGATGAAACCTCAAGGTTATAAACGGTCGTAATAGGATCTTCAACATCAAGAACGGCACTGACCTGGTGGCTCACGTCCGCGCAATCATCAACAGTGATACCCTCTTCACTATCAATAAAAATACGCAGTGTTGACACGCGGCCGCGGATAAACTCCACGCCGACAAGCTCAAAACCGAGTGCTTCGACAGGTGCAGTGACCATCTCTGTTAATTTCTGCTCTAATGTGGACAAGACCACCCCCGGGACATAAAAAAAGGGCATAACGCCCAGTATCTCTGTTGACTGATAACAAAAAACCCCGAAATTTCGGGGCTTTATGCAACTGGACCCTGTGTACATCACACTTCTTAATCTTTTTTCCAAATCAGGGATAACGTAAGAGTTGTTGATACAATCAACATTGGAAAAAACGATTTGTTATAAGAAGTGGTTGCGGGAGCCGGATTTGAACCGACGACCTTCGGGTTATGAGCCCGACGAGCTACCATGCTGCTCCATCCCGCGTTCGAAACGTGAAAAATTCTACGCTGATCACCTGCAAAACGCAAGTGTGAAACTAAATGGTGCCGAGGACGGGACTTGAACCCGTACGCCCGTTTTGTAGGCACTACCACCTCAAGGTAGCGTGTATACCAATTTCACCACCTCGGCACTGAACTGCTCTTTTTTACGGGACTGACTGATGGTGTGTATCAATCCCGTTTAAAACTTTTACTTCAGACTTGCAACAATCAGCGCGGAATATCGCTGTTAGGAGCTGCTGGTGCTGCGGGAACATCTGTTTTCTGTTCTGTCTGCACCGGCTGAGCGAGATTATCAAACTTGCTGCCTGTACCGGTTTTATTGCTGGTCATGTTGCCCAGGACTAAACTCAGTACAAAAAACAGTGTTGCTAAAATGCCTGTGGTACGGGTCATAAAGTTACCTGAACCCGAAGAACCAAACAGTGTTGCAGACGCGCCTGCACCGAACGAAGCACCCATGTCCGCACCTTTCCCCTGCTGCATTAAGATCATACCCACCAGGGCGATCGCAACAAGTAAGAAAACGACTAAGAGAGCTGTATACATAAACGTGTACCTATTCCTCGTACGGTATACCGACTGATTCGGTATCAATCTGCACACTCACCGGTAAAATAAATTACCTTGCTGAGCGGGTCAGAATACTAACCAAACAAACGCGGACACGCAAGTCTATTTTAAGCCCGGCGCATCGGTTGCGGAAAAAAACAACAATAAGGGGCGGATTCTGACAGAGCCGGGGGAAAACCGCAATAATTTTTTCCGGCTCTGTCATTCACATCATAAATAATTATACGCGTTTCACCGCGTCTGCAATGCGGTTTGCCATTGCAGTGACCTGCGCTTCATCTTCCCCTTCCACCATCACACGGATCAGCGGTTCAGTACCGGATTTACGCAGCAGCACACGGCCTTTGCCGTTCAGTTCTTTTTCCACTTCCTGTGCCACACGGGTGACTTCCTCACTCGCCAGCGGGTCGTGCTGACCGGCAAAGCGGACGTTCACCAGTACCTGCGGCAGCAGCTTCATACCGCTGCACAGGTCGTGCAGGCTCATGTTGTTGCGTACCATGGCACTCAGTACCTGAAGACCGGCCACAATACCGTCACCGGTGGTGGTTTTGTCCAGCAGGATGATATGACCGGAGTTTTCCGCACCCAGACGCCAGCCTTTTTCCTGGAGTTTTTCGAGCACATAGCGGTCGCCGACTTTCGCGCGCTCAAACGGAATACCCAGCTGTTTCAGTGCCAGTTCCAGTCCCATGTTACTCATCAGTGTACCGACAGCACCACCGCGCAGTTGTCCCTGACGCAGCGCTTCACGGGCAATGATAAACAGGATCTGGTCACCGTCCACCTTCTCACCCAGGTGATCCACCATGATCAGGCGGTCGCCGTCACCATCAAACGCCAGGCCGACATGCGCACCTTCAGCCAGAACACGTTCCTGTAACTGACGGACATCTGTCGCACCACATTTTTCATTAATGTTGATACCGTTCGGATCACAGCCGATAGCAATGACTTCCGCACCCAGTTCGCTTAATACGTTCGGTGCGATGTGATAGGTTGCGCCGTGCGCGCAGTCAATCACCATTTTGAGTCCGTTCAGGCTCTGTTCATTCGGGAATGTGCCTTTACAGAATTCAATATAACGACCGGCGGCATCCACAATGCGGTTGGCACGGCCCAGTTCGGCAGATTCCACGCAGGTCAGCGGTTTTTCCATTTCAGCTTCAATGGCTTCTTCCACGTGATCCGGCAGTTTGGTGCCGTCGATAGAGAAGAATTTAATACCGTTATCATAATACGGGTTATGAGAAGCAGAGATCACGATACCCGCCTCAGCACGGAAAGTACGGGTCAGATAAGCGACCGCCGGGGTCGGCATCGGGCCGGTAAATGACGCTGATAATCCTGCGGCGGCAAGCCCGGCTTCCAGTGCAGACTCCAGCATATAGCCCGAAATACGGGTATCTTTTCCGATAATAATTTTACGTGAGCCGTGACGTGCCAGCACTTTCCCGGCCGCCCAGCCCAGTTTGAGCACAAAATCAGGGGTAATCGGGCTGTCACCCACTTTTCCGCGGATGCCATCAGTACCAAAGTATTTGCGATCACTCATTGTCGTTTGTTTCCTTCGCTAAACGGGTTGCTTCCACCACTTTCATGGCCTGGACAGTTTCTTTCACATCATGAACACGGATAATCTGCGCACCTTTCATCGCGGCGATCACCGCACAGGCCACGCTGCCGGCAACCCGTTCATCCGGGGGAATATCCATCAGCTGGCCAATCATAGATTTTCGTGACATTCCGGCAAGAACCGGTAATCCCAGATTATGAAATACGTCTAATTTATCTAATAACTGGTAATTATGCGCCAGTGTTTTCCCGAAACCGAAACCCGGATCGAGAATTATATGATTTTTTTCAATACCGGCGGCCGTGCAACGCGCCACCTGCTCTTCAAGATACGCATAAACCTCACGCACCACATTCTGATAGTGCGGTGCCTGCTGCATGGTACGCGGTTCCCCCTGCATATGCATCACGCAGACCGGCAGACCGCTCTGTGCAGCCGCCTGTAATGCGCCGGGTTCGCTGAATGAACGGATATCATTGAGAATATGAGCACCGGCATTTGCGGCTTCGCGGATCACCAGAGCTTTTGAGGTATCCACCGAAATCCAGACATCCGACTCACGGGCAATCGCCGCCACAACCGGGACAACCCGCTCCGCTTCCTGTTCCGGACTCACTTCGGCAGCTCCGGGACGGGTGGATTCGCCGCCGATATCAATAATCGTCGCGCCTTCGGCAATCATTTTCCGGGCATGTTCCAGTGCTTTGGCGGGGGTGTTGTGTGTACCGCCGTCTGAGAATGAATCCGGGGTCACATTGAGGATCCCCATCACCTGCGGCGTTGCCAGTGAGAGCGTCTGACCGCGTGCGGTAAGTTTCATAATCCGGCCTTCTTACTGTTTATTATTCAAATCGTGATGTGATTGTAATGCCTGACTCCGGCGGGATAAAGATATAAAAAAACCCGGCAGAATTTCCGCCGGGTTTTTCATATTACTGCTTCATACAACTGAATGATGAATTATGACTGCTTGTTGTCGTCTTCAGACGGCGCAGCATTGTTGTCATCTGATGATTCAGGTGCTTCCTGAACCGGAACCTGGTTACTGCTTTCCGGCGGACGGGTATCCGCTTTCGGCTTGTCACCTTCCCAGCCCGCAGGTTCGCGGACCGGCACACGGTTCATCAGATCATCAATCTGTGGTGCATCAATGGTTTCATATTTCATTAATGCATCTTTCATGGTGTGCAGGATATCCAGGTTATCCATCAGGATCTGACGCGCACGTTTGTAGTTGCGCTCAATGAGCCCGCGGATTTCCTCATCGATAGTCCGGGCAGTTTCATCAGACATGTGCTGTGCTTTTGACACAGAACGGCCTAAGAATACTTCACCGTCTTCATCCGCATACAGTAATGGCCCCAGTTTTTCAGAGAAGCCCCACTGCGTCACCATGTTACGGGCAATGTTCGTTGCCACTTTGATGTCGTTGGATGCGCCTGTGGACACATTTTCCGGCCCGTAGATAATCTCTTCCGCCAGACGACCGCCGTACAGGGTGGAGATCTGACTTTCGAGTTTCTGACGGCTGGCACTGATCTGATCCCCTTCCGGTAAGAAGAAGGTCACACCCAGCGCACGTCCGCGCGGAATAATGGTCACTTTGTGTACCGGGTCATGCTCCGGCACCAGACGACCGATGATCGCGTGACCGGCTTCATGGTAGGCAGTCGAGGCTTTCTGCTCTTCTGTCATCACCATAGAGCGGCGCTCCGCACCCATCATGATTTTATCTTTTGCTTTTTCGAACTCGACCATGGTTACAACGCGTTTGTTACCGCGTGCCGCAAACAGCGCAGCTTCGTTCACCAGGTTAGCGAGATCCGCACCGGAGAAACCCGGTGTACCACGTGCCAGCACAGACGGTTCAACGTCCGGTGATAACGGCACACGGCGCATATGCACTTTCAGGATTTGCTCACGGCCGCGCACATCCGGCAGACCGACCACGACCTGACGGTCGAAACGGCCCGGACGCAGTAACGCAGGGTCAAGCACATCCGGACGGTTGGTTGCCGCGATAACGATAATACCTTCGTTACCTTCGAAACCATCCATCTCAACCAGCATCTGGTTCAGCGTCTGCTCACGTTCATCATGACCACCGCCCAGACCCGCACCACGCTGACGGCCGACGGCGTCGATTTCATCGATAAAGATGATACATGGTGCTGCTTTCTTCGCCTGTTCGAACATATCACGGACACGGGACGCACCCACACCCACGAACATTTCGACGAAGTCAGAACCGGAAATGGTGAAGAACGGTACTTTTGCCTCACCGGCAATCGCTTTTGCCAGCAGGGTTTTACCGGTGCCCGGAGGCCCCACCATCAGAATACCTTTCGGAATTTTACCGCCGAGTTTCTGGAAGCGGCTCGGCTCACGCAGATACTCCACCAGCTCGCCGACTTCTTCTTTGGCCTCATCACAACCGGCCACATCCGCAAAGGTGGTTTTGATCTGATCTTCGGTCAGCATACGAGCCTTACTTTTACCGAAGGACATCGCACCTTTACCGCCGCCGCCCTGCATCTGGCGCATAAAGAAGATCCAGACGCCGATCAACAGCAGCATCGGGAACCAGGAAATGAAGATGGTTGTCAGGATACCCGGCTCTTCCGGTGGTTCACCGACCACAGCAACGTTTTTGTTCAGCATGGTGTTAAGCAGCTGATTGTCCTGCATCGGCAGGTACGTCGTGTATTTGGAGCCGTCTTTTTTACTGACGTTAAGATCACGATTGGAAATACGGACTTCGCGCACCTGATCCTGTGCTAACTCAGTGATGAAGGTAGAGTAGTCCACCTTACGACTGTTTGAATCGCCTGGGCCAAAACTCTGGAACAACGACATCAGCACTACTGCGATGACCAGCCAGAGAATTAGGTTTTTCGCCATGTCACTCAAGGGATTAACCTCTTATTACATCTGTGTTAACAAATAACGCACAGGGTACTACACTTTCCACCCTGTCGCTACAATGTATACTTCACGCGATCGGGCCCGCGAAGCATCGGGTTTACGGATTTTCACTTTCGTGAACAGGGAGCGAACCTCCCGGAGGTACTCGTCAAAGCCATCTCCCTGAAAGACTTTAACAATAAAACTGCCCCCCGGTGCCAGAACAGAACGGCACATATCAAGTGCCAGCTCAACCAGATACATCGCGCGCGGAATATCAACAGCCGGTGTTCCGCTCATATTTGGTGCCATGTCTGACATAACAACCTGGACTTTTTTATCTCCCACGCGCCCCAGCAAAGCTTTAAGCACGTTTTCGTCACGGAAATCGCCCTGAAGGAAATCCACGCCGACGATAGGGTCCATCGGTAACAGGTCACAGGCAATAACACGCCCGGACTGCCCGATATGATTAACAGCATATTGCGACCAGCCGCCGGGTGCGGCACCCAGATCCACAATAGTCATACCCGGTCTGAAAATATTATCGCCCTGCTGAATTTCTTCGAGCTTAAACCAGGCACGAGAGCGAAGCCCCTTTTTCTGCGCCATCTGAACATATTTATCACTAAAATGTTCCTGTAACCAGCGCCCGGAGCTTGCTGAACGTTTTTTATTGGCCATTGTGTTTTCCGACTAACCTGTTATTTCTGACTCAGTTTTTTCGCATAACCGGACAAAAGTCCCGTTACCGCAGACAGTACTCCTCACCTAATGATGGTGATAAGCATGATATGGCGGTAGAATACACCGTTTTCAATAGTTATTAAGCAAAAAAAACGATGAACCTCACTAAAAAACAAGTCCAGCACCTGAAAGCGCTCGCTCATCATCTGAACCCGGTTGTCATGATTGGCAACAACGGGCTGACTGAAGGCGTACTCGCAGAAACTGAAGTGGCTCTTACACATCATGAGCTTATCAAAGTTAAAATCGCGGGCGAAGACCGTGAAATGAAAACCTTGATCGCTGATGCGATTGTGCGTGAAACCCGTGCTTACAATGTGCAGATTATCGGTAAAATTCTGGTGCTCTACCGTCCGTCGGAAGCCCGGAAGATCATTTTACCTAAATGATAATTGCATATTTATAAAAAAATGCCACCGGCAGATGATTTCTGATGATATCGTCCGGCCGGTGGCATTCCTTTCAGATTTTCTTCATATCCCGGCAGCCTCTGTGCTCAGCCACCTGAATGTAAAGTTCAGTAAAAATGCCTTTCACTGCATTTTTCTGATGAAATATCCGTATTGTGCTGTTTTTTTACGGCACTGCTTACAGGTATTCCACATTTACCACTTCGTACTCAACTTCGCCGCCCGGTGTCTGGATGACAACCACGTCGTCAACCTCTTTGCCGATAAGGCCGCGGGCAATCGGGGAGTTTACTGACAGCAGATTTGATTTGATATCAGCCTCATCATCACCCACGATACGGTAAGTCTGTTCTTCATCCGTTGCGACGTTAAAAACCGTGACCGTCGCACCGAAAATAATCCGGCCGTTGTTGGTCATTTTGGTGACATCAATCACCTGCGCATTAGAGAGCTTGGCTTCGATCTCCTGAATGCGGCCTTCACAGAAACCCTGCTGCTCACGGGCTGCGTGGTATTCTGCGTTTTCTTTCAGATCGCCGTGCTCGCGGGCATCCGCGATATCAGCGATAATTTTCGGACGGCGCTCATTTTTGAGAAATTCTAATTCTTCACGCAGTTGGTCTGCGCCGCGTACCGTCATAGGGATTTGTTTCATTCTCTACCTCTGAATCATTCCTAAGTAATAGTCATATCATCCTGATTAAACGATAACAGTACCTTATGCACCATATGTGGCACACTACTATTAAGTAAAACCGTGTAAATTTGCGCTGATACGGCCATCGCACTACGGATGCTGTCAGCGCGGTTGACGCGTTATCCGCGCGGGCTGAACTGAGATCCTGTTCCGGTATTCTATCCCGGAGCGCAATGCGGGTCATCGTTTACTTTTACCGGCCCGTGGCTTTAGTATAACGGGCTCTCACCCCGGATTGTGATGGATAGGTCGCTCAATGAATGTTTTTACCCGGCTCTCGTATGCAACGGGATTATCAGTATTACTGGCTGCTGGTGCAGCAGCTACTCCGGTTGAGGAATATACCCAATATCTGCCCGCCGGCACAAACCTGGCGATGATTGCACAGCGGGTAGGCGATGCTCAGCCAATCGTGGAATACCAGGGACAACAAATGGCCCTGCCCGCCAGTACCCAGAAGGTGGTGACGGCGCTGGCCGCTCTGTTACAGCTGGGACCGGATTTCCGCTTTACCACCAGTCTGGAAACCAAAGGGCATCTTGATGGTACCACCCTGAAAGGGGATTTAATCACCCGTTTTACCGGTGATCCGACCCTTACCCGTCAGCAGATCCGCAATATGGTCAATGAACTGCGCAAAGCCGGGGTACAGGCTATTGATGGTGATCTGGTGATCGACATCTCTGCATTTGCCAGTCATGACAAAGCACCGGGCTGGGTGTGGAATGATTTAACCCAGTGCTTCAGCGCCCCGCCGGGAGCTGCCATTATTGACCGTAACTGCTTTTCGGTAACGCTGCACCCCGGTGATAAGCCCGGAGATACTGCGTATATCCGCACGGCGGATTACTACCCGGTCAATATGTTCAGTGAAGTCAAAACGCTGGAGCGCGGCTCTGCCGAAGGGCGTTTCTGCGAACTGGATGTGGTGCCCGGTGAACTGAACCGCTATACCATCACCGGCTGTATGAATCAGCGCAGCGAGCCGCTGCCGCTGGCATTCGGGGTACAGAACGGTGCAAGCTACGCCGGGGCTATCGTCAAAAATGAACTGATTCACGCCGGGATTGCCCTGAACGGTAATGTCCGCCGTCAGACTCATCCGGAACAACCCGGCACCGTGCTGATACAGACACAATCCGCCCCGCTGCACGCGTTGCTGACCAAAATGCTGAAAAAATCCGACAATATGATTGCCGATGAAGTTTTCCGCACTATCGGCCGCAGCTATTACGGCGTGCCCGGCACCTGGCGTTCCGGCCAGCAGGCTGTCCGTCAGGTTCTGAAAGAGAAAGCCGGCATTGATATGGGCAATACCGTGATGGTGGATGGTTCCGGATTATCACGCCATAATCTGATCACCCCGGCGACCATGATGGAAGTGCTGCAATTTATAGCCAAACATGATGATCAGCTGCAATTCATTAAAATGCTGCCGCTCTCCGGCCATGACGGCACACTGCAATACCGCGGCGGCCTGACAGAAGCAGGCGTTAACGGCAAACTTTCAGCCAAAACCGGTTCATTACAGGGTGTGTATAACCTGGCCGGCTTCCTCACCACCGCCAGCGGACAACGCATTGCGTTCGTGCAGTTTATTTCCGCTTATGCCGTCCCGCCAGCCCAGCAGCGCAGCCGCCGTGTGCCGCTGGTCCGCTTTGAGGGACACTTGTATAAAGATTTATACCGTAATTACTGACCTGACAGCAAAGCCCGGCGTTATTGCCGGGCTTTGCACTGATAAGACCGGAACAAAGAACAGACTGATTATCACCATCCATCATTCCACTCAGGAAAAGCCATCTCCCCGGGACAGACACAATTACGTACCCCATGTTTTTATTGCCTTACACTGAAAAAAATGGCTTACTCATTAAATTAAATAAACATAAGGACATGAGATGAAATGCCAATCAGAAAAGGAATGCCCTGAGAAGTCAGGCGGTATGATTATGATAAGTAAAAAAGATAAAAAAAGATTAAAGAGAGCCAGGGGTCATATATATTTCGTCAGTATAAAATCAAGCGTGTTGTCAACCATACATACGAGTACTGTTACGTTTTTCATCGTATTACTATTTCAAATCACAAGCCCAGATCCTTTTTTTATTGACATGATAGTATCACTATCAATTTCATTTATGGTTTATTTAATTATGTCTGCGCATCTGTTTGGAAGTGTTATTTTATGCATAAAATTATCAGTGTCTTACTTTCTTATCTTGAAAAGAAAATATCTAAATTAATCATCAAGTAATTCAGGTATGATTAGTTTTAATTTATATGTGGCCATGCCAGATTGATACAAAAATACCGGTTTATACATTTGCTTAAATTTGAATGTGAAATCAGAACGCAACGCATGAAATAGATAGTAACCACCTTTGTCACCAAACCAACGCTCAATTATTGTTGGATAAACAATACCGTTTCGAGTATAAACAGGAAGGTGCAATAATTTATTTGGATTTTTTAATTTAACCAAAGCTCCAAATGAAAGAAAGAGGCTGACACTAAAATCCATGAGCTTATAGGTCACCTCGCCATTATGCCGACTATAACCTGCATATTCAGCAATTTCAGCCATCGAATTTTCAAAATAATTACGATCATTACCGCCATGTTTCCCTCTTGTAAAATTATATATTATTTCATTCACATGCTCTGTTACATTGCTAGCTCCGGTCAGCATTGCTAATGCTCCAATTCCTTTTAATGTATTTGATTTAATAAGTTGTCCTGTTTTAAAAGTCAAAGAACCACCAGCAATCTGAATTACCCCTCCAACAACCTCACCTGTTTTTTTTGCATAAAAAACCCAACCCTGCTCTTCAAACTGTTTTGTGCTTTCATAAACAGACCAGTCATTCCGTCTTCCGCGTTGGTAATCAGCCTCTTCACTCTGGTATAAATAAATAAGACCATTAAACGCATTATCCCGGCCTTGCCTGTAAGCATAATGATCCTCCGCTGAACTCCGCTTGCGGTAAAATTCTTCCCGCAAATACGCTATCGCCTTGCGGATATTTTCCCGGTAAATTATTTTTACTTCCGGGTCATATAAAAGATAGGATGCCGCGCGTTCAGAAAGCGTTTTCAGCTTATTGCAATAATCATCGAATTCACGGTTGTAAGCGGGTTGCGTCGATAATACACGGGCTGTTGGCATCAGAAACTCCTGTCATCCCAGATACTGTAAGAACTGGTTCCGGCCATAACGTGCTCCCATGTTATGGACTTAAAGCGGATTGAAAGACTTTCTTCCGGTTGTGAATCGTTATGCGTGACAGAGTTCGGATAGAAACAGTTAAGACTGACAATCGCAGCCCCGGTCAGTTTTATTTTATAATATAACTCTATACTGCCGTTCATACCTGTCCGGTAAAATGAAAAATCACACGTCAATATTTCATTATTTGTCAGCGCCTGGGCAAGAAGCGGGGATGACTTATCAATTGGTTTACGGATATCCAGCGGTTGAAAATTGACATTCTGTCCCATCGACATACCAGAGGAAACTTCAAACACCAGTATTTCATCTTCATGCCCCGCCTGATATTTATTCCCGATCGAATCAATAGTTGAAGCGCCGCGGGAAATCAATCCTTGTTTATTACCGGTTACTGACAGATAGATGATGTTGGCCACTTGTCGCCCTTAATGATAAAAGAAAATTTACCTTAAGTTCACCATCTTATTTATGCGGGTGCAATAAAAATACCGTGATTAACATAAGCAAAATTTATTTTTTCGGTGAGAATCGCAATACAGCCCTCATTCCCCCATTCATAAAAAACCCGATAGTCGGGTAACCAACTATCGGGTTTTTATTCAGAACTCTGACGATTATTTCTTCCAGATGAATTCGACACCTTCTTCGTCGTCTTCATCCCAGTCGTCGTCCCAGTCATCATCGTCTTCCGTCTGCTCAAGCTGCTCTTTGTGGTAATCGTCCCACATAAAGTCCACTTTCGCATCGGCGGCCGGTACTTCAGCAACCGCTTCACGGGCATGGGTGTTGAGGAATTCCATCAGATCCCAGCACAGTGCTTTCACGCCTTCGTGATTGACTGCGGAGATCATATAGAATTTTTCATCCCAGCCGAGCGCATCCGCGATCGCCTGAGAACGAGCTTTCGCTTCTTCCGGATCAATCAGATCGACCTTGTTGAAGACCAGCCAGCGCGGCTTCTCTGCCAGCTTTTCACTGTATTTCTCCAGTTCGCCGACAATGATCTTCGCGTTTTCCACCGGATCACTTTCATCCACAGGGCAGATATCGATCAGGTGCAGCAGCACGCGGCAGCGCTCCAGATGTTTCAGGAAACGAATACCCAGGCCGGCACCATCAGATGCACCTTCGATCAGCCCCGGGATATCCGCGACCACGAAGCTCTGTGAGTTATCCATCCGCACCACACCCAGGCTCGGTACCAGCGTGGTGAACGGATAATCCGCCACTTTTGGTTTTGCCGCAGAGACAGAACGGATAAAGGTGGATTTACCGGCATTCGGCATCCCCAGCATCCCGACGTCAGCCAGCAGCATCAGTTCCATCATGAGTTCACGGGTTTCGCCCGGGGTACCCATGGTGCGCTGACGCGGTGCACGGTTAACTGAAGATTTAAAGCGTGCGTTACCCAGGCCGTGAAATCCACCCTTGGCAACCATGTGGCGCTGTCCGTGCTGCAACATGTCCGCCAGTATCTCGTTGGTGGTCATATCACGCACACGGGTGCCTACAGGCACGTTAATCGTGATATCGTTGCCCCGTTTACCGGTACAGTCACGACTCTGGCCGTTTTGACCCCGCTCAGCACGGAAGGATTTTTCAAAACGGTAATCAATCAGGGTATTGAGGTTTTCATCGGCCTGGAGGTATACATCACCGCCATCGCCGCCGTCTCCGCCGTCTGGTCCGCCTTTCGGAATATATTTTTCGCGACGGAAGCTCACGCATCCGTTGCCGCCATCTCCTGCCACAACCAGGATTTTAGCTTCATCTACAAATTTCATTACTTTTCTCCGTAACGTTGCCGTGTCCGGACTACCGGTTCAGTATGACCCGGGATGACGTTTTACGCATATAAAAAGCCCTGCAAAAGGTTTGCAGGGCTTTCGGACTCGGTTAAGACGTGAAAAACTTATTCAGCTTCGATGCTGATGAATTTACGGTTTTTCGGGCCTTTAACTTCGAATTTTACTTTTCCGTCAGCTAACGCGAACAGAGTGTGGTCGCGACCGCAACCTACGTTGTTGCCTGCGTGGAATTTAGTACCACGCTGACGAACGATGATGCTGCCTGCTAATACAGCTTCACCACCGAAACGTTTTACACCCAGACGTTTTGCTTCAGAATCGCGACCGTTTCGAGTCGAGCCGCCAGCCTTTTTGTGTGCCATTGATCTGCTCTCCTATTAACTTAAGCGATACCGGTGATTTTAACATCAGTGAACCACTGACGGTGGCCCTGCTGTTTCCGGCTGTGTTTACGACGACGGAACTTAACGATTTTAATTTTATCGCCGCGACCGTGTGTAACCACTTCAGCTTTAATTTTAACACCTTCAACGACTGGAGCGCCGATCTTGATGTCTTCACCATTTGCAACCATCAGAACCTGGTCAAACTCAACAGTTTCACCTGTTGCGATGTCCAGCTTTTCCAAGCGAACGATTTGACCTTCGCTGACCCGGTGTTGTTTACCACCACTTTGGAAAACCGCGTACATATTAACTCCGCTTTCCGCACACCCCATAAAATTTGATTCTCAGAGTGCACTATAAAATTATTCACAATAGGGCGCGGATTTTACGCAAAAATGCCGCAAATGACAAGTGCTGAAAACGATCTAATGATAAAAAAACGCCACTTTACAGATAGCCGTTTATTTGCGGCTTTTTTACAGTACAATCACAAAATATAAAAAAACGCTGCTATCATAAACCATTACCTTTGATCGGGATGTCAAAAACAAGGTTAAAGCAAGTCATATGAACTCAGAACAAATAATCGCGCTGACGGCGGATGATATGGCCGCAGTCAATCAAAAGATTCAAAAACAGCTGACCTCAGACGTATCGCTCATCAACCAGCTGGGTTATTACATTATCAGCGGCGGCGGGAAACGGATCCGCCCGATGATCGCCGTACTGACCGGCCGGGCTCTGGGCTATGACGGCGACAAACATATTCAGGTGGCGGCACTGATCGAATTTATCCATACCGCCACCCTGCTGCACGATGATGTGGTGGATGAATCCGACATGCGCCGCGGCAAACAGACGGCTAACGAAGTATTCGGTAATGCCGCCAGCGTGCTGGTCGGGGATTTTATCTACACACGATCTTTTCAGATGATGACGGATCTGGATTCCATGCGTGTGCTGAAACTGATGTCAGAAGCGACGAACGTGATCGCGGAAGGTGAAGTACTGCAACTGATGAACTGCAACGATCCGGATATCAGCGAAGCGGATTACATGCAGGTTATCTACAGCAAAACCGCCCGTCTGTTTGAAGCCGCCTCGCAGTCCGCCGCGATTCTGGCCGGTGCCACCGCGGAGCAGGAGAAAGCGTTGCAGGATTATGGCCGGTATCTCGGCACGGCTTTCCAGCTGATCGATGATGTTCTGGACTATGATGCGGATAATACGACACTCGGTAAAAATACCGGGGATGACCTCGATGAAGGCAAGCCGACACTCCCGCTGCTTCATGCCATGCACAACGGCAATGCGGAAGAATCCGCGCTGATCCGTCAGGCGATTGAACAGGGTAACGGGCGTCATCTGCTGGAGCAGGTGCTTACCGTGATGAAGCGCTGCGGCTCTCTGGCATACACCTATGCCCGCGCCGAAGAAGAAGCAGACAAAGCGATCGCATCGCTCTCTGCACTGCCGGACTCTCAGTACAAAGATGCCCTCGCAGGTCTGGCACATATCGCGGTCCGCCGCTCTGCCTGATCACAGAGAAAAAACGGGATCTGTAAAGATCCCGTTTTTTTATTCCGGTTTTTCGTTCTGCTCCCGGCTGCCCGGAAGCTCCTGTGCATCGAGATGCTGGATCAGTTTGGCTAAACCTTCCCGCAGAATGAACGTGACAATTTTTTCGCGCTCCTCTCTGGTGAGCTGATAATAAGCTTCCACCCAAATCAGAAACGCATCCTGCCGCTTTGCCTGATAGCTCGCGCTGTTGTCACACGCATGCAGGATTGCCTGAACTTCATCCGGCAGACTATCGATACTGTACTCGACTGCTTTTCCCTGCACGCCGCGCTTGCGCCGCTGATGCCAGCCTTCCCGTCTCGCCATCAGGTTGACACCTTGAGGAGATGATGGCAAGCCCGCCAAACCAACCAATTCCTTCGCGGAATACCATTCTTTTTTCATCTTTTCTCCTGCAACCCATTTTCAGCAAAAAATCGGCAATTTCTGTGTTTAAACTGCGTGAATCTGCCGGGCACTTTCCTAAAAATGACAAATGCTTTATCTGCACTGAATTTTTTAACTGATTCCGGATCTACACCGATTTTTACGGGATTATTTTACAAACACAAGGATAAAACATTATTTATTTGTGAATAATCGGCATATTTTGTTACAACAACGGTAAGCACTTAATACAATGATCGTCGGGCAGAAAATGAGATCCGGCTCAGTGCTGCTGACGTATCACGCCTGGTAACAGATAAAAATCGCTTTTGTTTCATCAACAAACTCCTTATGTTAAGTAAGCAAATATGCTTACCTCATTCAGTCCTTTGCGTTACCTGCACATTTTCATTCTGTTTCTTAATTCTGTAACAGAGTTCAAAAAAGATATTTTTAAGAAAAAATTTAAGAAAATATTTAGAAAAATAATGGTATTTTATTTTCTTAATAACGAATTGAATTCATCTTTAATGTGATGGCAACCCGTTATTTATACCACTAACACGGCATTAATCTAAAATAAAAAGGACTCAATATATGGATTCCGGTAAATCTGACTGGCACCCTGCTGATATTATTGCTTCGCTGAAGAAACGGGGGACAACCCTTGCCGCCCTGTCACGTAACGCAGGGCTCAGCTCCTCAACGCTCGCCAATGCGCTCTCCCGCCCGTGGCCGAAAGGTGAATGGCTCATCGCAGACTTTCTCGCCGTCCATCCGTCGGAGATTTGGCCCAGCCGTTATTTTAATTCTATCACAGGTGAATTATTAGATAGGAAAATAAGAGTGAAGGTAACTAATTAATTTCAATATATAGTTATAAAAACAATAAAACCGCTAATCATAATTAGCGGTTTTATTTACGGCTCAAAAAAATAAATACAACTATTTAATAACTCAGCTGTTAATAAATTTCTCACCAAGTGCAATATCGGCTTTCAGCACATCCAGCATGCCGTTAAGCGCTTTCTCTTCATAGGCGCTGAGTGACCCGATATCCAGACGCTTTTCAACACCGTTTTTGCCTAATACGACCGGCTGGGCAAAGAAACGGGCATATTTGCCGTCGCCTTCGGTGTAGGTGCATTCCACCACATTGCTTTCACCCTGCATGGCGCGAACCAGTGACAGACCGAAACGTGCGGCAGCCTGGCCCATGGACAGTGTTGCAGACCCGCCGCCTGCTTTGGCTTCCACAACTTCTGTACCCGCGTTCTGAATACGCTTGGTCAGACTGTCAATTTCCGCATCACTGAAGCTGACGCCCGGGATCTGAGACAGCAGCGGCAGAATAGTCACACCGGAGTGTCCGCCGATAACCGGCACTTCCAGCTCCTGTGGTTTTTTCCCTTTCAGTTCCGCCACAAAGGTGTTGGAGCGGATAATATCCAGCGTGGTAACGCCGAACAGACGATTTTTGTCATACACACCGGCTTTTTTCAGCACTTCTGCCGCAATAGCTACCGTGGTGTTTACCGGGTTGGTGATGATACCGATTAACGCTTTCGGGCAGGTTTTGGCAATTTTTTCCACCAGATTACGCACGATCCCGGCGTTCACATTAAACAGATCAGAACGATCCATGCCGGGTTTACGGGCCACACCGGCAGAAATCAGGACAATATCCGCACCTTCTAATGCAGGGGTAGGATCTTCCCCGGCAAATCCGGTGATCCGGACGTCTGTCGGAATATGGCTGAGATCTTTTGCCACACCCGGAGTGACCGGTGCGATATCATATAAAGTAAGATCTGAACCGGAAGGAAGCTGGGTTTTAAGAAGAAGGGCGAGAGCCTGACCAATACCACCTGCTGCTCCGAGAACTGCAACTTTCATCCTGAGACTCCTTAACTTGGGACGGTTAGCACGATTGCGCATCAGGCGCGAATCCGTGCATGAGGGCTGTGAATACAATATTTTAACAGACTGATTGCATATTCACGCATTTGAATCTGTTTGTCTATTGTTATCCATTCTAAACAAATCGCTTATCTGTTAATGAGATAAGGAACACTATTTTGACAATTATTTTACTTTAAGAGCACTTATAGTCATGTGCGTTAATATAACAATGCGTAACTGCTAACAACATCATTTAATTAACAATATATTTACCTATGGTGATAACCTGGTCAGAACCATAAGCAATGTCAATTACGTGAACTGATCACCAGTTTTGACCATTAATGCGGTTTACCCGGGTCAGGCCACAGGGTTTAATTTGCATAAAAATGCATTTTTCCGCATAATAATAAAGTCCGTATCCAAATTTTCAGGAAAGACTATGCGTGCACCTTCTAAACAGGAAGATCTGATCAAGGCGTTTAAAGCGCTGTTGAAAGAAGAAAAATTCAGCTCTCAGGGGGAGATTGTCACCGCCCTGCAGGAAGAGGGCTTTGAGAATATTAATCAGTCCAAGATTTCCAGGATGCTGACCAAGTTCGGTGCTGTCCGCACCCGTAACGCAAAAATGGAAATGGTTTACTGTCTGCCTGCGGAACTGGGTGTTCCGACAGCCACCAGCCCGTTAAAAAACCTGGTGCTGGATATTGATTACAATGACTCGGTGGTGGTTATCCGTACCAGTCCGGGTGCAGCGCAGCTGATTGCCCGTCTGCTGGATTCCATCGGCAAATCCGAGGGTATTCTCGGCAGTATCGCCGGGGATGACACCATTTTCTCGACACCGGCCAAAGATTTCACCACAGAACAGCTTTACGAAGCGATTCTTGCCCTGTTCGAACAGGAACTGTAATCCGCCGTTAATCATACAAAAACCGCGCGGTACTGATGTCCCGCGCGGTTTTTTTTCTTAGTTTTTAAATTCTCAGTTTTTACATTCTCAGCTTTCAAATTCTCAGCTGTCAGATTACTTCAGCTTTTCCAGCAGTTTATCGTGGATACCGCCAAAGCTGCCGTTGCTCATCACCAGGATATGATCGCCCGGCTGAGCATGTCCGGCCACCATATTGACCAGTGCGTCCGGGTCTCCGGTCCAGTAAGCCGGCTGCACACAACGCTCGGTAATTTCACTGACCAGCCACGGAATATCTGCCGGCTGGAAGATAAACACTTCATCCGCACGACCCAGCGCAGGTGCGATATCGTCTTTGCTGATCCCCATCTTCATGGTGTTTGAGCGCGGTTCCAGTACCACGAGAATACGGGCTGTACCCCCGACCTTACTGCGCAGTGCCTGTAATGTGGCCAGAATCGCTGTCGGGTGATGCGCAAAGTCATCGTAGATACTGATACCGTTTACCTGACCGCGCAGCTCGAGACGGCGGCGGGCGTTGATAAATTGACCCAGAGCACGGCAGGCTTCCGCCACCGGCACACCGACGTGATGTGCGGCAGCAACCGCCATCAGGGCGTTCTGCATATTATGCTCGCCCACCAGTCCCCAGGTCACACGGCCGCTGATTTCGCCGTCATAACGCACATCGAACTCACCACAGTCATTAGTGATTTTCTCTGCCTGCCAGCGGGCATTATCGCCGGTATACTCTTCTTCACTCCAGCAGCCCATACTGAGTACCTGTTTCAGATTGGCATCCTGAGCCGGGGCAATAATTTTGCCGTCACCCGGCACCACACGCACCAGATGATGGAACTGTTTTTCAATCGCCGCGAGGTTTTCAAAGATATCCGCGTGATCAAATTCGAGGTTATTGAGCAGCAGTGTACGCGGGCTGTAATGCACAAATTTCGAGCGTTTATCAAAGAATGCACAGTCATATTCATCGGCTTCGATAACAAAGAACGGACTGTTACCCAGTGTGGCAGAAACATCAAAGTTCCCCGGAACACCACCGATCAGGAAGCCCGGCTGATAACCGCAGTCTTCCAGAATCCAGGCCAGCATACCGGCAGTGGTGGTTTTCCCGTGAGTCCCGGCAACCGCCAGCACCCAGCGCTCCGGTAAGACATGGTCATGCAGCCACTGCGGGCCGGAGGTGTAAGGAATTCCCTGGTTCAGCACCGCTTCAACACACGGATTTCCGCGCTTCATGGCATTGCCGATCACCACCATATCCGGACGCGGCGTCAGTTGTGCCGGGTCGTAACCGGTGATCAGTTCGATCCCCTGTTCTGTCAGTAAATCACTCATCGGCGGGTAGACATTCTGATCCGAGCCGGTCACTTTGTGCCCCTGTGCGCGGGCCAGGATAGCCAGGCTGCCCATGAAGGTGCCGCAGATACCGAGAATATGAATATGCATTATTTTTTATCCAATAGCATGACGTTGGTCACTATTCTAACCATCTCTCAAAAGAACTGAAACGGATTAGCCTATCAATTATGATTTTCTTTGGCTAAACTTGCACCCGCGTTTACGGGCAACCGCTTTCGTAATACTTTTATTTCACCCACTTCAGGACGTACGTCATGAAAACATTAGGCGAATTTATCGTCGAAAAACAGCAGGACTTTTCTCACGCCACCGGAGAACTGACTGCACTCCTCTCCGCGATTAAGTTAGGCGCTAAGATTATTCACCGTGATATCAACAAAGCCGGGCTGGTTGATATCCTTGGTACTAATGGTATCTCAAACGTGCAGGGCGAAGTCCAGATGAAACTGGATCTTTACGCCAACGAGAAACTGAAAGCCGCGCTGAAAGCCCGTGGTGAAGTTGCCGGTATTGCCTCTGAAGAAGAAGACGACATTGTTGTTTTTGAAGGCGGCCGTGCGGAAAACGCCAAATATGTGGTTCTGATGGACCCGCTCGACGGCTCATCCAACATTGATGTGAATGTGTCAGTCGGTACTATTTTCTCTATTTATCACCGTATCACCCCGCTGGGCCAGCCGGTCACCGAAGCTGACTTCCTCCAGCCGGGCAACCGCCAGGTCGCTGCCGGTTACGTGGTTTACGGCTCCTCCACCATGCTGGTTTACACAACCGGTAACGGTGTGCACGCCTTCACCTATGATCCGTCCCTGGGTGTGTTCTGCCTGTGTCAGGCTGATATGAAATTCCCGGAGAACGGCAAAATGTATTCCATCAACGAAGGGAACTACATCCGTTTCCCTGTCGGCGTGAAAAAATACATCAAATACTGCCAGGAAGAAGATCCTGCAACAGATCGCCCGTACACCACCCGTTATATCGGCTCGCTGGTAGCGGATTTCCACCGCAACCTGCTCAAGGGCGGGATCTACATCTATCCGAGCACCGCAAGCCATCCGAGCGGCAAACTGCGCCTGCTGTACGAGTGCAACCCGATGTCATTCCTCGCGGAACAGGCAGGCGGTAAAGCGAGTGACGGTAAGAACCGCATCCTCGATATCATTCCGGAAAAACTCCACCAGCGTTCACCGTACTTTGTCGGTACCCGCTCAATGGTAGAGAAAGCAGAAAGCTTTATGGCGGAATTCCCGGACGAAAACGGGAAGTAAGCAAGAGTAAGAGAAGGAAAAGGCGGTATACCACCGCCTTTTTTTCGTTATAATATCCGCCACGCTATTTGTTCTGAAGATTAAGGAATCCGTTCATGAGCCTGAATAATGTTCCTGCAGGTAAAGATCTGCCGGAAGATATCTATGTTGTTATCGAAATCCCTGCCAACGCAGATCCGATTAAATATGAAGTTGATAAAGAATCCGGCGCACTGTTTGTTGACCGTTTCATGTCAACCGCCATGTTCTACCCGTGCAACTACGGTTACATCAACCACACCTTATCTCTGGATGGTGACCCGGTAGACGTGCTGGTACCGACTCCGTATCCGTTACAGCCGGGTTCAGTGATCCGCTGCCGTCCTGTCGGCGTGCTGAAAATGACTGACGAATCAGGTGAAGATGCCAAACTGGTTGCGGTTCCGCACACCAAACTGAGCAAAGAATACGATCACATCAATGATGTGAACGATCTGCCTGAACTGCTGAAAGCTCAGATCACGCACTTCTTCGAGCACTACAAAGATCTCGAAAAAGGCAAATGGGTGAAAGTTGACGGCTGGGAAGATGCCGCAGCAGCAAAAGCTGAAATCATCGCTTCTTTCGAACGCGCTGCTAAAAAATAATCCGCAGTCCGTTTCAGAGACAAAAAAAACCGCTGTTTTCACAGCGGTTTTTTTATTCACAGGGAAATCATTCGCTTTCCGGGTCTGCTTCCTCGTGCCGTTTCAGCCAGTCCCCGCAATTTATCTTCACCAGTCCGTCCACCGGACGCTGATATAAGTAAATCCAGGCACTGCCGTACGGCGTTGAAACCAGTTCACGCCGGTAATCCTGACCATCTTTTTTTAATTCATCCAGCTCAGTCAGGATCGACGAGGAGATCCGGTACACTTCACATTCGATCGAACCGGTTCCCGGCACCACCGCAGGATAGTGTCCCAAATCATACAGGTCATAGCCTTCAAGCGTATATTCTCCCAGCAGGGCGGCATAGGTCATCCAATGATGGTTGCCCTGTTTCTGCCGCAAACTGCCATAAACGATCACTCGCATATATTAAAACTCAAACTGATAAAGCAGATCGATCGCCTGGTTAACACCAGACACCGCTTCCAGATATAACCTGGGCATTAACCTATAGCGTAACGTTAAGGTCGCTAAGGAGTCAAATATACCGACACCATATTTTACCTGCAGATCATTGGTTATCTTACCGCTGACCACAACCTGCGACTTATCGCCCACACCCTGGGTATCCAGCGCCAGATCCGAAATACCGAATGTCTCACCGATTTTTCCGACTAACTGCCCGCTTTGTGCCACACCGAGGCTGATCAGCATGGAGGTCATCTGCGAGCTGTCCGCATCCCCGGTATCCAGCCCCTCACCACGCAGCAGGTAAGAGAGCGCATTTTCCTGGGACATCGCCGGATCAGAGAATATTTCCACTTTCGGTCTGTCAGCAAGCCCGGTCACCCGGACACCCGCAATCACGCCGTCGGCGGTGTTATCCGGGTTACGGATCGCTTCCAGATTGAGGAACGGCTGGTCAGCAGGACCGGAGAACAGGATCTGACCTTTGCGCACCAGCAGATCCTGCCCGTAAGCATGGAAGCGTCCGCGCGGAATATCCACCTGGCCGTTCAGTCCCAGCCCCTGCTTGTCCTGAGCGACTTTCAGATCCCCGGTCAGTTTTGCTTTCAGACCAAAAGCATCCAGCAGCACATCATCACCGATATGGATACGCAGATTACTCAGGATCGGAATACTGGTCGGTTTCTCACGGATTGGCTGTAAGTTGTCATCCAGCATCACTTCATCGGATGTGGCGCTGACAGCGGAATCCGGGACTTCATGCACCGTGATCCGTGCCCACGGAATATTGACCGTACCATCCAGTTTCAGCATTGACGGCGTGGCCTCAAAGACCAGATCCGGGCTGACATCAATCCGCACCATCGGCGGCAAGGAAACACGCAGTTTGTCACCCTGTGCAAAAATCTTCGCACTCCAGGCATCCATTCTGCGCCAGTCCGCATTACCGCTGAGGTTGAGATACCCTTCCGGTGTTTTGATGTTTCCGCTGAGATCAGAGCGGGCGCCGTCGAAATTCACATTCAGTCCGCCGGTCGTGATATCGAACGGCAGCAGACGGCCGCTGACCGCGAGGTCAGATAATCCCAGCTGACCAAACAGCAGCGGCGATGCCGCGTTACCGCCCAGACGCAGCGCGGCATTCAGCCGCCCGGTGGCTTTATCGCCTTTGCCGAGCAGCGGTTTCAGCAGATCCAGCGAGATATTATCGATACCGACATTGCCGCTCAGCTGACGGCGTTTTTCCAGATCAGTAATCTGGACATTACCGTTAATCTTCCCGTTACCGGCAATGGCAATCAGCCACTGAAGATTCAGTTTGCCGTTTTTCATGGCGGCGGTCAGTGTCAGGGTATCAAACGCGACCGGCAGATTCGTGCCGTCGAGGTTCTGCACCACCTTCACACCGTTACCTTTCAGGGATGCATCAATCACCGGCTGTGAACCGTCCGCAAACCAGCGGACATTGGCATTACCGCTGAATACGCCGTCCAGCCGGGTATCCTGGCCGAGGAACGGTTTAATCATCGCCAGGTCAAAACGTTCAAGGGCAACAGACGCATTACCGGAAGCCCCGGCAGTGATCGGTTTCGGCACACAGATACGGGCATCCGGATTCACCCAGCAATGGGTGCCGATGGTCACTTCCTGTTTTTCATTCAGGTAGGTCAGTGCCATCGCCTTACTGAGTGACCACTCACCCACCGGTGTGTCAAAGCGGGTATTATTCAGCGTGCCTTTCCAGGTTTCGGTTTTACGATCAAATCCGCCGTTCAGCATCAGCTGTGCCGAGACCGGTTCGCCTTTCATGGTCAGTTTCAGCTGATGCTGCGCTTCTGTGCCTTTGGCATTCAGGGTCAGATTGCTGATCACCAGATCCGCCTGTTTCAGCTGATTCACAGTGACATCCAACTGACCTTTGATCTGTTCCGCAGAAGTGATATCCCCTTTGATTTTGGCATCCGCCACGGACAGATCGTTCTGCCATTTCAGGCTGTTAACCGTCAGATCGGCAAGGATCTGCGGTTTTTCCATATTACCGCGGACATTAAGCTTCCCTTTGATGGTTCCCGCCAGGCCCGGAACCAGCCCGCCGAGCGCCGGAGCATTGATATCGGCATCCAGCTTCCAGTTATCCGCCAGCTGTCCGCGGACATCCAGTTTATTGTTACCCAGCGCCAGTTTCAGATCAGGGATCGTCCACTGACCGCCCGCGTTACCTTTCACATTACCGCGCGCTTTCAGCGGATAGGTTTTCACTTTGCCGTCAAGGGTGATATCCGGGATTTCAAGCTCCCAGTTACCGCCGTACAGGCTGCCCCGGGTACTGATTTTACCGTCCACTTTGGCCGGCCACTCCGGATAAGCTTTTGCGGTATTCAGGCCGGAAAGCGTCAGCACCGCCTGCCAGCTGATAGCTTTCTGCCAGTCCGCCACCCCGGTCACTTCCGCAAAGCCCTGTAACGCATTCAGACGCAGGCGGGTAAGATTAAGCTGCTCTGTATTCCCTTTGGCATCCAGGGTCAGCAGAGCGGGCGGGATGTCCTTACCTTTGATATCTGAACGCAGGGAGAGATCGTAACCGCTTACTTTTCCGTTAAGACGCAGTTTCACACCATCAAGCTGATAGTCCGCCTCTCCGGTCAGCGGCCAGCTGACTTTCTGACTTTCCAGCGTCAGCAGCAGCGGCAGATCGGCCTGTGTCAGATTGGTTTGTGCATCCAGCGTGGCATTAACCGGCCCTTTCAGCGCCAGCGCCAGTTTCAGTTCATCCAGCAGTCCGCCGTTCAGGCTGAGATCAAGATCCTGCCCGCTGAACTCATCAAAATCACGGACATGGCCTTTGACAGACAGCGCCACCGGCCATTTTTCGCTGAGTGCCACTTCCCCGCTGATCGCGATATTACCCTGTGGCGCATCCGCAGACAGATCACTGAGGGTCAGCACCTGACCTTTGTTAAACAGCGCCAGATGCAGGGAATTGAGCGTTACCGGTGCATCACCGCTCACCTGCCAGTTCTCACCGGAAATACCTTCCACTGAGATATTCAGCGGAAGAATAACCTCCGGCAGTTCTGCCAGCATCGGCTGAGCAAAAATCTCACTGATGGTTTCACCTAACGGCTTCTCCGGTGCATCCGTTGCCGGTGCCGGCTCTTCTGCCGCAGCCGGGTCACTTTTCGGCAGCACAACAGAAAGGGCATTAATCACCGTTGGTTTCAGCGTCAGCTGATCGCCCTGCCAGGTCATGGCGGTACGGAAAGTATCCAGATTCACCGCCATATCATCCACGGTAACCTGTGTGTCAGTCACGGAAAGCGAATCAAGGAAAATGGTCAGCGGTGCATTCAGCTCTGTCAGCGGCTCTGACGGCGGGGTTTCTTCTGACGGCGGCAGTTTTGCCGTATCGACAGCAACCCGCGTGCCGTCCGTGCTGAGGTTTTCAACACAGAGTGTCATGTCTTTCAGGCAGCTCAGGCGCAACGCCAGATCAACCTTATCCACACTGACATCAATACCGGGCATGGTGTACTTCACCTGTTTCAGGGTCAGATTACGCAGATCGCCCTCAACCTGGCCGATAGTCAGGCCGGATACCATACGCGGCGCGAGATTCAGGGCAAAGTGCAGCCCGGATTGTGTACCCAGTACCCAGCCGAGTGTACCGCCAATCATCAGGATAAGTACCAGCAGAATGATTGCCGGCCACTTCAGATACTTCAGCCATTTCATCAGAGTTCTGCCCCCAAGCCGATATAAAACTGGATATTTTTCGTCTGGTCATCCCCTACCGGCGCGGCAAGGTCAAACTTGATTGGCCCGACCGGCGATGCCCAGCGCACCCCGACACCGGCACCGGTTTTGAAATTACTTCGTTTGATATCATTCACCACTTCACCGCTGTCAACAAACACCGCACCCCACCAGTCACCGGTCACGTTGTACTGATATTCCAGCGAACCGACGACCATCCGCGAACCGCCGGTCAGTTTGCCGTCAGCATCTTCCGGTGAGATTTTGTTGTAACGATAACCACGAATGCTGCCATCACCACCGGCGAAGAAACGCAGATCCGGCGGGACTTTGTCGAAATTATTGGTTTCAATCCAGCCGAGATTGCCGCGCATCACAAAGCGGTGGCCATCCCACGGTGTCCGTATCCAGACGTTACGGGCGCGGAAAATGGAAAAATCCACATCCGAACCCCACATTTCATTGGAAACATCCACCGAGTAACGCTGACTGTCCCCCCAGGACGGCATCATCCCGCCCCGCGAACGGACGCGGCTGACATTCACGCCCGGATAGAGCAGCATAGTGGTGTTCGTGATATCCGCCTGGGTAAAGTGGCTGAGACTCCAGCGCATATTGATGCCGTACTGCCAGCCGGTGGATAAATCCCAGTTACGGGAAACACTGACGGTGGCGGTATCGGCTTTGGTATCATTCAGATCGGTCCGTTTATACCCGCCGGAGACAGCATAATACTGCTCGATCGGATTAACCCTGAGCGGGATACGGTAAGAGGTATCAATAATCTGTTCCGGTGCGGACAGACTGATACTGGAGGTCAGGCTGTGGCCTCTTGAATTCACCCACGGCTTATTCCATTTCGCCTGAACACGCGGCCCCACATCGGTGGCAAAACCACCACCCAGCTCAACGAAGTTCTGCGCGCGCGGCGTAAACGAGGCGTCCATAGTCAGATAATCGCTGTTATCCTCCCGCGCTTTTGCAATGTCCGGGGTCACAATCGCTGACTGGAACCAGCCGGTTTCCGCCAGCAGACGGTTAAATTCCGCCAGCTGTTCCGAGGTGTAGTAATCGCCCTCTTTAAAGGGTAC
Source organism: Morganella sp. BCCO 40_0007 (assembly GCF_032989665.1). Lineage (NCBI taxonomy): Bacteria > Pseudomonadati > Pseudomonadota > Gammaproteobacteria > Enterobacterales > Morganellaceae > Morganella > Morganella sp. BCCO 40_0007. Next base: position 88,233 of record NZ_JAVBIN010000010.1, on the reverse strand, counting down.
CAGACCTTCCAGATAGTCATCTCTGATTTGCGATCCCTGGTAATTTACCTTACCGAAACGGTATCGTTTGCCACTGTTAAACACAAAGTCCCAGTAGGCCGCGTGACGGGAAAGGGCAATGCCGAGCTGGCTTTTTTCCATCTCCGCATCAAAATAGCCGCGTTTTAAGGCCAGCCCGGATAATCCGCTTTTAAAACTTTCGTACTCGCCGTGATTGACGACAGTCCCGGTTTCCGGTGTATTTTTAGTAATAAATTTTTTGAACGCCGGATCAGTTTTTGCCGCACCTTCGATATCCACGGTAACTCCGGCAATTTTAACCGGTTCCCCCGGAACCACCCGGGCATACAATACCGGACGTGCAGGTGGTGTATTATCCTGATAATCAAACGTGATTACCGGCTCATAATACCCCAGCGGACGAAGCCCTTCTTTGATGGCTTTTTCCACCCTGGCACGAAAACGGCCGTCAGCCACGACTTCATCGGTCGTGATGGTGGAAAGCTGGACTCTTGCATTTTTTTCAAGTTGCCCGTCGAGCCCTTCCACTTTTAAGCGAAGATTTGCACTATATGCCAGAGGGGATGTGAGAGACACAGCGACAACACAAACAAGAGGGTATCGGATCACATCAACTCCTGAATTTCTGAAATTTGACTGAGATATACCCTTATTCATTCAGGATACAGCCAGCGAACCTGCAATGTGAATGAATAAGGGTATAAATGAAAATTATTTGAAGTTTACTATAGATACATAAGATAAATAACCTGAAATCTGCTGATAATGCACCGATTATTCTTAAAACAGGAGCCACCGCAAATGACACAAAACACCACTCAATACCCGCAGGATACCATTGTATCTCCTGTTTCCGCCGCCGATGCACTGCCTGACAGCGCCGTGGCGCTGACTATCAGCCCGCGCCATACCGTGACCGGCCATGATGTGAACCATGTGCCTGACGGCTTTGATACCGCGTATTTCGCCATGGGCTGTTTCTGGGGCGTGGAGCGTCTGTTCTGGCAACAGCCGGGTGTGTACAGCACGACTGCCGGGTATACCGGCGGTACAACAAAGAACCCGACCTACGACGATGTCTGCACCGGCAGAACCGGACATGCCGAAGCAGTCCGGGTGGTCTATGACCCGTCCGTCATCAGCTATGCCGATCTGCTGCGCCTGTTCTGGGAAAACCACGACCCGGCACAGGGCATGAAACAGGGCGGCGATATCGGATCACAATACCGTTCTGCGATTTATACCCAGTCTGACAGCCAGCGCGTGCAGGCCCTTGCTTCGCGTGAGCAATATCAGCAGGCGATGAATGAAAGTCAGGACAGCCGCAGTATCACCACGGCCATCCGCCCTCTCGGCCCGTTTTATGTGGCTGAGGATTACCACCAGCAATATCTGGATAAGAACCCGGAAGGCTATTGCGGGCTCGGCGGGATCGGTGTTTGTCTGCCGCCTTCGCTGAGAAACTAGTCGTTTTTCCCGTTCCGGTGCTATACTGCACATCCGCGCACAGACAAATTGGATGCTCTGTGCGCCTTTCTTTTTTTATATCCGATACTTATGCTCTATATATCTAAAATAACCGGTCGCCACGCATAATCAAGAACAGCGTGCCAAGAGGCAATCGTGCCGGCCATTCGGAACTTATATGTTAAATAGTTTATTAATCGTCCTGTTACTGTGCGCGATCAGCGCATTCTTTTCGTTATCTGAAATATCGCTTGCCGCCTCACGGCGTATCAAACTCAAAGTCATGATTGACGAAGGCAATACCAATGCCGCCCACGTGCTCCGTTTACAGGAAGCACCGGGAATGTTCTTCACCGTCGTGCAAATCGGCCTGAACGCCGTGGCTATCCTCGCCGGTATTGTCGGCGAATCTGCCTTTTCACCGGCACTCCGCACCCTGTTCGGCAATTTTATGGCCGATGCCGCAGCACAACAGCTCGGCTCAATACTGTCATTTATTATCGTGACCTCCATGTTTATCCTGCTGGCAGATCTGACTCCGAAACGTCTCGGCATGATCAAACCGGAAGCGGTCGCCATCCGGATTGTCCAGCCGATGCGTTTTTGCCTGACAGTCCTGCGTCCGCTGGCCTGGCTGTTTAACGGGTTATCTAACCTGTTCTTTAAATTATTCAAAATTCCGCTGGCCCGTAATGAAGATATCACTTCTGATGATATTTACGCGGTGGTGGAAGCGGGTGCCGTGGCCGGTGTGCTGCGCAAGCAGGAACACGAACTGATCGAAAACGTGTTTGAGCTGGAATCCCGGACTGTACCGTCAGCCATGACTTCCCGCGAGAGCGTGGTCTATTTCGACAAACAGGAAAACGAAGAGAGCATCAAAGAGAAGATCTCCACGCAGCCGCATTCGAAATTCCTGGTGTGTGACGGCGGTCTGGATCATGTGCTCGGCTATGTCGATTCCAAAGATCTGCTGAACCGCGTACTGAACGGTCAGAGCCTGAACCTGCGCGAAGGCGTGCAGATCCGCCCGGCACTGATGATACCGGATACGCTGAGCCTATCAGACACCCTGGAAGGCTTTAAAAATGCCGGGGAAGACTTCGCTATCATTCTGAATGAATACGCCATGGTGATGGGTGTCATCACTATCAATGATGTGATGATTACGCTGATGGGGGATTTGGTCGGTCAGGGGCAGGAAGAACAGATTGTTGCCCGTGATGAAAATTCCTGGCTGATTGAGGGCGGCACCCCCATTGAGGATGTACAGCGGGTGCTGGATATCGATGAGTTCCCGGATGACAGCAATTATGAAACCATCGCCGGGTTCCTGATGTACAAACTGCGTCGCATCCCGAAACGGACAGATTACGTGAAATTCTCAGGCTACAAATTTGAAGTGGTGGATATCGATAACTACAAGATTGACCAGCTGCTGGTCACACGTATTGCGGATACACCGGTAATGCCGCGTCCGTCAGCGGCGGAAAGCAGTAAAGAGGGTCAGTCTGACGTGGCACACGGCGAACAGCACCAAAAACCGTAAAACTAACCCTTCTTCAATCAGTCAGGTATTGTGATTTATGCCAGCTGCGCCTGCAGCAACGATACCTGCTGATTAATTTCACTCATTGCACTCAGATGGCGTTTGTCTCTGATTTTCGGCGGTAAAATCTTGCCGTAGTCAAATTCAAACGCGCCCATTCCCTGTATATACAGGCGGCCGCGGAATAATGTCTTCACGTAGCGGGCGATCTGAGCCGGGTTGTAACGGGCGAAAATTTTCATCGTACTTATGTCCTCCCCTTTACCTTTTCTTTCATGCCTAAGGTATGACCTGATTCTATCACCCGGGTTCATTAATCAAATGATTTAATCACTATTTTTACATAAAATGACACTTCACTACGACTTACTTCACAAATCATCACGAAAAACGATCCCCGTCACACTATAAAAGTGAAATAATAACCTCATAATTACTATAAGTTTTATAAATAATTTCAGGGTGAAATACAGGAAATGACATTATCAGGCAGGAGATTTTCCGGGTGGAGAAAAGCCAGTGTAATTTGCATAACCATGCAAATTACACTGTTATTCAGGAATAAAATGGCAATCAGAAACTGCTGACACGGAATCCCGGGTTTATCAGTGATTCACGCGGTGTATAGTCGAGCGTTTTACCACTCCAGTCAGTGATATGCGCTCCCGCCGCGAGTGCGACGGCATGTCCTGCTGCTGTATCCCAGATATGGGTCGGATTAAAGCGCGGATAGAGCTGGGCTTTGCCTTCTGCCACCAGACAGAACTTAAGGGATGAGCCGATAGCCCGGGTTTCGTGCGGCCCCAGCTGTTCCAGATAATCCGCCAGTTCCGCATCCTGATGTGAGCGGCTGATCACCACCATCGGCAGATCCGTATTAACCACTTTGATCGCCATCCGCTGCCCGCCCCGCTCGCGCCAGGCGTGTTTACCTTCCGCCAGATAGAGAATATCCGGTACCGGCGCATACACCACACCCAGCACGGGCACGCCGCCGGAAATCAGGGCAATATTGACCGTAAATTCACCGTTGCGGCTGATAAACTCTTTGGTGCCGTCAAGCGGGTCCACCAGCCAGTATTGAGTCCAGTGCTGCCGCTCAGACCACGGCTGCGGATCTTCCTCTGAAAGCACCGGGATATCCGGTGTCAGGGCGTTCAGTTCCTGCACGATGATGTGGTGCGCGGCTAAATCCGCGGCGGTTAAAGGGGAGTTATCCGCTTTGGCGGAGATGGTCAGTGTGTCGGGATGATGATAGATATCCATGATTGCGTCGCCCGCCCGCCGGGCCAGCAGACAAATTTGATTGAGCATCCTTCACCTCTTTCACAGAACGGTTAGTGAGTCGCGTCGTAATCCTGTTCACGTCTCCGGAGACCTGAGTATAGAAATAAAAATGGCCGGTGAAAACCGGCCATTTCGCATATTCTGTTTTTGTCTGCAAAGAGAGTATTACAGGATCTCCAGCAGCTCCACTTCGAATACCAGTGTGCTGTACGGCGGAATTGCTGCACCGGCACCACGCTCACCGTACGCCAGGTTGCTCGGGATATACAGTTCCCACTTGGAGCCGACCGGCATCAGGGTCAGTGCTTCAATCCAGCCAGCGATCACGCCGTTTACCGGGAATTCAGCAGGCTGGCCGCGCTGTACAGAGCTGTCAAACACAGTACCGTCGATCAGACGACCGGTGTAGTGAACACGGACACGGTCAGTACGCGCCGGGATCGCACCGTCGCCCTGATTGATGACAGAGAACTGCAGGCCGCTTTCAGTAGTGGAAACGCCCTCTTTCTTCGCATTCTCTTCCAGGAAACGCATTCCGTCTTTGACCAGTTCAGCCTGTTTTTCATTGCGGACAGCATCAGCACGCTCATGCATTTCACGCAAGGCACGATGCAGAACATCCACCGCCACAGCAGGCTGATTATTTTCCAGTGCATCAGTGATACCGGCCAGAATGGCTTCCGGTACTAATCCGCTCAGTCCTGATTCCTGTAATTGCTGGCCGATTTGTAAGCCGATTCCGTAGCTTGCCTGTGCTTCCATCGTGTCAAAAGTCGGTTGTGTCATGAGAGATACCTGATTAATAAATAAGACGGATAAGCATAACAGCAGGATGTACCCCGGTAAACCCGATAATCAGTGAAAGCTGATGCAACCCTGCGATTACCGGAAAGCAGCACAATCAATTTATAAGACAAGACTAATCAATTTATAAAACAAGACTAATTCCGAATAATTTCAGTACGTCTGCTGCTACACTGGAACAATACCGGAGGATAATTATTCATGCTGAACAGCGGGAGATTCTGATGAGACTACTGCCAAAGCGCCATCTTTACGCCATCACCGCTATTGCGCTGATTGTCATGCTTGTCCTGATATTCTGGCCTGCCGCACAGAAGCCCCCGGTGATCGTGCCTTCGCAGAATATCACGCTGACGCCACCGGCTGATCCGCTCGGTGACCTGATAGCAGAGCAGACCGGTACACCACCGGATACCGCAGCTGATACTCCGGATTTACCGTTGCCGGATAATCTCCCGCCGGGCGCACTGAACACCGGACCGGCTCCCCAGCCCGTTATCGCAGAACCTCCGGCCAGCGCAGAACAGGTTCCCGCACCTGTACAGGACAGTACACTGCGTTTCACCCTCAAAAAAGGTCAGACATTAGCTCAGGTATTTCGCAGCAACGGATTGCCGGTCGATGACTTATTCCGCATGACGGCGGTTGAAGGGCCGCAGAAACCGCTGAATCAGGTGGAATCCGGGGATAAAATCAGCGTGACCAAAGGAAAGGGAAACACGGTATCAGTGCTGAGAATTGATAAGGCCAACGGGCAGTCCGTCACCTTTAAACGACAGAAAGACGGCAGTTACCGTCGCTCTTAAGGGGTTGTTTTATCGCATAAAAAAACGCTGGCCTGAGCCAGCGTCTTTCAAAGATATTTACCGTGTAATCAGAGATTACTCAGCAACAATCTTCACATTCAGTTCTGCAAACACGTCGCTGTGAACCTGGAAGTGAACTTCGTGATCACCCAGAGTACGCAGAACGCCGTTTGGCAGACGAACTTCGCTTTTCGCCACTTCAACGCCGGCTGCAGTTACAGCATCAGCGATGTCACGGGTACCGACAGAACCGAACAGTTTACCTTCGTCACCCGCTTTGGAAGACAGAGTCACAACGCCCAGGGCATTGATTTTCTCTGCGCGAGCGTGTGCTGCTGCCAGAACGTCAGCTAATTTAGCTTCCAGTTCTGCGCGGCGCGCTTCGAAGAATTCGATGTTTTTCTTGGTTGCAGGAACTGCTTTACCTTGCGGTACTAAGAAGTTACGTGCATAACCAGATTTAACATTTACCTGGTCGCCCAGGCTGCCCAGGTTTGCTACTTTATCAAGCAGAATAACTTGCATTACCTTATCCTCTTAAAGTCATTAATGGACTGTGCCGATTACTGATGACGATCAGTGTAAGGCAGTAAAGACAGGTAGCGTGCACGCTTGATAGCACGAGCGAGCTGACGCTGATATTTCGCACTGGTACCGGTGATACGGCTTGGTACGATTTTACCACTTTCAGTGATATAGTTTTTCAGCGTAGCGATGTCTTTATAATCAATCTCTTGAACGCCTTCTGCGGTGAAACGGCAGAATTTACGACGACGGAAATAACGTGCCATATGGCTAGTCTCCAGAATCTATCAATTCAATATGTTCGGCATGAAGAACCAGTTTCGATAATCCATTTCGCCCCTGATGGGTACTGATGAATCCGTGAACGGTTATCTGACTGCCGACCGTTATACTGCGAGTAATGGTTTGGATCGTCTGTCCGCTGGCAACCACGGGCATTCTGCACCATGCCTGCCTGGTAAGTCCGGCTTCCTGCTGTTGTGAGCGGTGCTCAAGCACAAACTGACAATGCGGAATTCCGGCCGGGCTGACTTTCCGGGTGGGTTCCCTGCACACTGTGCCGGATAACACCAGACGGTTAGCGGACACCGTTATTACTCTTCAGTTTCCTCAGCTTCATCATTTTCTTCAACGTCGTCAGACATGTCGCGCGGGCGACGTTCGTCTTTCGCTTTAACCATTGGAGAAGGTTCAGTCACCGCGTGCTTAACGCGCATAACCATGCTGCGGATAACGGCATCATTGAAGCGGAAAATAGTTTCCAGCTCGTCAATCACTTCCTGCGGAGCTTCAACGTTCAGCAGAACGTAGTGTGCTTTGTGCAGTTTGTTGATTGGGTAAGCCAGTTGGCGACGACCCCAGTCTTCGAGACGGTGGATCTGACCTTCTGCGTTAGTAATAGCAGTTTTATAACGCTCGATCATTGCCGGTACTTGTTCGCTCTGGTCCGGATGAACCATGAAGACGATTTCGTAATGACGCATTAGTAGTGCTCCTTACGGATTATTAGCCTCCTGTCCGGGCAACCGCAACCCTGAGAGGCAAGGAACTTGTTTAAGTGCGGCTGAAAAATTTGACGCATAACTATACTCATACCCGCCTCAAAAGACAAGGTAATAAGTGTGTGATGCGGGATTATTTTCCGCGCTGGCGCACGGCCTCAAACAGGCAGACGCCTGTTGCCACCGAGACATTCAGGGAGGATACCGCCCCGGCCATCGGAATGCTGATCAGTTCATCGCACAGGTCGCGGGTCAGGCGGCGCATGCCTTCTCCTTCCGCACCCATCACCAGCGCCACCGGGCCGGTCATTTTGCTCTGATACAGATCATGAGTCGCTTCACCGGCCGTGCCGACAACCCAGATATTTTCGTCTTTCAGCTGACGCAGTGTGCGGGCCAGGTTAGTGACACGGATAAGCGGTACGCTTTCCGCCGCGCCGCACGCGACTTTTTTCGCTGTCGCATTCAGCTGCGCGGAACGGTCTTTCGGAATGATCACCGCATGCACACCGGCGGCATCTGCGGTACGCAGACAGGCACCGAGGTTGTGCGGATCAGTCACGCCGTCGAGCACCAGCAGAAACGGTGTTTCATGCTCTGCCAGCAGATCAGGCAGATCCTGCTCCTGATACTGACGGCCGCCTTTGACTTTGGCGATAATACCCTGATGAACAGCCCCTTCGGTCTGGCCGTCCATCCACTGACGGCTGGCCACCTGGACGCGGACACCCGCGGCTTCCAGAGCATGCACAACCGGAGTCAGACGGCGGTCTTCACGTCCTTTTAAAACAAAAACTTCAAGAAAACGGCTGGGATCACGCGCCAGCAGAGCATCCACGGCGTGGATACCATAAATAATTTCACTCATAACGTTCCGTTTGTTGCGGGACAATAAGCGTAATGAGGCGTTACCGCCTCATTACGGGAAGATATAAACCAAAAGCAGTTACTTCGCAGCTTTTTTCTTCGCGCGTTTCGCCTTTATATTGGCCTCTATTTTTTTGGTCCGTGCTGACTTCTTACTTTTCGGTGCTTTCGGGCCGTCCTCTTTTTTCTTCTTGCGGAACGTGCTGTCCGGTTCGAAGTTTTTGTCACGGCGCGGATCAGCTTTCTTACCGTCCCGGCGCTTGTCCCCTCTGTCACCGGCTTTCGCCCGGGTTCTCGCGGTTTTGCCTTCATTACGGGCACGGCGGGTGGTCGAAATCAGCGCGAAATCAATGGTGCGCTCATCCATATGCACGGCTTCCACCCGGATTTCAACTTCATCACCCAGGCGGTACACATTTGAGGACGATTCACCAATCAGACGCTGGCCGACATTATCGTAGCGGTAGTAATCGTTATCAAGTGTTGATACGTGTACCAGACCATCGATAAACAGATCATTGAGGCGGACAAAGAAGCCGAAACCGGTCACGCTGGTGATAAGCCCGGTAAAGACATTCCCCACCTGATCCTGCATAAAGTCACACTTCAGCCAGTCCGCCACATCGCGGGTGGCTTCATCGGCACGGCGCTCCGTCATGGAGGTGTGCTCACCCAGCTGAAGCATACTCTGCATATCATAATGCCATGCACCGGTCTGCGATTTTGCCTCGCCGCGCTCTTTTGCCAGCAGGTACTTAATCGCACGGTGCAGGCTCAGATCCGGATAGCGGCGGATCGGTGAGGTAAAGTGGGCATACGCCGGTAACGCCAGGCCGAAGTGGCCGCGGTTATCCGGATCATAAATCGCCTGTTTCATCGAGCGCAGCAGCATGGTCTGTAACAGCTCGTGGTCCGGACGTTCCGCCACTTCCAGCATGACACGGGCGTAATCTTTCGGCTCCGGCGTCAGGCCGCCCGGCAGAGTCAGACCCAGCTCATTAAAGACGGTGCGCAGGTTGGTAACGCTGTCCTCTTTCGGACGATCATGCACACGGTACAGCGCCGGTTCATTGTTTTTCTCAACGAAACGGGCTGCGGCAACGTTCGCCATGATCATACATTCTTCGATCAGTTTATGCGCATCATTGCGCAGTACCGGCTCGATACGTTCAATGCGTTTTTCCGCATTGAAAATAAATTTCGCTTCTTCGGATTCAAAGGCAATCGCACCGCGCTCATCACGGGCTTCCGCCAGTGCTTTATAGAGTTTATGCAGCTCTTCCAGATGTTTGACCAGCGGCGCATAGTGTTCACGCAGCTCTTCATCACCTTCGAGGATTTTCCACACTTTGGTGTAGGTCAGACGGGCGTGTGAACTCATTACCGCTTCATAGAAACGGTAACCGGAGAGTTTACCTTTCGCCGAAATGGTCATTTCACACACCATACACAGACGGTCAACCTGCGGGTTCAGTGAGCAGACACCGTTCGACAGTACTTCCGGCAGCATCGGTACAACCTGTGACGGGAAGTAAACTGAGGTTCCCCGGCTGCGGGCTTCATCATCCAGCGCCGTCTGCGGACGCACATAATAACTGACGTCAGCAATCGCCACCCACAGACGCCAGCCGCCGCCGCGTTTGGCTTCGCAGTGTACCGCGTCATCAAAGTCACGGGCATCTTCGCCGTCGATAGTCACCAGCGGCAGGTCGCGTAAATCAACACGGCCTTTTTTGGCGGATTCCGGCACTTCCTCGCGGATATCCGCGACCTGGCGTTCCACCTGTTCAGGCCAGGTGAACGGAATTTCATGTTTGCGCAGGGCAATATCCACAGCAATGCTGGTGCCCATTTTTTCGCCCAGCACTTCAGTGATAACACCGAGCGCCTGCACCCGTTTGCCCGGACGGCGGGTCAGTTCCGCTACCACGATATTCCCCATCCGTGCGCCGTTAATCGACTCTTTCGGGATCAGAATATCAAAGCACAGGCGGCTGTCATCCGGCACGACAAATCCCATGCCTTCTTCGGTAAAGTAACGGCCGACAATCTGGCCGGTTTTCGGCTCAACGACACGCACAACGCGCGCTTCGCGGCGGCCTTTGCGATCGGCCCCCATCACCTGCACCAGGATCACATCCCCGTGGATGCATAATTTCATCTGATCCTGCGGGATGTAGAGATCGTCTTTTTGTCCTTCGACACGCAGGAAACCGAAACCATCACGATGGCCGATCACGGTGCCTTTAATTAAATCGAGGCGCTCCGGTAAGGCGTAGCACTGGCGGCGGGTAAAGACCAGCTGCCCGTCACGCTCCATGGCGCGCAGACGACGGCGCAGGGCTTCCTGAGCCTCTTCACCGCTGATCCCCAGTTCCTGTGCGATATCGTCGCGGCTCACCGGTTTGGTGTGACGGCGGACAGTTTCAAGAATAAATTCACGGCTCGCGATCGGAGATTCGTATTTTTCCGCTTCGCGCTCACGGTAAGGGTCGTTTGATTGTTTTTCCACTGACATTATATCCTCCGTGGTTTCTGACGAGCGTTATTCGTCCGTCAGTAACAATTTATAAAGATGCTGATTGTCCTGCACCATATCAGCGAGCGTGTGTTTATCCAGTTCCTGCAGAAACTCCCGTATGGCTTTGTTTAGTACCGATTTCAGCCGGCAAGCCGGGGTAATGTGACAGAATTCACCGCTGCAGTTCACCAGTGTTAACGGCTCGAGCGCGCGGACAACCTCACCGATACCTATAGTATTAGCAGGTTTTCCCAGGCGGATCCCGCCATTTTTGCCGCGAATCGCCTCGACATAACCCAAATGGCTCAATTGGTTAATTATCTTGACCATATGGTTACGGGATACACCGTAGACATTCGTCACTTCCGTAATACTGGTCATTTTACCATCAGGAAGTGACGCCATATAAATCAGCGCCCGCAAGCCATAATCTGTAAAACTGGTTAACTGCACATTTTACCCCGGAAATTCTGTTATCCCGCGCGGGGATCACATGATAAGTAATGGATAATCATTATGTGTGTCTTTTGCTTATTAAGCAAAATTTGTCGTTAAAAACGCCGGATTTCCTGCGCTCACGCAGTCAGAAATTCCGGCGTCAGAAAACAAAAAGCCGGACAAACATGCCCGGCCCTGACTGGTATCAACTGAACGATCTTATGCGTCGAACGGGTCGCGCAGGATCATCGTTTCAGAACGATCCGGACCGGTTGAAATAATATCAACAGGAACGCCTGTCAGTTCTTCAATGCGGCGGATGTAATCCAGTGCTGCCTGAGGCAGTGCTTCGCGGCTCTTCGCCCCGAAGGTGGTTTCAGTCCAGCCCGGCATCACTTCATAGATAGGCTCGATGCCTTCCCAGTTATCCGCAGCCAGTGGTGTGGTTTCAATGATTTCACCGTTCGGTAAACGGTAACCGACACACACTTTCACTTCTTTCAGACCATCCAGCACATCCAGCTTGGTCATGCAGAACCCTGACAAGGAGTTAATCTGCACAGCACGGCGGATAGCAATGATGTCCAGCCAGCCGCAACGACGGCTGCGTCCGGTGGTTGCACCGAACTCCTGGCCTTTGGTACGCAGGTATTCACCGGTTTCATCAAACAGTTCGGTCGGGAACGGACCGGCACCCACACGGGTGGAGTAAGCTTTGATGATACCCAGAACATAATCCACATAACGCGGACCTAAACCGGAACCGGTGGCAACACCGCCGGCAGTGGTGTTTGAAGAGGTCACATACGGATAGGTACCGTGGTCGATATCCAGCAGTGTACCCTGTGCACCTTCAAACATAACCAGCTCACCGTTAACGGTGGCTTTGTACAGCAGATCAGACACATCCACAACCATACCGGTCAGGATATCCGCAACTGCCATGATTTCGTCCAGGGTTTTCTGATAGTCAACCGCAGGCTCTTTGTAGTAGTTCACTAACTGGAAGTTGTGATACTCAAGGATTTCTTTCAGTTTCTGAGCGAAGGTTTCTTTATCAAAGAGGTCACCCACACGCAGGCCGCGACGGGCAACTTTATCTTCGTATGCAGGTCCGATACCGCGCCCGGTTGTGCCGATAGCTTTCGCGCCGCGTGCTTTCTCACGGGCATTATCCAGCGCAACATGATAAGGCAGGATCAGCGGACATGCTTCAGAAATCAGCAGACGTTCGCGCACCGGAATACCACGCTCTTCCAGTGCAGTCATTTCTTTCAGCAGTGCATCGGGTGCGAGTACAACACCGTTAGCAATGATGCTGACGACGTTTTCGCGGAGAATACCTGACGGAATTAAATGCAGGACGGTTTTCTCACCGTTGATAACCAGAGTGTGACCCGCGTTGTGGCCACCTTGATAACGAACAACATACTTAGCCCGTTCAGTCAGCAAGTCGACGATTTTGCCCTTGCCCTCGTCACCCCATTGGGTGCCCAATACGACAACGTTCTTACCCATTTCGTTTTTACCTGGTTGCTTAAAAAAGGATTCTAGCATCTCATGACCGCCCTTTCAGCACTTTTTATCCACTTTATGAAAGTCACCTGATCTATGTCCATAATAAAGCCCGCCTAAGCGGGCTCTATTCATCAGAGTGCGACCATCAGCATGCTGACGATTTGTCAGTACCGGTTATGCGGTTACCGGACTTACTGGCCTGAAGCCGGACGCAATGATGTCGGTGCCTTCATGTAACGGAAGAAATCCGTATCCGGGCTTAACACCATAATGTCGTTGCCATCGGGTTTGAAGCTTTGCTCATAAGCACGCAGGCTTCGGATAAACGCATAGAAATCCGGGTCCTGACTGAATGCATCCGCAAACAGTTTAGCGGCTTCCGCATCACCCGCACCACGCAGGGAGAGTGACTGGCGCTCCGCTTCGGCCAGGATTTCAGTACGGGTTTTATCTGCCACCGCACGAATCTTCATGGCTTCTTCCAGACCCTGTGAGCGGTGACGACGTGCCACAGCTTCACGTTCTGCACGCATACGCTGGAAGATAGCTTCGGAGACTTCCGCCGGCAGGTTGATCTGCTTGATACGGACGTCCACCACTTCGATACCTAACGCTGCCATACTGTTCGGATTCACCTGAGGCTGTGCGCCTTTGGTTTCTTCCTGAACACGCGCTGCCGCATCGGCAATAGCGTTATCAGCATCAGTTGCCTGCGGATCGTTACCGGAGCTCCCTTCGTTCAGTGCATTTTTGACTTCCGTCGTTAATGTACCGCGGGAATCCGTCACAATCTCTTTCACGCTCAGACGACCGAACTCAGAACGCAGACGGTCACTGAATTTACGTTTCAGCAGGTTTTCAGCCTGATTAATATTACCGCTGTTTGTTGCGAGATAATACAGGCTGAAATCACTAATCCGCCATTTCAGGTAAGAATCGACGATCAGGTCTTTGTTTTCGTTTGTCAGGAAACGGTCAGCCTGGATATCCAGAGTCTGGATACGGGCAGGCAGCATTTTAACGGTTTCAATAAACGGCACTTTCAGATGCAGGCCCGGTTCATAGACAATCGGTTTGTTCTCCGCATCACGCAGAACTTTACCAAAGCGCAGCACAATACCGCGCTCGGTCTGCTGAACGGTAAAGACAGACGCATACAGAACGCCTAAAACCAGAATAACAATAACGGCTAAATACTTACGCATGATTATTGTCTCCCTGTGCGTTCAGTGTTACCACGGATACCCGAACTGCTGAGATCATACGTGTTGTTGTATTCAGCGGGTACATTCGGATTCCGGGTGCTGTTTTGTGCCTGACGGCCTGACGGTGCCTGTGTTGCCGGCGCAGATGATGACGAGGCAGCGGATTTCGCCGGTGCAGTCTGAGAGGCTGCTCTCTGCTCGCGCATAATCTGATCCAGCGGCAGCACCATCATGCTGTTGCTTTTATCATTGGCAATCACTTTACGGGTATTGCTCAGCACACGTTCCATTGTCTCAATGTACAGACGTTCACGGGTGATATCCGGTGCCGCACGGTATTCCGGCAGCATTTTCGAGAAGCTTGCCACTTCACCGCGTGCTTTCAGCACGATACTGGCTTTATAGGCCTGCGCGCTTTCGATCATGCTTTGCGCGTTACCTTTTGCCAGCGGCAGAACTTCGTTTGAGTAAGCTTCCGCTTCACGGATGGATTGCTGTTCGTTTTCACGCGCGGCAATCACGTCATCGAATGAGGCCTGAACTTCAGCAGGCGGACGGGCTTCCTGGAAGTTGACGTCGACAATCGCGATCCCCATTTTATAAGGTCTGATTGTCTCTTCGAGAACTTTCTGGGTTTCGTTACGGACCACGGTACGGTTCGCCGTCAGGATTTTCTCCATGGTGAACTTACCGATAACCCCGCGCACCGCACTGTCCATCGCCTGACGCAGACTGTTGCCCGGATTGGTGACGCTGAAGAGATACTCTTCCGGGTTCACAACCTGGAACTGGACGTTCATATTGACGCGGACGACGTTTTCGTCAGCCGTTAACATCATCCCGTTGGTCGCCAGATCCTGGACAGTCGCCACATCAACCGCGGTGACGCGATCAATAAATGTCGGTTTCCAGTTCAGACCCGGCTGCACCACATGACTGAATTTACCGAAACGGGTAACCACACCACGTTCCGTTTCTTTAATCGTATAGAAGCCGGTTGCGGCCCAGACAACAACAACGGCGGCAATAGCGAGACTGATAATACGTCCGCCGGCGAACTGTACCGGAGGACGATTGTTCCCGCCGGACTGTCCGTTATTATTTCCGCCTTTACCGCCACCCAGACCACCGAGTTTTCTGCTCATTTTCCGGAACAGATCGTCGAGATCAGATGCCCCACGGTTCCGGCCGCCTTTGTTACCGTCGGAGTTGCCGCCTTTATTGCTGCTCCCCCACGGGTCGCGGTCCTGTCCGTTATTACCGGGCTGATTCCACGCCATGCCTTCGCTCCACTCTTTTATGATCGGTTTTTCAGGGCTAAGAGCACAAAAACGCGCTCTCAATCAATATATTACGCCGCTGATAATCAGATAACGTAATCGGCTAACTGTTGTTCCTGCTTGCAGAGACGGCGCCAGTCAACAACCGGCAGCCTGATTTCAAGGCAAATCCGGCCATCGTCATCAAGCCACTCGCGTTCAATCGCCTGAAGCTGATAAAAACGGCTGCGCAGACGACCGTCTGACGGAGGCAGACACAATTCCAGGTGTGCGATCTCACCGGAAAGGCGTTCTGTCAGTGCCCGGAACAACAACGGGACTCCTGCTCCGGTCTGTGCTGAAAGCCAGACCCTGACCGGCAGGTTATCCTCATTTCTGTCGATACGCGGTTCAAAATCGTCCAGCATATCGATTTTATTCATTACTATCAGAACCGGAATTTCATGTGCATCAATCTCTTCCAGAACTGTATTAACCGCATGAATATTTTCATCAATACGGTTATCCGCCGCGTCCACTACATGAAGCAGCAGTGTCGCTTCACGGGTTTCCTGCAACGTGGCTTTAAATGCCGCCACCAGGTCGTGCGGCAGATGGCGGATAAACCCGACCGTATCTGCCAGTACCACAGTACCGACATCATCAACATCAATCCGCCGCAGGGTCGGATCGAGTGTCGCAAATAACTGATCCGCCGCATAGACTTTCGCATCAGTTATGTGATTAAACAGACTGGATTTCCCGGCGTTGGTGTAACCGACCAGAGACACCGTCGGAATATCCGCTTTACTGCGCGCCTGACGACCTTGTCCGCGCTGGCGTTCCACTTTTTCCAGACGCCCTGAAATCTGTTTGATTTTATCCCGCAGCATCCGGCGGTCGGACTCAAGCTGAGTCTCACCCGGCCCCCGCAGACCAATCCCGCCTTTCTGGCGTTCAAGGTGCGTCCAGCCGCGGACCAGACGCGTGGAAAGATGGCGTAACTGCGCCAGTTCCACCTGTAATTTACCTTCATGTGTCCGTGCCCGCTGGGCGAAGATATCGAGGATAACCCCGGTTCTGTCAACCACCCTGCACTGGCACAAACGCTCGAGGTTGCGTTCCTGCGCCGGACTTAAGGCATGGTTAAAGAGCACCACATCGGCGCCACTTTCCATCACAGCGTCAGCAATCTCTTCAGCTTTCCCTTCACCCGCAAAATACTTCGGATGGGGAGCGCTGCGGCTGCCGGTCACTATCTGGACAGGTGTCACACCCGCGGATGTCACAAGGGATTCAAACTCACTGAGATCATCAGTGTTTTTATCCTGTGAGAAAAACAGATGGACCAGTACGGCCCGTTCACCGCCTTCATACCTGTCAAACAACAGCAGAACCTCTCAGGCTGAGTGAAAAACACGCAGGAAAAAACACAGGTAAAGTCTCCCTACCTATGTTTTTCCGCGATTGATAACTGCACACTGACTTATTCAGCGCCATCAGTATCCTGTTGCGCACCACCATTACCGGCTGACTGGTGGTAATTGCTGCTGCCGGTTCCCGGGTTTGCGCCACCGCTGTGGTGAGAAACCGGACGGGAAGGTACGACGGTAGAGATCGCGTGTTTATAAACCATTTGGCTGACCGTGTTTTTCAGCAGAATAACAAACTGGTCGAATGATTCGATCTGACCCTGCAATTTAATACCGTTGACCAGATAAATAGAAACCGGAACCCTTTCGCGACGTAATGCGTTCAGGAACGGATCTTGCAAAGATTGCCCCTTAGCCATTCTGTATTTTCCTTATTTTGTTGTTTTTTAAATGAAACCCAAACTGGGTTCGAAAAATAACTACTCAAAACTTTCGTAACCCGTTAATTGTACACAATCAACGGCGCTATGCACTAAGAACATGCATAACGGCTTTAAGAGATTGCTCAGGCTGTTCACTGTCAAGCCAGTGAACACCTTCCCAACCCCGCAACCACGTCAGCTGCCGCTTGGCAAGCTGGCGGGTGGCGCAAATGCCCCGATACACCATGTCGTCATAACTGATTTCACCGGCCAGATAAGACCACATCTGGCGGTAGCCGACACAACGGATCGACGGCAAATCCGGATGAAGGTCCCCGCGCTGATACAGCGCACGGACTTCGTCCTCAAAACCGGCGTTCAGCATCATCTGAAAACGCATTTCAATTCGCTGATGCAATATTTTACGATCTGCCGGTGCAATGGCAAACTGATAAGCATTAAAGGGCAAATTCTCCCCTGCAGTTTCCGTCAGTTCTGTCATCGTTTTCCCGGAGATATAGTATACCTCCAGCGCCCGGCTGAGCCGCTGCGGATCATTCGGATGGATTCGTGCCCCGGCGACGGGGTCAATCCGGCTCAGTTCGTCATGAAGAACCTGCCAGCCATCCTGCGCTGCCCGCGCCTCAATCTGCGCCCGGATTTCCGGGTCAGCGGACGGCAGCGGCGATAATCCTTCCAGTAATGCCTTGAAATACATCATGGTTCCGCCGACCAGCAGCGGAATTTTTCCCTGCGCGGTGATATCTGTCATCGCCGCCAGTGCATCACGGCGGAAATCGGCAGCAGAATAGGCCACTGACGGATCGAGAATATCAATCAGCCGGTGCGGGGCGAGCGCCAGTTCGGCGGCATCGGGCTTTGCGGTCCCGATATCCATCCCCCTGTAAATCAGTGCGGAGTCCACACTGATGATTTCCACCGGCAGCCGCTGACACAGTTCAATCGCCAGCGCGGTTTTTCCTGAAGCCGTCGGCCCCATCAGAAACAGGGCTGCGGGTTTATGATGATTCTGTTCACTCATGACGTAATGCTGCAACGACCTCAGTTAAATCAATTAATTGTACTAAATCTTCCGGCGGCCTGCGCACCAGTTCCGGGCACAGCCGCTCCACATCTGCCAGCAGTTGCACCGCCTGCGCTTTGCTCTGAACCGGCGATTCACCGGTCAGCATACCAGCCAGACGCGCCGCAACAGCGTGTTCACCCGCATCCGGGTTATCAGCCAGAAAGTTCAGTAATTCAGGGATAAGGTGCGGTAAATTTTGCTGACGAAGCGGTAACGATACCGTACGAATCGTCGCTTTTCCACGGGAAACTGAACCTTCTATGCCGAAAGTACGCAATACCCCGGCAAACCGCGTAAATGTCTCACATTCCTGTGCGCTTAATGCCATCTGAAGCGGGATCATCAGCGGCTGGGATTTCAGTCCCTGCTCTCCCGGAATCAGTTGCTGACACCGCAGATAATGTGACGCTTTGCTGAGGGAAAACAGCGCAATACCTGCATCTGTCTCAATTAACGCATAACACGGCGGATAAAGCGTAAGGATTTTACCAAAACTTACACGCTCACTTTTTTCCGTCACCGCCCCGCCTGCGGCACTGATCCGGTTTTCTGACAGAAAAGTACTTTTTTCCGGAAACAGCTGCGGCCGGTTTTCCGCCGGAGTCTGCATCAGTGACTGATATATTCCGGCTTCTTTCGGGCTGTATACGGGTTTTTCCGCAGAATATGCCGGTTTCCCGCTGTTACAGCCGCTGTAAGATGCGGGACCTGCCGCCGTTTCCCAGTGCGGGGAAGGAGTACGTACTTCCTCCCGTTCAAAAATATTTTTACCGGCCGCCGCGCGGTTTTCGGGCACATGCTGTGTCTGCGGTACTGACGGCGCCGGCTCAAACAGAGAAACCGGCTGCTCATGCTGTTTCAGCACACTGAGCACTGCCTGATAAATAAAGTCATGCACCAGCCGCGCCTGATGAAAACGAACTTCATGTTTGGCCGGATGCACATTGACATCCACCTGGCGCGGGTCAATGGTCAGGTAAAGAACATAGGCAGGCTGCTGATCGCCGTTCAGCCGATCTTCATACGCCTGACGGATGGCGTGGTTGATCAGGCGGTCACGCATCATCCGCCCGTTCACATAACAATACTGTAAATCAGCCGGGCCGCTGTAATCCGCCGGTGAAGCCACCCAGCCGCGGATCGCCAGTTCCTCATGAGACCAGGTCACTGCCAGCGCCTGCTGCATAAAAGCCGTACCGCAGATAGCCCCCAGACGGCGCTCCTGCTGATCGTCCGCTTTGACCGGGCGGTACTGGCGCATCAGTTTACCGTTGTGGGTAAGATTAATGGCCACATCAAAACGGGACAGCGCGATGCGCCGGACCACTTCATCAATATGGCCGAACTCGGTTTTTTCGGTACGCAGGAATTTCCGGCGGGCCGGGGTATTGAAAAAAAGATCCAGTACTTCCACGGTACTGCCCGCCGGATGTGCCGCCGGTTTCAGCGTCACGTCCATTTCCCGCCCTTCGGCATACGCCTGCCAGGCTTCGCTCTGTTCGCGGGTGCGGGAAGTAAAGGTCAGGCGGGATACCGAACTGATACTCGCGAGTGCCTCGCCGCGGAATCCCATGCTCATGATAGCTTCAAGGTCATCCAGCGTGGCGATTTTACTGGTGGCGTGACGTGCCAGCGCCAGTGCCAGCTCGTCTTTGGCAATACCGCAGCCGTTATCACGGATACGGATCAGCTTTTCACCGCCGCGCTCAATATCAATATCGATACGGGTGGCTCCGGCGTCCAGGCTGTTTTCCACCAGTTCTTTCACCACCGATGCCGGGCGCTCAACCACTTCGCCTGCGGCTATCTGGTTTGCCAGCTGCGGCGGTAAAATCCGGATCGCCATAATTGCCCCCGTTCTCCTGTTATTTGGACGGTGCCGCCTGTAACGGATTCGCGGTAAAATATTCGCGTAACCCGCCGTGAATCGCGGCAGCCACCTGTTCCTGATAAGTATCGGACCCTAACAGCTGTTCTTCAGTGCTGTTACTGATAAAACCGGTTTCCACCAGAATGGACGGAATATCCGGCGAGCGCAGTACACCCAGGCTCGCGTGTTCCGGTGTGCCTTTGTGAACTTTACCTATCTTGCGCAACTGGCGGATCACATCCTGCGCCACGGCATAACCGACACGCTGGGAGTTACCGAACTGGAGATCCAGCACGGCCTGGCTGAGATACGGGTCCGCACCGTTTGCCAGCGCATCACCGGCACCGCCGAGCAGTTCCGATTGCTTCTCGCTCTGTTCCAGCCAGTTACCTAATTCGTTGTTTGCCCGCCGGTTGGAGAGCACCCAGACCGATGAGCCGGTCGCAGTGCGGTTTGGCGCGGAATCCGCATGGATAGACACCAGCATATTGGCACCGAATTTGCGCGCCACTTCTGAGCGTCCGGCAACGGAGATAAAATAATCGCCGTCACGGGTCAGAACCGGTTTGAACATCGGGTCATTTTTCAGACGCTTTTCCAGCTTACGGGCGATACTGATAGTGACGTTTTTCTCTCTCAGACCATTCTGCCCGATAGCACCCGGATCTTTCCCGCCGTGTCCGGCATCAATCGCCACCACCACCTGACGGCTGTTTTTCGGCAGTTTACCTGTCGGTACAACCGGGATTTTTGCCTGTGCCGGCACCGCGGCCGGGGCAGCTGCAACCGGTGCTGACTGTGTGCTGCCGTTCATACGCAGTGGTTTGCCGGTTGTGGTCGTTACCGGTTGTGCGGCAGCCACCGGGGCTGCGGTATAACTGTTTTTGCCGGTCAGGGTGATAGTCAGCCCGCCGTTATCCGCTGAATCACGGAAAGTGCTCTTTTCCGCCAGTTCCAGCACAATACGCTGATGCTGAGCATCCGGGGCGCGGCTCTCTCTGACGACGTTAATCAGCCCGTTATCAAGGTTGATCGGCAGGCCGGTAATTTTCTGCGGCTGACGGATGTCGATGACCAGACGCTCCGGGTCGTGCAGCGGAAACAGTTTGTACTGTGGTTTACCGTCAAAACTGAGCTGTAATGTTCCCTGAGAGCCATTATTACTTACATTGATTCCCGTCAGGGATGCGGCGTGCCCGGCTGTGCTGAACAGCAGGCCCATGCAGAAAAGCAGCGCCGTCAGCCACGATACGGCGGCCACATCAGATTTCCGTGTCAGATATGCATTCATTCTCGGTAATTCCTCACATCTCCGCTAACTTATCCAGGAGTTCTTCACCATAAGGCGAACGGGCGGTAAAACGCGCTTCCCGTCCTTCCCCATCATACCGTAAGTGCAATTCCAAATCTGCATCCGACAGAAAACCGGCGCCTTTTTGCGGCCATTCGACCAGGCTCACGGTGTTTTCCCCGAAATAATCGCGGATACCCATAAATTCCAGTTCTTCCGGATCGGCCAGACGATACAGGTCAAAATGATAGACCGGGCGCGGTGAGAGCTCGTACGGTTCCACCAGGGTGTAAGTCGGGCTTTTCACATGCCCCTGATGGCCCAGTGCCTGAAGGAAACCGCGGCTGAAGGTGGTTTTTCCGGCACCCAGATCGCCGAAAAGATGCAGGACAAATCCGCGCTGACTCTGCTGTGCCAGTGCACGGCCGAGCGCGACGGTGGCAGCTTCATCTGCCAGCGTAAACAGACGTTCTTTCATTCTCGTTGTCGTCACAGGTTATTTTATTGAAATAATTGAGCGTGTAATCCGTTAAACATACCACATTCCGGTGATATACCTGCATAACGGCGTGCGAAAAAACGACAATAATGCGCAGTTTTTGTGCCGGACACTCTGTGATAAACTCCGCACCATTCTCCATCACCCCTGCAATGTAAGTAAACACTCACTCATGAGCACTGACTCCGTATTACATCAGCTTGCCGCCCGGATAAAACAATGGGGGCACGAACTCGGCTTTCAGCAGGTCGGTATCTGCGATACGGATCTCAGCGCGGAAGAGCCGAAGTTACAGGCATGGCTGGATGCAGGCTATCAGGGTGAGATGGACTGGATGGCGCGTCACGGCATGATGCGCGCACGCCCTCATGAATTGCTGCCGGGCACACTGCGGGTGATCAGCGTGCGGATGAACTATCTTCCGGCCAAAGCGGCCTTTGCTGCTGTACTGCAAAACCCGGAACAGGGTTATATCAGCCGTTATGCGCTGGGACGGGATTATCACAAGCTTCTGCGCCAGCGTCTGAAACAACTGGGAGAGCGGATTCAGGCTGAGTGTGATGTGCTCGCTCTGGGAAATACCCTCAGTTACCGTCCGTTTGTCGACTCTGCCCCGGTACTGGAACGCCCGCTGGCAGCCAAAGCCGGTCTTGGCTGGGTTGGTAAGCACTCACTTATATTAAATCGTGAGGCCGGTTCCTGGTTTTTCCTCGGCGAACTGCTGATTAACCTGCCGCTGCCGGTTGATACCCCTGTTGAGGAGCAGTGCGGCCGCTGTGTTGCCTGTATGACCACCTGCCCGACTCAGGCGATTGTCGCACCTTATACTGTCGATGCACGCCGCTGTATCTCCTACCTCACCATTGAGCTGGAGGGCGCGATCCCCGAAGAATTCCGCCCGCTGATGGGAAACCGCATTTACGGCTGTGATGACTGCCAGCTGATCTGTCCGTGGAACCGCTTCTCACAACTGACTGACGAGGACGATTTCTCACCGCGTAAGCGTCTGCACACGCCTGAGCTGCTGGATTTATTTGCCTGGGATGAAGCGACTTTCCTGCGGGTGACGGAGGGTTCGGCTATCCGGCGCATCGGATATCTGCGCTGGCTGAGAAATATCAGTGTCGCGCTCGGCAACGCCCCGTATGAAGATAAGATTATTATCGCACTGACAGAAAAAACCGGACTGGCTGACTGGCTTGATGAACATATCCGCTGGGCAGTTGCCCGTCAGTATGCCAAAAGAGATGAATCAGGTATCGAAATACAGACTTCACAACAAAAACGTCTGATCCGCGCCATTTCCAAAGGTTTACCCCGCGACGCCTGATCCCGCCTGATTATCCCGTTAAGTTATCCACAATGTTCAGTGTTGTGAATAATATAAAAAGACCTTGCCTATCAATGTGAAGAAAAAATACAAGAGAGCTGTCACACAATTCACATAAATTAAATTAACATATAAATATCAATATATTAAACAGGTATTATTCCGGTATTCAGCGTAATTCTGTGATTCAGCCGACAAAACAAGCCTGTGGATAACTCTGTGCAGAAAAGTGTGTCAGAACACCCGGGATGTGAATAACATGCCCCGCAGCGCTGTGGATAAAAAATGACATCAGGACAAAAAAATGCCCCCGGTTTGACTTAATCACCCTGTGAAAGGTGATGAAAAGCAGAAACTGATATAAAGATAGTCCGGAAAGTACCGGTGATAATCTTTCACTGTCTGAATAATCACCGCTGGTGATCGTTCATCTGCCCCTTCGGCGGAGAGGGCGCAAATTCTATTTCACCCCGCCGGGATTAGCAAGTTTTTTCCCTGTATTTACGAAAAAAACCATCTAACCGATTAAATTATCAGCAAAAATCCGGTCTGATCCGTTTTGTGCTGCCGATGACTGTGACTGATGCTTATTTGCACTGCACAACAATTTTCCCGGTGCAACCGGTAACAGAAAACAGCAAAGGTAAACTTCAGGATAATGATACTTCAGGGGGAGATAATAAAAGAGAAGAAAAAATTGGAGCGGGAAACGAGATTCGAACTCGCGACCCCGACCTTGGCAAGGTCGTGCTCTACCAACTGAGCTATTCCCGCGTCGCAACCGGTATATACCTGACAATCTGAAAATTGGAGCGGGAAACGAGACTCGAACTCGCGACCCCGACCTTGGCAAGGTCGTGCTCTACCAACTGAGCTATTCCCGCATCACAACCGGTATATTACCTGACAAACTGAAAATTGGAGCGGGAAACGAGGCTCGAACTCGCGACCCCGACCTTGGCAAGGTCGTGCTCTACCAACTGAGCTATTCCCGCATATTTTGCAATTTGCCCGCACCGCTTTCGATTGAAAATCTATCTCGGTACGGGGAGCGCATTATACGAAAAATTCATTTTCTGGCAAGCCCTCCGGTACGAAAAAATGAATTTTTTTGTTCAGATGCCGATAAAACCGGCAATTCTGCTATAAAATACGCAACCTGCGTTAATATTAACCTGTCTGCGGCTGAAAATCATGTGCCCCGTTTTATCACAGACGGATAAAGGTTTCACGGTAGTATGCCAGTTCAGCAATCGACTCGCGGATATCATCCAGCGCCTGATGGGTATTTTTCTTGGTAAAGCCATCCAGCACTTCCGGTTTCCAGCGGCGGGCCAGCTCTTTCAGCGTGCTGACATCCAGATAGCGATAGTGGAAATACTGTTCCAGGGCAGGCATATAGCGGAACAGAAAACGGCGATCCTGGCCGACACTGTTACCGCAGATAGGTGATACCCCCTGCGGCACCCACTGTTCCAGGAACGCGATAGTGGCCTGCTCCGCCTGTGCATCGGAGTATGTACTGGCACGGACGCGCTCAGTTAACCCGCTGGCACCGTGTGTGCGGACATTCCAGTCATCCATCAGACCTAATTGTTCATCTGACTGATGTACCGCCAGAACCGGGCCTTCCGCCAGAATGTTCAGGTTTGCATCCGTCACAATGGTGGCGATTTCGATAATCCGGTCACGTTCCGGGTCAAGTCCGGTCATTTCCAGATCAATCCAGATAAGGTTCTGTTCACTTTTAGCCATGTTGTATCCTATAGTTACCTGAGCATCCGCCTGTTTTTTATTCATACGGATTGAATGATGACGGGTAAAATGAATGGTGTATCATAGCGCGTAATCAGCCCTGCTGCGAGTCACCCCGGCGGGCACTTTCTTCTTTACGTGGTGTCAAAACAGACGAGGTTTCGTTGGCTAAACAAAAACTTTCCAAAGGTCAGGTACGGCGTGTTCAGGCAAACCAGCAGCGCAAACTGCGCAGAGAGAACCGGCCGGAGCCTGAAGACAGCCTGTTCGGTGAGGCTCAGGAAGGACAGGTAATCAGCCGCTTCGGGCAGCATGCGGATATTGAGGCGGCAGACGGCTCTGTACAGCGCTGTAACCTGCGCCGCACTATCAAATCACTGGTCACCGGTGATCGCGTGGTCTGGCGTGCGGCATTGCAGAATAACGAGGAAGGCCGCGTTAACGGGATTGTCGAGGCGGTACATGAGCGAGAATCCGTACTGACCCGCCCTGATTTTTATGACGGTTTAAAACCGATCGCTGCCAATATCAACCAGATCGTAATTGTTTCCGCAATTTTACCGGAGTTATCGCTCAATATTATTGATCGCTACCTGGTCGCCTGCGAAACACTGGGTGTGGAGCCGCTGATTGTCCTCAACAAAATTGACCTGCTGAATGATGAAAGCCGCGCCCTGGTCAATGATTTAATGAATATCTATCGTAATATCGGATACCGTGTGCTGGAAGTGTCCGGCCACACCGGCGAGGGGATTGATGCGCTGACTGCGGCACTGGCCGGGCGTATTTCCATCTTCGCCGGACAATCCGGTGTCGGAAAATCAAGCCTGCTCAATACATTGCTGCCGGAAACCGCAGATATCCTGGTCAATAATGTTTCTGATGTTTCCGGACTGGGTCAGCACACCACCACCGCCTCGCGGCTGTATCATTTCCCGCACGGCGGCGATGTGATCGACTCACCGGGGGTGCGTGAATTCGGTTTGTGGCACCTGACACCGGAGCAGGTTACTCAGGGATTTACGGAGTTCCGCGATTATCTCGGCGGCTGTAAATTCCGCGACTGCAAACACGGGGACGATCCGGGCTGTGCACTGCGCGACGCTGTGGAAAACGGCAAAATAAGCGCGGAACGCTTTGAAAATTATCACCGCATTCTGGAAAGTATGGCGCAAGTCAAACCACGCCGTAATTTTACGGCCGGTGAAGACTGACAAGCGCAATAAGCACAGGTACAATAGCCCCCTTTTGTTCAGAATTCGCCGGAAAAACCGGCAGATAACAAACAATACCAGAGGTCGATGTGCTGGATACTCTTAAAATAAAATTACAATATTTGCTGCCTAAACAGTGTCTTACTCAGCTGGCGGGCCGCTTTGCCAACAAAAAACTTGGCTGGCTGACACAGCTGGCGATCAAAGCATTCGCCAAAGCCTATAAAGTGGATATGCAGGAAGCGAAAGAAAGCGAATTTATCGCTTACAGTACCTTCAATGAATTCTTTATCCGCGCGCTGAAAGAGGAAGTCCGTCCGATCGTACAGGGCAGTGAAACTCTGGCGCTGCCGGCTGACGGTACTATCAGTCAGCTGGGGCTTATCCGTGACGATCAGATTTTACAGGCCAAAGGGCATAACTACACCCTGGAAGCCCTCCTCGCCGGAAACTGGCAACTGGCGGATCAGTTCCGCAACGGGCAGTTTGTAACCACTTACTTATCTCCGCGTGATTACCACCGTGTGCATATGCCGTGTGACGGCCATCTGCGCGAAATGATCTATGTTCCGGGCGATCTGTTCTCCGTCAATCCGCTGACTGCTGCCAATGTACCGAACCTGTTTGCCCGTAACGAGCGCCTGATCTGTGTGTTTGATACCGCTTTCGGCCCGATGGTGCAGATTCTGGTGGGTGCCACTATTGTCGGCAGTATGGAGACCGTCTGGTGCGGTATGGTCACGCCGCCGCGTGAGGGCATTGTCCGTCGCTGGACTTACCCGGCACATGACAGTGTCTGTGCGGTAAACCTGAAGAAAGGCGAAGAGATGGGCCGCTTTAAACTCGGTTCCACCGTTATCAACCTGTTCCCGGCGGATACTGTTGCACTGAACAGTGCACTGGCAAACGGTGTTTCCACCCGCATGGGGGAACTGCTGGCCACCTGTATCACAACGGATGATGATGCTCACGCAGAAGACAGCCCTGACTGCCCGCCGCAACCTGACGCCGCTGCCACTAACTGAGGACTCTTCCCTGTGCGCCTGATTATCTCATTTTTACTGGCGGTTTTTCTTTTCTCCCCGCTGACAGCGGTATATGCGGCATCGGATATAAACGAGCCGCAGATCCGCCAGGAACTCAAGCGGATTGAGAGCAGCAAAGATCCGAAAGATATTGAGATGGCTCAGGCGTTACAGGCGACCCTGAACTGGCTTGCAGACAGCAAAGCCGCGGATGAGCGGGCACAGAGCTATCAGGACACCATTGATAACTTCCCGAAGCTGGTCAGGGAACTGCGCCAGCAACTGCTGGAAGAGAGTGATTCTCCGGCCAAAATTCTGACCACCCGCCCTATCAGCGACCTCGAGCAGCAGACTATCCAGCTCAGCGGGCAGTTACTGGAGCAGGGACGGCAGTTACAGCAGGAACAGGATAAAAACCGGGAAATCAGCGATTCACTGACGCTTCTGCCTCAGCAGCAGTCCGAAGCCCGTCGTCTGCTCAATGAAGCCACATCCCGCCAGCAGGGACTGACAACCCCGCTGACACCGCTTGCCGAGGCCCAGTCCACACTGGCCGCAGCAGAAGTACAGGCACGCAAAGCGACAGTCAATGAGCTGGAGCTGGCACAGCTTTCTGCCAACAACCGCCAGGAACTGACCCGCATCCGCCTAGAACTGCTGCGTAAACGCTATCAGCGGCTGGATCTCGAGCTTCAGCAACTGCGCAGTGTACTGAACGGTAAACGCCAGCAGAAAGCCGAGCTGGCTCTGGAACGTACCGAACTGCTGGCTGAACAGGCCGGTGATTTACCGCCGTTCCTGAAAGAACAAGTTGATATCAACCGCGAGTTGTCACAGGTACTGAATGATCAGGCCGTGCACATGAGTGATATCGGGGAAATGCAGCGCCAGGCGGCAACCGATATCCAGAAAGCACGCCAGGTTCTCGGTACCATTCAGGAACAGGCGCAGTGGCTGAACGGCTCAACGGCGCTGGGGGAAGCCCTGCGGGCGCAGCTCAGCCGTCTGCCGGATATGCCGAAGCCCCAGCAGCTGGATAAAGAAATCACCGACCTGCGCGTAGAGCGTCTGAAATATGAAAATATGCTTGATGCCCTGTCCGGTGATAATAATGAACCGGATACCTCGCAGACAACCTCGCTCCCCGCTGATCAGGCCTTGCTGTATCAGCAGCTGGTTGACAACCGCAAAGAACTGCTCGGCTCCCTGCTCTCCGGTTACGACACCGAAATTCTGGAGCTGACCAAGCTCAAAGTAACCACCAGTCAGCTCAGTGATGTGCTGGCTGAAGTCCGCGATGATACACACCGTTATCTGTTCTGGGTGGCGGATGCCACCCCGGTTTCCCTCAATTACCCGATTGAAGTACTGACCAGCCTGACCAAACTGCTGTCTCTGGATACCCTGGCGCAGCTCGGCGGTGCGTTCAAAACGATGTTCTCATGGCAGAACAAAGAGATTTCGCTCTATATTATCGGTACCCTGCTGCTGGCCATTTTCGGCCTGAACTACCGCCGCCATTATCAGGCATTTCTGGACAGAACCAGCCAGCGTATCGGTAAAGTGACGCTGGATCGCTTCTCCATCACGCTGCGTACCCTGTTCTGGTCTGTGCTTGTCTCTCTGCCGCTGCCGGTGCTGTGGTCGGCTATCGGCTACGGATTACAGAATGCCTGGCAGTATCCGATGGCAAAAGCAATCGGCGACGGCGTCAGCGCCACCACGCCGGTTCTGTGGCTGTTTATGTTCTGTGCAACCTTTGCCCGTCCGAACGGCCTGTTTACCGCACAGTTACGCTGGCCGGAAGCCCGGGTCAAACGGGCGATGCGCTTCTATCAGCTTTCTATTTTTGTCATTGTGCCGCTGATGATGGCAATGACCACCTTCGAATACTTCAATGACCGGGAATTCGCCCCGACACTCGGCCGCCTCTGCTTCCTGCTGCTGTGTGCCGCACTATTTATTATTACCAGCAGCCTGCGCCGCGCGGGGGTTCCGCTCTATCTTGACCGTCACGGCAGCGGTGACAATGCGGTCAGCAAAGGTATGTGGTGGCTGCTTCTGCTGGCACCGGTTGTGGCGGCCATTTCAGCTCTGCTCGGCTATCTGGCGACCTCACAGGCGCTGCTGGGCCGTCTGGAAACGTCGGTCGCCATCTGGTTTATGCTGCTGGTGGTCTATAACATCATCACCCGCTGGATGCTGATCCAGCGCCGCCGGATTGCCTTTGAACGCGCCAAACAGCGCCGTGCTGAAATCCTGGCGCAGCGGGCAAAAAGTGATGACGACAGCAGTGTGAACAGCAATGCCAACAGTGCTGAAGGCGTGATTGATATTGAAGAGCAGGTCATTGACCTCGACACTATCAGTGCGCAGTCTGTCGGGCTGGTCCGCTCCATCCTGACGATGATTGCCTTGGTGTCCTGTATTCTGCTCTGGTCAGAACTGCATACCGCGTTCTCCTTCCTGGAAAATATCCGGCTGTGGGATGTCAGCAGCAGTATTAACGGCGTGGATACCCTCCAGCCCATCACACTCGGCTCTGTCTTTGTCGCCATTCTGGTGATTATCATCACCACGCAACTGGTACGAAACCTCCCTGCATTGCTGGAACTGGCGCTGTTACAGCACCTGGATCTGACACCGGGTACCGGTTACGCCATCACCACCCTGACCAAGTACGCGATAACGCTGGTCGGGGGGATTGTCGGGTTCTCGCTGATCGGTATTGAATGGTCGAAAATGCAGTGGTTTGTAACAGCGATGGGTGTCGGGCTGGGCTTTGGTTTGCAGGAAATTTTTGCCAACATCGTTTCCGGTCTGATGATCCTGTTCGAAAAACCAATCCGTATCGGCGATACCGTGACTATCCGTGACCTGACCGGCAGTATCACACGTATTAACACCCGTGCCACCACGCTGACAGACTGGGACCGCAAAGAGATTATCGTCCCGAACAAAGCCTTTATTACCGAACAGTTTATTAACTGGTCGCTCTCGGATACCGTCACCCGTATCGTCCTGACGATCCCGGTACCGGCGGAAGCCAATCCGGAACAGGTCACTATTCTGCTGCTGATGGCGGCACAGGATTCGGCAATGATTTTGGATACGCCAAATCCGGAAGCCTACCTGGTTGATTTACAACAGGGTATTCAAATCTTCGAACTGCGTGCTTATGCAGCTGAAATGGGACACCGCCTGCCGGCGCGTCATGAAATTCATCAGAATATCCTGCGCAGCTTCGCGGAAAACAACATCATCCTGCCGTTCCCGCCGTTTGAGGCGCGGGTGGATATGGTGGGTAACATCCTGCGCAGCGGCACCAAAAACCTGTCGGGCCGTAACCCGATGCGGAAATCAGGCGGGTTGTGATAACCGGTAAAGCCAGATAATAAAAATTAAGATATACTGCTGACAGTGATTCTTCATCTTAAATCAATTATCTGGCAACCATTTTAAATAAAATAAATACAAGTAAGTTAAATTTAGGATGGTGGAATATTGGTATATCTCCGCCAACACGCACCCATGAGACAAAAAGAACTGACGATATTACTTTAGCGGGTAATTATATAAGATAGTTTATTCAGCAGCGGGAGCTATTTTTTTCTGATTACATTATGTGTGATAACGACGATATCCTGAATTCAATTAAAAGTTCGTTTCAAAGTGCATTAAATATTGTAGCAATAAAGGAACATATTGAATCTGAAGTATTTTATATACTTAACTTAGTTAAAGAATCAACAAGTAACATCGTATATCCGGAAATTAAAAACATTGATAAAGATGATATACTATTAAATATGATTTCAGCATATGCAATATATGATAAAGCCATTTATCTGAAAAGTGAAACTAACCCAAAGATAAAATATCTTTTATTTGAATATTCACTAAGTAAATCAACCGGATTTCCGGTAACAGTACGATATAAAAACGAAGAATTTTCTTGTAATACAATAGATATATTAAAGTCAACATTAAAATATATTTTAACCACCCCCGAAACAGCAATGGCTATGGCCAATTTATTTAATGGTAAAGATGCAGATTATTAATACTGCCGATTATTGCAATCTGAAAGAAAAAAACCGCCGGAAGAATAACATCCGGCGGCTTTCTGTTGATCTGAATATCACAATTACTGCTGATATAACCGGCGCAGATAATGGGCGACGGCGTCATCCGCATTAGAACCGATCACTTCCATCTCCGGCAGAATATCTTTCAGACGCTGATGCGCTCCCGCCATAATGCAGCCTTTTCCGGCCATTTCCAGCATTTCGCGGTCATTCATACCATCACCGAAAGCGATGCAGTCATTCAGACGGTAACCCAGTGATTCTGCGACCTGCTGCAGTGCCTCACCTTTTGAGACGCCACCGGCCATCACTTCCAGGCAGCTGCGCAGCGAGAAACTGACATTCACTCTGTTACCGAAACGCACACGGATTTTTGCTTCCAGCGCGACAAGTTTCTCGTGATCATCACAGGTGAAGTAGACTTTACAGACCTGATCCACCGGAAAATCATTGCGGTCAAACAGTTCATACATAAAGACAGATTCCTGGAAAAACTCTTTTTGTTCAGGGCTTTCCCGGTTGATCATCCAGCCGTCACCGCGGTAATAGTTGGTGAGGATATCCGGATTATCAAACTCCATCAGGCACAGCTCACGGACCACATCCGGGTCCACATCATGGCTGAATACCAGCTCACCTTTGGTGTTGTGTACCCGCGCGCCATTGGAGGTGATCATAAACGCATCAATTCCCAGCGCATCACGGATCTGCGCCACATCCACATGATGGCGGCCGGTGGCAAAAACAAAATGCACGCCTTTATTGATGGTCAGCAGGCGGAGAGTTTCCTTGGTATAGGGGGTTAAACTGTGGGCAGGTGATAATAACGTTCCGTCTAAATCTGAAGCAACCACATGATACATATGCAAATTCCTGAAAATTGATTAGTGGAGTCCGAAAAAATGACAAATCGCATTGAGCGCGACAGCGCGCAACGCGTCTTCTTCGAACAGGATCTCGTGATAAGCTCCCTCAAACGTCAGAGGCATATGTTCTTCTTCTTGTCCTGTCCGGGCTTTACGGCGGTTTTCGCAGAAAGCCAGCAACTCCCGATTGTCCACCACCTTATCTTCTGATGCCATCAGCACCATCAGCGGGGTGTTTATCTCTCCCGCCCGCGCAATTATCTTCTGTCCGATATCAATGCTTTCGCGTAACCAGTGATACGTGGGTCCGCCGAGACGTAAAGCAGGATAGTCAGCATAACAGCGCAGGTAACGCCGGTACCGCGGGTAACTGTGGGTCAGCATGTTGATTAAAAACGGCAACGGCTGCCACTTCCCGGTTGATACCGCATACTCATTGCGTTCCGACGGCCGTTTATCGGCGCGGTTCACAATCATATTGGCCAGCCACATCGGCATCGGTAAATTAATGCCGAACATCGGGGCACATAACACCGCGGCACGGAAAGTATCCGGCTCGCGTAACAGATAACCGCCGAGTATCGCACTGCCCATCGAGTGTGCCAGTGCATAGCGGTACGCATAATCTTTCTCCGCCAGCGCGATTTTCGTGAACTGAGAAAAATCATCAATATAGTCGTCGAAACGTTCGACATGGCCTTTTTGCGGGTCATCCAGCATCCGGCCGGAAAGCCCCTGTCCCCGGTGATCCATAATAAAGACATCAAAACCGAGGTGGAAAAAATCGTACAGCACTTCCGGATATTTGACGTAGCTTTCACTGCGTCCGGAACTGATCACCAGAACTTTGTCATGCGCAGGATCGGTAAACTGCACATAACGGATAGTGACATCATCCGCGCCCTGAAACGTCCGCTCATCCCGCCGGTTCCAGAAATCAAGTAACGGGCCGTTAACGAAAGCTGAATACTCCGCTTCGCGTTCCAGCCAGCTTGCTTTCAGGGTGTCCGGTGGCAGCATAGGGTGCTCCTCTAGTCATCGAATCCGGTAAGATGCTCGCGGATAAGGGCCATAAATGCATCGCCGAATCGTTCCAGTTTCCGCTCTCCGACGCCATTTATCAAGAGTAAATCATTTGCCCTGACCGGGCACTGCTCCGCCATTTCAATCAGTGTGGCATCGTTAAAGACCACAAACGGCGGGATATTTTCTTCGTCAGCGATGGATTTGCGCAGCTTGCGCAGTTTCGCGAACAGTTTTTTGTCGTAATTACCACCGTAACTGCGGGCGGTCTGGCGCGGTTTGATATTCTGTATCCGCGGTACCGCGAGTTGCAGCGGGACTTCACCCCGCAGCACCGGGCGGGCGGATTCGGTTAATTGTAACGCAGAATAATTTGCGATGTTTTGCGTTATCAGCCCTAAGTGGATCAGCTGACGCAGCACACTGACCCAGTGCTCCTGACTTTTGTCTTTGCCGATACCGTAAACCGCGAGTTTATCGTGCCCGTATTCGCGGATCCGCTGGTTATTCGAGCCGCGCAGCACATCCACAATATACCCCAGACCAAAGCGCTGTCCGGCGCGGTAGATACAGGATAACGCCTGCTGAGCCTCAAGCAGCCCGTCATACTGTTTCGGCGGGTCAAGACAGATATCGCAGTTACCGCACGGTGTCTGGCGGTTCTCGCCGAAATAATTCAGTAACACCAGACGGCGGCAGGTCTGAGCCTGGGCAAAGGCGCCCATCGCATTCAGTTTATGCTGTTCGATATCTTTCTGCGGTCCGGCCGGTTTTTCATCCAGACAGCGGCGCAACCACGCCATATCCGCCGGATCATAAAACAGAACCGCTTCCGCACTGACGCCGTCACGTCCGGCACGGCCGGTTTCCTGGTAATAGGATTCAATATTGCGCGGGATATCAAAGTGCGCGACAAACCGGACGTTGGATTTGTTAATCCCCATCCCGAACGCCACCGTGGCCACCACAACCTGCAAGTTGTCCTTGAGAAAGGCATCCTGAACCCATTCACGCTGGGAATTATCCAGACCGGCATGATACGCAGCGACACTCAGCCCGCGTTTTTGCAGACGGGCGGCGACATCTTCCACTTTATTACGGCTGTTACAGTAAATAATGCCGCACTGGCCTTTCTGACCGCGGACAAACATCCAGAGCTGATCAAACGCTTTATATTTTTCCACCAGCGTGTAACGGATATTCGGGCGGTCAAAGCTGCTGATGTGGATCAGCGGGTCGCTTAAACGCAGCCGCGAGCAGATATCAGAGCGCGTGGTGTTATCGGCAGTCGCTGTCAGGGCAATCACCGGCACACCCGGCAGATGCTGGCGTAATTCACCTATCGCGCAGTATTCCGGACGGAAATCATGACCCCATTGTGAGATACAGTGTGCTTCATCCACCGCCAGCAGCGATGGCTGCCACTGCTGTAACTGGCGGATAAAGCTGCTCATCAGCAGGCGTTCCGGCGCCACATACAACAGTTTGATGCGGTTGCTGTGACACCCTTCCAGTACCTGCTGCTGCTCCTGCGGAGTCTGCGCCGAGTTCAGATAACCGGCATCCACACCCAGCAGGCGCAGCTGATCGACCTGATCTTTCATCAGGGAAATCAGCGGTGACACCACCACTGTCAGCCCCGGCAGCATCAGTGCCGGAATCTGGTAACACAGTGATTTCCCGCCGCCCGTCGGCATGACCACCAGACAATCGCGTCCGCCGGTCACGGTATCGATAATATCGGACTGTCCGGCACGGAATTGCTGATAACCAAAGACCTGGCGCAGGATAGCGTCAGCGTCGGGCAGGGTATTGATGACTTCAGCGGTAGACACGCAGCTCCTCAGGTGAAACAGAAATCCGGGCAGTGCATTCTGCCGGTGAAAAGATGCTTCTATGCTAGCTCAGTTTGCCATCAGATAACAGACTATCCGCACGGACGGTGATAATATTCGATCGGTGCTGAGTTTTTTTACGCACACCTGCTGGTGTAATTTTGTGATGCACGTTAGACTTTCACATCTTTTTAACGTCTTTACTGCTATCCGGCGTATCGCAGGCGATCACATTTTACGAATAATTAATTAATAACGTGATTAATCACGTTGTAACTATATAATTTCAATGTGATGTGATTTCAATGTGATGTGATTTCAATGTGAAAGTGATCGCACCGGCAGGTATCTTCTTTCCTTTTTTCTTTCAGACTTGGACTATCATGAGCCAGCAACAGACCGTAAAAGGCGTCCTTTGTGCTCTCGGCGCTTACTTTATCTGGGGTATTGCCCCGGTATATTTCAAACTGATCCAACAGGTACCGGCGGATGAGATCCTGACCCACCGGATTATCTGGTCATTCTTTTTTATGATCCTGCTGATCAGCGTATCACGCCAGTGGCCGCGTATCCGTCAGATTATCCGCCAGCCGAAGAAAATCATGATCCTCGCGCTGACCGCCTGTATTATCGCCTCAAACTGGCTGATCTATATCTGGGCGGTGAACCACAACCATATGCTGGAAGCGAGTCTCGGGTACTTTATTAACCCGCTGGTCAACGTTCTGTTCGGGATGCTCTTTCTCGGTGAGCGTTTCCGCCGCCTGCAATGGTTTGCGGTGTGTCTCGCCTTTACCGGCGTACTGATCCAGCTCTGGCAGTTCGGCACCGTGCCGGTGATCGGACTGAGTCTGGCCATGACATTCGGTCTGTATGGTCTGCTGCGTAAAAAGCTGGGTGTGGATGCCCAGGCGGGTATGTTGGTGGAAACCCTGTGGCTGCTGCCGGTTGCCGGTATTTATCTGCTTTTCTTCGCCAACAGCGCCACCAGCAATATGACCATGAACAGCCTGACGCTGAATCTGCTGCTGATTGCGGCCGGGATTATTACCACCGTACCACTGCTGCTGTTTACTGAGGCCGCTAATCATCTGCGTCTCTCCACGCTCGGCTTCTTCCAGTATATCGGCCCGACCCTGATGTTTGTGCTGGCAACCACCGCGTATGGCGAGGCCATTTCCGCCGAACGGCTGATCACGTTTGCCTTTATCTGGGCGGGACTGATTGTCTTTACTCTGGATGCACTTTACACCCAGCGCCACCGTTACAAAAAAGCGTGATACTCTGTAAGACAGCGCCGGGTTTGCCGGTGCTGTCTCCGGGAGGATAAACATGGATTGGATCACGCATCATCTGGCAATATTGCACAACCATCCGCTCTGGCTGCTGGCCATCCTGTTTTGTATCGCCCTGAGCAAATCCACGATTATTCTCTCATCTGTCCTTCCGCCCGCCTCCGTCATGCTGATGACCGTGGTGACGCTGGCATTTCCGGTCGTTCCGGTGGTGATTATCTGGCTGGTGATTACGCTGGGTGCTGCCTGCGGTTCGATGATTTCGTATTATCTCGGGCGTCTGATTGTCACCCGCAATTATTTTCCGGGGCTGATGGCAAAATACAAAACCGCCCTCGGCAAAGCTCAGGCACGGCTTCAGACCAGCGGGCTGCTGATCCTGTTTACCTCACGGTTTATTGCAGTGCTGCGGTATCTGATCCCGATGGCCGCCGGATTACTGCGTTTCACACAAACCCGCGTGCTGGTAACCTGTCTGCTCTCTGCCGGGGTCTGGACAGCCCTTTACATGCTGATTGCAAAGGGCATTGAATTCACATTTTTCTGAGGTTGGACGCTACAGCCAGTTCTTGCGTTTGAAGTAGAGATACGGCGCGAGTGCAGCAGCAACCATCACCCCGATAGCGGCAGGATAGCCCAGCGACCAGTCAAGTTCCGGCATAAATTTGAAGTTCATCCCGTAACTGGATGCCACCAGCGTCGGCGGCAGGAACACCACGGATACCACTGAGAAGATTTTGATAATGCGGCTTTGTTCGATATTGATAAAGCCCATCGCCGCCTGCATCAGGAAGTTCACTTTCTGGAACAGGGATTCATTGTGCGGCAGCAGGGATTCGATATCACGCAGTATTTCGCGCGCCTGCTCCAGCTGATTGGCCGGCAGACGGGTGCGGCGGACCAGGAAATTCAGCGCACGCTGCGTATCCATCAGACACAGACGGACTTTCCAGCCGATATCTTCCTGTTCGGCCAGAGCCGACAGGGCTTTATCAAACTCATCATCCTGTTTGCCTTTCATAATCGCCCGGCTGAGTGTTTCCAGATGACTGTAGATGTTTTCGATTTCATCCGCCAGCTGCTCGATTTTGGTTTCAAACAGATCCAGCAGGATTTCATAGCCGTTGCCATCCTGCATGGTCTGTTTGCGGGCACGCATACGGTACAGCCGGAAAGCGGGCAGTTCCCGCTCACGCAGCGTATATAAACGTCCGTCACGCAGGGTAAATGCCACTGTGGAGTTACCGGCGTGGTCGTCCGCATCTTCGTAATAGAAAAAGGAGTGGACGTGCAGACCGTCATCGTCCTCAAAGAAGCGTGCGGAGGCTTCGATATCATCCAGTTCCGGACTGGTTGCCAGTTCCTGGTTAAACTGCGTCTGAATCAGCTGCCGTTCATGCTCTTCCGGCTCCGAAATATCCACCCACAGCGCATCTGTCAGGGCGTCGCCCTCTTCTAAATCAAGACGTTGCAAACGCTTATTGTCAACTTTAAATGCGCTCAGCATAGTGTGCGGCCTCCGGAAACGAAAGGAAAAGAAAAAGTGTGCGCATGTTATGCGCAGATGAAAAAGGGTGTCAACCGGTTATTCTCCGGTTAACACCTTACTCTGCGGAAGATCAGGGTTTTTCCAGTTTGGCGTAGGAGGCCACCAGCCATTTGATCCCTTCGCCCTGAAACGCTATCTGTAAGCGGGTATGTTCGCCGTTGCCTTCCATATTGATAATGGTGCCTTCGCCGAATTTCGGGTGACGGACACGCTGTCCGAGGGTATATCCGCTGTCATTGGCGGTGATCGGCGTACCGAGCCGCTGGTGGTTGACCGGCCGTGATACCGTGGCGCGCAGACGCACTTCTTCCACACACTCCGGCGGCAGTTCACCGATAAAACGGGACGGCCGGTGATACACCTCTTTGCCGTACAGACGGCGGGTTTCAGCGTAAGTCAGTGTCAGTTTCTGCATGGCACGGGTCACGCCGACATAGGCCAGACGCCGCTCTTCTTCCAGGCGCCCGCTCTCCTCCATCGACATCATGCCCGGGAACATGCCCTCTTCCACCCCGACGATAAAGACCTGCGGGAACTCCAGTCCTTTGGCGGAGTGCAGCGTCATCAGCTGAACCGCATCCTGATATCTGTCCGCCTGGCCTTCGCCGGATTCCAGCGCGGCATGGGACAGAAATGCCTGTAACGGCGTCAGCCCTTCGTCAGCATCCTGATAACTGAACTGATTGGTTGCGGTGACCAGTTCTTCTAAGTTTTCAATCCGCGCCTGGGCTTTTTCCCCTTTTTCCTGCTCATAGTGCGCCCGCAGGCCGGAATCGCGGATCACGCGGTCAGTCTGCACGTGCAGCGGCATACCGTCCGTTTCCTGTGCCAGCAGATTGATCAGCTCGAGGAAACGCCCCAGCGCAGAGGCGGCACGCCCCGCGAGTGCTTTTTCTTCCAGCAGTACGCCGCAGCTTTCCCAGAGGGTCAGTTCCCGCTCACGGGCAGTCTGACGCACCACATCCAGGGTGCGGTCACCGATCCCGCGGGTCGGGGTGTTTACCACACGCTCAAATGCCGCGTCATCATGACGGTTTGAAATCAGGCGCAGATACGCAAGAGCATCTTTGATTTCCTGGCGTTCGAAGAAGCGCTGACCGCCGTAAATACGGTACGGCAGCGCGGCCTGCAACAGTGCCTCTTCCTGTAAACGCGACTGGGCGTTGCTGCGGTAAAGAATGGCGCAGTCCGCCAGGGCACCGCCGTTCTCGTGCCACTGTTTAATGCGCCCGACCACATAGCGTGCTTCATCCAGATCATTAAAGGCACAGTACAGGGAGATAGGTTCGCCGTCCTCACCGTCCGTCCAGAGGTTTTTCCCCAGCCGGTCGCTGTTATGGGAGATCAGGGCGTTCGCCGCTTTCAGGATATTGTTGGTGGAACGGTAATTTTGTTCGAGACGGATGGTGGTCGCGCCGGGGAAATCTTTCAGGAAGCGCTGGATGTTTTCCACCTGCGCGCCGCGCCAGCCGTAGATAGACTGGTCATCATCACCGACAATCATCACTTTACCAGTATCGCCCGCCAGCATGCGTACCCAGGCATACTGGATGCTGTTGGTGTCCTGGAATTCGTCCACGAGGATATTGGTAAAACGATCACGATAGTGCTGTAAAATCGCCGGTTTGTTCAGCCACAGCTCATGTGCCCGCAGCAGCAGTTCGGCAAAATCCACCAGTCCCGCGCGGTCACAGGCTTCCTGATAGGCCTGGTAGATCCGCAGCCAGGTGGCTTCCACCGGGTTGCCGTAACTCTCAACGTGCTGAGGCCGCAGCCCCTCATCTTTTTTGCCGTTGATATACCAGCAGCCCTGTTTGGCCGGCCACTGTTTTTCATCGAGATTCATGGCTTTGATCAGACGGCGGATCAGGCGGATCTGATCTTCGCTGTCGAGGATCTGGAAATCCTGCGGCAGCCCGGCATCGAGGTGATGCGCGCGCAGCAGACGGTGTGCCAGACCGTGGAATGTCCCGATCCACATCCCGCCCTCACTGGTACCGACCAGCTCTTCAATACGGTGGCGCATTTCCGCCGCCGCCTTATTGGTAAAGGTCACTGACATTACCGAAAACGGAGAGGCGTTCTCCACTGCCAGCAGCCAGGCGATACGGTGCACCAGCACCCGGGTTTTTCCGGAACCGGCACCCGCCAGCACCAGCATGTTTGAGCGGGGAGCCGCCACCGCTTCGCGCTGTTTATCATTAAGGCTTTCAAGCAGATAAGAGACGTCCATAATTTCCATCAGTGGTTGTGCGGCAGCGCCGCGAAAGAAAAAGCGACTTCCGGACAGCCGGTTCCGGAAGAACTGGTTTTTTATACAGATAAAATTATAACAGTCCGGTTAAAGAATCCAACTGTGTAATTTCAATATGCGGCAGCAGGCGGGTTTCCGGATCGTGATAAACATCGCGTCCGTCAAGGTTTATCCAGCAGGCCAGCATACCGCTGCACAGCGCACCTTCCACATCCGTATTCAGGTTATCACCGACATGCAGGATGTTTTCTGCCGGGATAGCCAGCCGCTGCGCCGCCGTGCGGTACATATCGCAGAACGGTTTTGCACGTCCGTCCGGACCGGCTTTGAGGATAAAGGCAAAATAATCCGCCAGCCCGCATTTTTCCGGCTCCATATTACCGTTGGTGATAGCCACCAGCGGAATATTTTCCGCCAGCGCGGCCAGGGTATCGTGCGTGGACTGCGGCACGTCGATACGGCTGCGCCACTGTGCGAAATGCGCCATAACCGCATCCGCCCCGGTCTGCGCACGGGCGGCGGTATAGCCGTAATGCAGGAAAAAGGTGCGCCAGGAGAGCAGACGCCAGCGGCTGACGTCATGAAAAATCTCCGGCTGCTGACGGCGGATACGATCACGGAATACATTAATGTAATCAGCCGGTAAGTCACGGAAACGCGGATCATACTGACGGATAAACGCAATCACCTCCTCCTCGGTTTTATCCATCACCGGACGATTATCATACAGCGTGTCGTCAAGATCGAATGTCATGGCGCGGACAGGCGAAAGGGGGCGGTAGAAACGCATTACGATTTTCCTCGTTTGGCCCGCGGATGTGCAACATCATACACATTGGCAAGATGCTGAAAATCCAGATGGGTATAGATTTGCGTGGTGGACAGATTAGCATGCCCCAGCAGTTCCTGCACCGCACGCAGGTCGCCGCTGGATTCGAGAATGTGTGTCGCAAAGGAGTGGCGCAGCTTATGCGGGTTCAGATGGCTGTTCAGCCCCTGATGCAAACCCCGGTATTCAAACCGTTTCTGCACATTACGCGCCGAGATCCGCTTACCGCTTTTGGTGGAGATAAAAACAGCTTTATTCTCAGGATCATACAGTTCACGCAGCGGCAGCCAGCGTTCCAGGCAAGCCACGGCTGTTTTGCCGAGCGGCACTTTACGCTCTTTGCTGCCCTTCCCGAGAACCCGCACCTCACCGGTAACCAGATCAAAATCCCCGGTATTCAGCCCGACCAGTTCCGATAAACGCAGCCCCGCGCCGTACATGACTTCCAGCATGGTGCGATCACGCACTGCCAGCGGGTCATTGCCGCTGATATCCATCAGCCGGGCAATGTCATCCACATCCATATTTTTCGGCAGGTGCCGCCCCTGTTTCGGGGCGCTGACGGCTTTGGCCGGATTGGCGGGGATCATCCCGTTGCTGACCTGCCAGTCGAGAAAGGAGCGCAGGGCGGAAAGACGCAGCGCCAGGCTTGCGGGCTGCAAACCGTTACGGCGGCTTTTCGCGGCCAGCATCCGCACCGTTGCCGGTTCCAGTTGTGCCCAGCTGCGGATTTTGCTGCTGACCATCATCTCTGCCAGCGTAGTGAGCTGACGGCGGTAATTGGTAATAGTCACCGGACTTAACCGGCGCTCCACCCGCAGATACTGCAGAAACTGCTCTGCCGTGACCAGCAGGTCATCTGCCGCACTGTCCGTCATGCCAGCTCCACCCAGCGTTGCAGCAGCTGCGGCAGGAAATACGCGACCTGCTCCAGCATCGCGGTACCCATATCTTTCTGATAATGCTGTTTATCGCGGCTGACAAAAATCACCACGCCGAGATCATGCTGCCCGCCCAGCAGCGACACCGATGCCGAGCCGACAAAGGCACTGTCCGGCAGTAACAGCTGTATTTCCGGTGCAGTCAGCTGCCCGAGATAGTGATTGCGGTCCCCGAAACGGGAAAGACGGATGGCTTCAAAGTGAGCACGGGATAAGGCCAGTTCCTGATGACGGAACGGCGCACCCAGCCGCCAGCTGTCGGTAAACAGACGGATTTTGGCATGGCTGAGCTTCAGCCCTTTCGCCCACTGATTGAGACGTTCGGAAAAATCATCCAGAGAGGTGGCAGAAGACAGCGACGCCAGCAGTTTCAGCAGGCGTGAGAACAAATATTCGTTTTCGCGGGCCTGTATCATCAGCTGCATCAGATCATCCGTCAGCGTGCCAATCCGCTCACGCTGGCGTCCGAGCTGCCACTCAACGAGAGATACCGCCCCTTTTACCGGATGCGGGATGGTCATATCGGTGATCTGCGCGGCATTACGGATGAAAAAATCCGGATGCGCTTTCAGATACGCCAGCACCGCCGCTTCATCCGGTTCTCCGGACGGGGCGGATACGGCGGTATCCTGTTGACTGTCCATTGCTATTTATCCTCTTTATGATGATTAAAGATGGATAACACCATCATATACATGCGTGGCCGGGCCGGTCATAAACAGCGGTTTACCCTCACCCTCCCAGCTGATAAACAGAGTGCCGCCGGGTAAATCCACCTGCACATTTTCTGCCAGCAGACCCTGGCGTATCCCGACAGAGACCGCCGCGCAGGCACCGCTGCCGCAGGCCTGTGTTTCACCGACGCCGCGCTCATACACCCGCAGACGGATGTGATCACGTGACAGGATCTGCATAAAGCCGATATTTGCCCGTTCAGGAAAACGTTCGTGGCTCTCCAGAACCGGACCGATAACCTCAACTTCCGCCGTTTCCGTGCTTTCCACCTGGATAACACAATGCGGGTTACCCATCGACACCACACCGCACAGGACAGTGCGTTCGGCGGCGCGGATAATATACGTTTTCTCTTCTTTTACCGCGCGGAACGGCACCAGCGCCGGTTCAAACTCCGGCACGCCCATGTTCACGCGGACATTATCATTATCCGCGATACTGAGCACCATACGCCCGGATTGTGTACTGACACGGATATCCCGTTTATTAGTCAGCCCTTTGAGACGGACAAAGCGGGCAAAACAGCGTGCACCGTTGCCGCACTGTGCCACTTCGCTGCCGTCCGCGTTAAAGATGCGGTAGTGAAAATCCAGTTCCGGATCATAAGGCGCTTCCACCACCAGCAGCTGATCAAAGCCGACGCCGGTGTGCCGGTCTGCCAGACGGCAGATAAGCTCCGGTGAAAAATAGATATTCTGGGTGACGGCGTCCACCACCATAAAATCATTACCCAGGCCGTGCATTTTGGTGAACTGCATGTTCAGATCCTGTTTACGCCTCAGTAACCGGGGTTATCCGGCGGTCATTTTTGCGTTTTGCCGTTCTCAGCGTTGTCTGTCTGTACAGCAGACTGTTCCGTTGCAGGCTTATCCGCAGGAGCACTTTTTCCGGCGGCCGGCTCT
This sequence comes from Morganella sp. BCCO 40_0007, assembly GCF_032989665.1. Classification (NCBI taxonomy): domain Bacteria; kingdom Pseudomonadati; phylum Pseudomonadota; class Gammaproteobacteria; order Enterobacterales; family Morganellaceae; genus Morganella; species Morganella sp. BCCO 40_0007. Next base: position 44,782 of record NZ_JAVBIN010000010.1, on the reverse strand, counting down.
TCCGGCGGGAAGTAGAGAGGGCCTTTCAGTCCGCAGCCGGACAGGGTCAGCAGCATCACGGCGGATACCGCGCAGATCATTTTTTTCTTCATTTACAGTCATGCCTGTTAATCATCGGTCAATACCCTCTATAATCGCAGTTAGATGTCGAAAAGCAAATAGGAAATGACGATGAACGATACAGAATTTCACCGGACGGCGGATGCGCTGTTGCAGGATATTGAAGCAAAATTAGATGATTACGACGGTGATGCGGATATTGACTGCGAAACCAACGGCGGTGTGATGACACTGAGCTTTGAAAACGGCTCAAAAATTATCATCAACAAGCAGGAAGCGTTTCACCAGATCTGGCTGGCTGCGCGCAATGGCGGCTATCATTTTGATCTGAAATCAGATAAATGGATTTGCGACCGCAGCGGCGGCGAGTTGTTTGCTATGCTGGCACAGGCTGTCAGTGAACAGAGCGGCGAACCGTTCAGCTTCTGAGTTGTCAGACTGACGGCACAAAAACTGTGCCGTCGCATATCAGCCGCGGTGCCCGGCGGCCTGATACTGTAACGGCCTGATATCCGAACGGAAATCAGCATGCACAGCATCACGCGTCTCTTCCGTCACAGACGGGGAGAACATCGTGCTGTGGAACGGCGTAACCTGTGTTTTACCGTCCGTTTTTAGGATCTGATAGAACTGCGGCAGATTAAAATTGATAAAGCTGGAGCCGTACGTGAAGCGGTCATGGGAAGAGGAATAGAACCGGCTGACATCCCGGATCAGGTCTTCTTTACTGCCTTCACAGCCGGAATAAATTTCCACCCGGTTTGATTCATCCAGCACATAAATATTGAAGCCGTTATCATCACGGTTTTCAAAGAAAAACTGAATAATCCCCTCACTGGCATAACCATCCACCACATCCGGAAGATGACCGGTTCCCGTACTGATTTTTACCGGAAACCCGCGCAGTTTGTTGTTGGAGATAGCCCCGTAGAATTCAACGGCATTTTCCAGTTTCTGCACAGAGACGTTGAGACGCTCAAAGAACAGTCCCCAGGTCTGACCGGCCAGACGCAGTGCCTTAAAGCGGCCCGGATCCTGGCGGTTGGTGGTCAGCCGCAGTTCAATGCATTCAGAAACCAGCTGGCGGATACGGGTACTGATCAGCCCGCGCAGATGGCGGCTGTAACAGAAGACTTCCACGCCGGACGGTGGTGCGGCATCCTGATGCATCTTGCCGAGAATCGTTTTCAGGGCTTCCAGCACAGACTGTTCGCCGCTGAAATGCAGTGTGCGCACTTCATTCCAGGAGTTGCGGTACAACAGATCAATACTGCCGACCAGGCATTTCTGCTCCTGCCCGAAGCTGAACACATCCAGCTTGCTCATATCAAAATGCACAACCTGCTCGGCGAAACCGGCGGTCGGGTCCTGCTCCAGATTAACAATAATCGCCAGATGGCGGATTTCACACGGGCTGTACAGCGCACGTGGTGTCGGGGCAGGCAGACGGATAGGGAAATTCTGTGACACATCATGCACCAGCTCGTGCAGTTTCTGCTCATCACAATGTGATTCACCGTTATGAATATAGACGCGGGTTCTGTCTGTCAGCAGGCCGTTGAAGTAAGTCCAGGACACCAGCTTATTCAGATAACGGTTATATTCCAGCGGCTGATGGCCGATGATGGTGTGAATAGTCGGCGCCTGATTATACAAATACCAGCCGCTGCGGTTGGCGCGACCCGCCGGGACATAAATAAAGGTCAGATTCTCTTCTGACAGATCCGGCGAAATCTGCGGATTCACCAGGGTGACTTTCCCCGGCAGCGCCTCAAAGGCGGCATACAGTTTTCGTGTCAGCACACCGATATCCTGCGGACTGGCGCTGACACTCAGATTATTACGGCGCGCAAAACGGATAAGGTTACGGTAGCTCTGCATCATGGTGTCGAGCAGCTCATTATGTGCATCCCGTACCTGCTCAATTTTCCACGAATTCCGGCGATCCAGCACAGACAACCGCTCCGGGGACCAACCCCAGCCTTTCACCATCTCGGATAATACCTGACAACGCCAGCCGCAGCAGCCGCAGGACGCACGTTCGCTGACATCCGCAGGCGGCTTTTCACACACTTTCAGGTAGAAGCAGCGGCGGATCAGATCAAGGCGGGTTTCGTCATTGATGGCTTTCAGATAACGGGTCACACGGTCGAGCATCATGGCGTAAGAATCAAGCCCGTGATGGACAATCTCACCGGCATGCAGATGCTTTTTAAATTCGGTTGCCAGAAGCTGCCCGTTCGGGTAATCCCACGAATACGCTTCCAGCAGTAAACTTTTGATCACGGCTTTATAAGGGGAATCCACACTCTTATAAAGCTGCCACAGGCTGGCACCGAAGTACTCTTCCGCGGACAACTCACCCAGCCCGCCCAGATCCAACCACTCATTCGGGGTTAATACACCCTGCGCATAAAGGGAGAGAACATATTCATCATAGTGATGTTCTTCCTCTGCCGGCACCATGGTCCACAGCAGACGCTTACCGGCCATCCGCACAGCGGTCCGGTAAAACTCATCGAGCAGTAAAATATGCTGGGTCGAGCCGCAGTCCTCACCGTTGAGGCTGCCGCTGGCATTGTGGCGAAACCGGTTTTCATCAATCAGGAAGAACGTGACATCAATACCTTTTGCCGCCGCCCACTCTTCAATCAGTGTGCATTTGCGGCGCAGATTCTGTTTTTCATCGTGGTCAAGCCAGGACTGATGACAGACCCAGATATCGAGATCAGAAGAGTGGCTCTGGCCGACAGACGATGTGCTGCCCATAGAATAGATACCGGTAATCGGTAATTCACCGCCGGCATTGCACGGCAGACACTCTCCGTGCTGACGGGAAAACTCCGCCAGCCAGTGTGACTGTTCATCATCGGACGCCCAGAAACAGACACCGTGCGGCACATTACCCGGCACATAGCCCGGCATATCCGGATGGTGATGGTGCAACAGTACCGGCAACAGACTGTACACGTCTTTAAACGCACGACTCATCCCGATGGTCGCGCGCTCTGATCTGAGCTGATTTATTGCATCCAAACGCTGCTTGAGTGTTTCAATATAAAGATACAAAGGATTCGCCTGATTTTATTTCATGTAACTGGAAACGACCTGATGCCCGGCTTTATACGTAATATGAATACAGACTGATAATGTGATGCTGAAAATGATAAGAATCGGAGCCAAAGTTAAATTGCCGGAAACGTGATCAATCTAACACCTTCGGGGCAAAGGGTAAAGCTTCGCACTAAAAAAGGCACGATTACTCAAAGTTGTTATTAGTCCGATAACTAATTGTAAAATATATATTTTCGTTAAAAACCACCGGGATACACACAAAAAATATAAGGAAATATATCGTAAATTGTGTGCGCGTTTGTTTTTGCTCGTTTTTTGAGCAAAAAAAGTAATGCGACTTACACATACAGGGTGTGTTTATTTATTTTAATAATGCTATGAAATAGTTATTCAAATTAAATCGATTTGATTAATACTTTTTTATAATTACTAAATATTTTTATTATTTAAAATATGTTTTAATTATTTACCAGTAAGTACCAGCCGCCAACCCTGACGCTATTTATTCTCTGATCATCCTTTTTTGTTCTTATCTGCCGGGCAGGTCTCGTCGCGTAACTGGAAAAATAATCAGCAAAATGATAAAACAAAGGCAGTTTTTCCTATTTTTCCGGCATGTTTCATCTGAAAAAAACACCGGATAAAAAAACAAGGATCCCTGATAATTATCATGACCACTCAATCTCTGCGTATTGCCACCCGCCAAAGCCCGCTTGCACTGTGGCAGGCTGAATTTGTTAAACATGAGCTGGAGCAGATTCATCCCGGGCTGCACGTTGAACTCGTCCCGATGGTCACCAAAGGTGACATTATTCTCGATACCCCACTGGCGAAAGTCGGCGGTAAAGGGCTGTTCGTCAAAGAACTGGAACTGGCATTACTGGAGAACCGGGCAGATATCGCCGTACATTCCATGAAAGATGTCCCTGTTGATTTCCCGGACGGGCTGGGATTAGTCACTATCTGTGAGCGGGAAGATCCCCGTGACGCCTTTGTTTCCAATCATTATGACAGTGTGGATGCTCTGCCGCCCGGCAGTATTGTCGGCACCTCCAGCCTGCGCCGTCAGTGTCAGTTGCGGGAACGCCGTCCGGATCTGGTGATCCGCGATTTGCGCGGTAATGTGGGCACCCGGCTGGGTAAACTGGATAACGGCGACTATGACGCGATTATCCTGGCGGTCGCCGGGCTGAAACGCCTGAAGCTGGATGAACGTATCCGCTGTGCCCTGCCGCCGGAAGAATCGCTGCCCGCTGTCGGCCAGGGGGCGGTCGGGATTGAATGCCGCCTGGATGATGAACGCACCCGTTCGCTGCTCAGCGCCCTCAATCACGCACAAACCGATATCTGTGTCCGGGCTGAGCGCGCCATGAATACCCGGCTGGAAGGCGGATGCCAGGTGCCAATCGGCAGTTATGCTATCTGGCAGGGAGATAAAATCTGGCTGCGGGCGCTGGTCGGTGCACCGGACGGCAGTGAGATTGTCCGCGGCGAACGCCTGTGCGATCCGCAGGATGCCGCCGCCGCAGGGGTTTCTCTTGCGGAGGAACTGCTGGATAACGGCGCACGGGCTATCCTGACGGATGTCTATCAGGGGCACACGCCTGCATGACCATCCTGGTCACCCGTCCCTTACCGGCCGGTGAAGCCCTGGTCAGCGCGCTGCGCTCACGCGGACAGAATGCCCTTTCTGCTCCGCTCATCCGCATTTCTCCGGGACATGAGCTGCCGCTGCTGGTTGCCAAAGCAGCCGCACTTTCTCCCGGAGATGCCCTTTTTCTGCTGTCAAAGAATGCGGTTTATCACGCAAATGAACAGCTTATTCAACAGAATTACCTGTGGTCTGATAAGCTTTGCTATTATGGGATCGGTCAGTCAACCGCCCGTTGCTTTGAGCAGCTGACCGGATTACCCGCAGCTTTTATGCCGGGCGGGGAAACCAGCGAGCATTTGCTGACCCTGCCGGATTTGCAGGATATGACCGGCCGCCGTGTACTTCTGCTGCGTGGTAACGGCGGCAGAGAGCATCTGGCACAAACACTGCGCGAGCGGGGGGCGGTTGTGGATTATTGTGAATGCTACCGCCGCGAACCCGTGAAGTACGACGGCGGGAAATGCGCCCTGTTGTGGCAGCAGCAACAGGTTCAGACGCTGGTGGTAACCAGCGGGGAAATGCTGCACCTGCTGCGGCAGATGATTCCGGCCGAACACCTTGGCTGGCTGTTACAATGCCGGATTATTGTTGTCAGTGACAGACTGGCAGCTATCGCACAATCACTGGGCTGGCGCACTATTGATATCGCCGCCGGTGCAGATAATGAAGCCTTACTTCAGGCTCTTCAATGAACAGACATGGGACGCCACGAATGACGGAACACGAAAAAAAACCCGGGTCAGCTGAGACACCGGAGACACCTGAAACACAGGATACCGTAATCAGCACCGATCCGCAGGCAGAGAAAAAAGACGCCGCAGCCGGGAAAAAAGCGACCGCCAAGAATGTCACTGACAAAGCGGCTCCTGAGAAAAAACCGGCAGATACTGCGCCGAAATCCGCAGCAGAAGCCCCGCAGTCACCGAAAACAGCACCTGCGGCAGAGCAGAAACAGGCATCCGGTTTTCTGCGCGGCGCAATCGCACTCGCGGTTATCCTGCTGATCGGCGGCGGAGTCTGGTATGCCTCACAGGCAGGTACTCAGACGCTGTCGAAAAACCTGGAAGCGGAAAATGCACAACTGAAATCTCAGATGGCGCAATTGCAGCAGGAACAGCAGCAGACACAAAAACAGATGCAGGAATTTATCGCACAGCAATCTGCTCTCAGCGCACAGCATCAGCAGCAGGAAGCGGCACTGAAACACGAAATGGATTTACTGCGCAGCCGTGTCACAGCGCTGTCCAGTGCTGATGTGAAAAGCTGGCTGCTGGCTCAGGCGGATTTTCTGGTCAAAATGGCAGAGCGCAAACTGTGGAATGACCAGGATGTGGTCACCGCCATGGTGCTGCTGAAAAATGCCGATGCCAGCCTGGCTGAAATGAATGATCCGGGCCTGCTGGATGTCCGTACCGCACTGCGTAATGATATCACCGCACTGTCTGCCGTCAGTCAGATCGATTTTGACGGCACAATTCTGCGCCTGAACCAGCTTGCCGGTCAGGTGGATAATCTGCGTCTGGATGACGGCAGCCGTGACGGCGCGCCTATGGACAGCAGCGACAGCGAGGGGCTGACCTCCTCCGTGGCGGACTGGCGTACCAACCTGACCAAAAGCTGGAAAGGGTTTATGAGTGATTTTATCACTATCCGCCGCCGCGACAGCACGTCCGCACCGCTGCTGGCACCGAATCAGGATATTTATGTCCGCGAAAATATCCGCGCCCAGCTGCTGATCGCCGCACAGGCGGTACCGCGTCACCAGGAAGAGAGCTACAAACAGTCACTGGATGCCGTTTCCACCTGGGTCCGTGCGTATTTCTCTGATAACGATCCGACTAACACCGCTTTCCTGGCCGAAGTGGATGCCCTGGCAGCACAACCGATCTCAATGAGTGCCCCGGACAGCCTGACCAGCCAGCCGCTGCTGGATAAACTGGTACAGACCCGTATCCGCCGTCTGCTCAATGATGAAACACCGCCGCCGGCACCGGCAGAAACACCGCAGGAAACCCCTGCGGCTGCACCTGCACAGCCGGAAGCAGCACCACAGCAGGAGGGATAACAGATGTTTAAAGTCTTTATTCTGTTCCTTATCCTGATTGCCGGAATCATTATCGGCCCGCTGGTGGCCGGGCATCAGGGCTATGTTCTGATCCAGACCGATGATTTTGATATTGAAACCAGTGTTACCGGCCTGGTGATCTGCTTTCTCGGACTACAGGCCGTTCTGATGCTGCTGGGCTGGGGCTGGCGTCGCCTGAAAAGCGGCAGCTCCCGTACGCTCGGCTGGTTTGGCGGTCATAAACGTAACCGTGCCCGCGCGCTGACCAACGACGCTCTGCTCAAACTGGCGGAAGGGGATTTCCGTCAGGTGGAAAAATTACTGAGCCGCAGTGCGGATAACGCAGAACAACCGCTGGTTAACTATCTGCTGGCCGCGGAAGCCGCACAGCAGCGGGGAGATAATCTCCGTGCTAATCAGTACCTGGAGCGGGCTTCTGAGCTGGCCGGGCGTCATCAGTTACCGGTTGATATCACCCGCGCCCGTATTCTGCTGAGCCGTAATGAAATTGCGGGTGCGAGAACCGCGATCGACAATCTGCTTGAAATTGCCCCGCGCCATCCGGAAGTACTGCGTCTGGCGGAACAGGTGTATGCTCGTTCCGGTGCCTGGAAATCCCTGATCGCCATTCTGCCGCAGATGAAAAAATCCGGTGAGTTTACCGATGAGCAGACAGAACAAACGGAAACCCGCGCCTGGCTCGGAATGATGCAGCAGGTTGCGGATCAGGACGGCAGCGATGCACTGCGTCACTGGTGGAAGAATCTCAGCCGCCATCTGCGCCACAACCCGGATATGGCCGTGGCTGCCGCGCAGCACTTTATCGCCGGGAATGATATGGCGGATGCGGAAGCGGTGGTGCTCGACGGACTGAAACGTCAGAAAGATCAGCGTCTGCTGATGCTGCTGCCGCAGATCCGGACAGACAACCCGAAAGCTATCCGCAAAGTGCTGAACCAGATGCAGAAAGAAAATGCTGAGCAGCCGCTGCTCAACAGCACCCTCGGCCAGCTGGCCATGCAGGAAACTCGCTGGGAAGATGCGGAAAAATACTTTAAATCAGCTCTGAGCGTCCGTCAGGATGCACATGATGCCGCCTGGCTGGCTGATGTGCTGGATAAGCAGAAAAAGTATGAGGAATCAGCCATGATCCGCCGTAACGCCCTGCTGAATACACTGACACTGCCGGATGAAAAAACAACCGGCGAATAAACACAGACAGTTTATTTCTTATGATACAGAGCCAATCCTGCCGGATTGGCTGAGATTGCTGACAAAGCAGGATAAAACGTGGTTTTTCCTGCTTTGTGTTATCAGCCGAAAATCAATAAACTGATTTTCCTGGTTTATTTTTACAACCTCTGTCGGTCGTCGCCAACCCCTGCGGGTTTGTCAACGGCCTGAGCCAATCCTGCCGGATTGGCTTTTTTTATACCGGAACATTATGAAAGAGATTGACGGAACAGATAATTGATGGCAAGAATGAGACATAAAAAAACACCTATCGCACAGCGATAGGTGTATAAAATACAATCAGGTCTACAGACGGATGGTGCCTCACTCAACGTTACGTCCTGTTGCTGATGTAAAGATTTCGGGATCTTTTACATCGATAACCCGGACAATAGGCACCGAATTTAGCTCTGCATCATCTCCGGGTTTATGAAGCTTACGCAAACATAAGAAATGAGATGAGCATCTACACCTGATGTAATGCACAATACGTGCCAACTTTTACGCCTTCTCGATTTCCCACGGTTCCCGTGGGTTTATTTTTTCTTCCCTGCTTCCCTGTTGTTAATCACTGATGCAATTCTGTCCGTAGTGTCTCTGTTTTGCGACGTTTTCTGACATCAATATTTAAATCATTAGATATCAATGAATTATATGTCTCTTTTTGACGACAAGCACTATGGCTATTGTCGCCCAATCTATACAACAAATATAACCACATGATTTACATATAAATTATAAGATGCCACCAGAACCGGTTGTTTTACGGCAGCGTATGTAATGTTGTCTGCCTGAACACCACAATAGCATCAGCACAGAAGAGATAAAAATCAGCTGCGGAATAGTAACGCGGAACAGTAACAGAGAAAAACGGCAGGAAAAAACAGGACAGGAAAAACGGAAACCGCAGAAACGAAAAAGCCCCGCTGTAAGCGGGGCTTTTTCTGAATATGGTCGGCGAGATAGGATTCGAACCTACGACCCACTGGTCCCAAACCAGTTGCGCTACCAAGCTGCGCTACTCGCCGAAAGGCTGACTTGTCATGATGATGGTGCGAAGGGGGGGACTTGAACCCCCACGTCCGTAAGAACACTAACACCTGAAGCTAGCGCGTCTACCAATTCCGCCACCCTCGCAGGTTCATCACTACAGTCATGTTACATGTTATTAAATGGGGTGGCTAATGGGACTCGAACCCACGACGACTGGAATCACAATCCAGGGCTCTACCAACTGAGCTATAGCCACCATAACATCGCAACATTTTACTACTTACAACAACGAAATACTATACCGTAACTCTTACACGCATAATGGCGCGCCCGACAGGATTCGAACCTGAGACCTCTGCCTCCGGAGGGCAGCGCTCTATCCAGCTGAGCTACGGGCGCTTTGCGCCGTTGCGGGAGAGGATAGTACGGATTTCTCATCCGTCTGTCCAGTGCTTTTTTTCACAAATGTATTGTTTGCTCAGTCTTTACCCGCTTTGCTGATAAAGAGAGCATTTTCCCGCAAAAAGCCGCCCGGACAGGGGCAATTATAATTTATTACCGTAGTAATAACCCAGAAATTTCAGCAGTTTTAACTGACGGCGGAAACGGGTCGGTTGTGATAACAGGCGGTAAAGCCACTCCAGCCCCATATTCTGCCACACCTTCGGTGCACGCTTCACATGACCGGTAAAGACGTCGTAAGTACCGCCCACGCCCATATACAGGGCATCCGGGTGGATCTTACGGCAGTCGCGCATAAAGATTTCCTGTTTCGGCGAGCCCATGGCCACCGTCACGATTTTCGCGCCGCTATCGCGGATACGCTCAAACAGGGCATCACGCTGTTCTGCGGTAAAATAGCCGTCCTGTGTGCCTGCCAGATTCACATTCCATTGCGATTTCAGTTTTGCTTCGGTTTCCGCCAGCACTTCCGGCTTGCCGCCGACAAGAAAGACCGGGGTGTTTTCCTGCCCGGCACGTTCCATCAGCCCTTCCCACAAATCCGCGCCGGCAATCCGCGTCACATCCGCCTGCGGGTACTTGCGGCGGATAGCCCGGACAATACTGATCCCGTCCGCATACAGGTATTCCGCATTGCTCAGCAGTGTGTGCAGTGCCTCGTCCTGTTCGGCGGTCATGACTTTCTCGGCATTGATCGCCACCAGCGTGCCGGTTCTGACCTGCCCGTCCTTACACAGATAATCCAGAAAATGCGCCTGATTCCGGAAGCCCTGAATCGGGTGGTTACGGATAGAATACTGCGGGATATTTTCCGCGCTGCCGGCATCAGAAGATAACGGTTCCATGCTAATTCCTTACGATGAAAGACGGGTGCGTTTGCCCTTTGAAATCACATAATGGCGGATAAGCCCGGCTGTTTCGAACAGCCAGTACAGTAATTTCGCCGCCACCAGACAAAAGCCGAAAATAAGACAGAAAAACACCACGCGGGAAACGAACGAATCCATTCCCTCGCGGGCCAGTACAATCATGTTAAATATCGCGCCGAAACAAAATGCATGCAGAATGGCCGCTTTATAACGGTTTGTCTCCCGTTTGCCCAGTTCATACAGCCAATCGAACCATTTGATAATCAGCCCGACCACCACCGCACCGAGCGGGATAAACCAAAAGCCGCCCATCACCACCAGCGAACCGATCAGCGTCGGTGAAATCGCCAGCCCGGAATGGTTGTTCAGCACTTCCCAGGTAAAATAGTTCGCCGCATTGAGCACGGTATCCGGCCGGTCCGGCCACAGCCAGGACGGAATGAAGACATAAAAATCACGGATGATCGGCGCCAGTCCCTGAAACTCAATTTTGTCGTAGTTATTCAGCAGCAGGCCGAGGTTTTCCCACGGCGAGAAGGTATCACGGGTCAGATAGAGGAACGTATAAAATGCCTCTGCCCCGCTGACATCCAGACTGTAGCGTTTGAGCGCCAGCCAGAACATTCCCACCACGCCGAAGACCCCGGCGCTGACCAGCATCCACAGTGAAATCCAGCCGCGCACAATCCCGATAAACAGGAACAGCGCAAATGCAATAATGATATTCGCGCGGGTGCCGCCGACAATCACGTAGGTCATAATCCCGAACGCCACCGTGGCGATCAGGAAGAAAATCCAGCGCTGAAATGTCGGTTTGAGAAAGAACACCACCAGCATCGCGGGGATAAAGAAGTAAAAAAAGCGTTTTAAGGCCACACCGGTGACCTGACTCGAGAAAATCTGACTGTAAGTTTTCAGTTTAAACAGCAGCAGCCCGTTTTCCATAAAGAAAATCCCCGCTGTCCCGATAGCAATCGCCGCCAGCAGCAGCCAGGTGAGCCGGGTTTCGGTTTTATTCATGGAAAACAGCGGTGCGCCACTGTAAACCGTATCGGGTTTGCGCAGCCGGGTTTTATATGCCACATAATAAATCGCATAGAAACTGACTGACGCCAGCAGCGCCTGTAATAGCGCGGACGGCGGCACCACCTGCACATCAAACTGGAAAACCAGCGCAAAGGTAAACGGAAAGCCGAAAAAGAATGTCAGCAGATACAGCATCGAGAAAAAGATATTAAAACTGAAGCGGACCCGGCGGAATTCGCGGTAGGTCAGCAGCAGAATAAAGGCCAGCGAGATAAACCAGACGGCAAACAGCCCGATAAAATCAAACTGACTCATGCCTGTTTCTCCTGCGCGGTCGCCAGTGCCTGCTCCCAGCCCTGCACAAAATTCGGGCTGAAGAAGGCGATTTTTTCACGGTCGAGCGCAAACAGCTGCTCCCGTGCCTGCGCCACGACGTCCGGTGTCACGTCATCACCGTAAAACAGCACCGGCACCTGCTGTTCGGTCATATCCTGCCAGAACGGGTTCTGACGGCTTATCACAAACGGAATACCGAACTGGATCAGCAGGCAGAGTGTGCCGATCCCCTGCTGGCGGTTAAAGATAAAATAGCCGAGATCGCATTGTTTCAGCAGGTTCAGATAGATATCAAAATCCATTTTGTCTTTCAGGATCTCCGCCTGCTGATGAGGGAACAACTGCTGTGCGAAAGCATCCACTTCGGCAATATAATCCCCGTTGTTTTCCGGATAGCCCATCGGAATGATGATTTTCACCTTCTCCCCGAACTGCTCACGGATGCGTGTCAGCGCCTCTTTGTGGCGGTTTGAGCGATCACCCGAGTTACCCAGCAGGATCATCATATTATCGTCACCACGAGGCTCAGGCGGCGTTAAAACCGTCAGTGACGGGTCCATCCGTGTCGGGAAATAGAGCAGCTCAGCCGGAATCTTCGGACAGAACTGGGCAAAATAATTTAAATCCCCGCGCGTGCCGAACACATGGCCGACCCGCTTCTGTGCCAGACGGCGCAGATGATAAAACAGTCTGAATTTCAGCTGACGGGAATCCTCATACAGATCCGCGCCCCAGATATGCCAGTAAAACTGATGACGTTTAATTTTGCCCGATAATAACGCCAGCCATATCAGGGCATTAAACTGACCATGGAAGAAAAAGCGGCACTGCCGGTCACTTTTTGCTTTGGCAGTGACGGCATTCGCCAGGCTTTTTTTATCCGGCCAGACATCCAGTTCCAGGTTGGGATATTGCGCCAGAAGCTGCCCGGCGGTGGAAACAACCATAAACTCCGGCATTTCCTCACGCGGCAGTTGCGGTGCCAGCACATCATTGAAGAAGCGCAGCACGGTCTGGTTATGATGCGGGATATCAGATCCTAAAACGTGAATTAAAGTTGTCATGCTCGCCTGCAATAGATCAGAAATACGCTACAACACAAAAGGAAGTAGATAATATATGTCAGCATATACGCCTGCGCCGCACCGACGGCACCGTGTGCCGGAATCAGCCAGTATGCGGACAGCGTCAGTAATGCAAACTGTGTCACTTCCGTGAGGATATAAAACCGCAGCGCGGCTTTGGCAATCACCAGATATCCGAAGACGTAAGCACCCACTTTCAGGACATCACCGACCAGCTGCCAGGCAAACAGGTCGCGCATCCCGGTAAATTGATCAGTGAACAACAGCCAGATAGCAAAATCGCGCAGCAGCCAGACCATAAAACTGGCCGCAGCCACCGCCGGTAACACAAATTTCAGCGATTTAATAATCTCACGGCGGATATCACTTTTTTCCTGTAACCGCGATAATGTCGGCAGCAGATACACAGAGAACGACGCGGTAATAAACTGGAGATACGCATCCGAAATACTGGTCACACCGCCCCATATCCCCACTTCCTCCCAGCTGTAGCGGGAGGCCAGCAGGTTCCGCATCATAATGTACGCCACCGGCAGAGTAACTGCGGTCATCAGTGCCATCAGGGTGAATTTCCCCAGATGGGATGCGATTGCCCGGTCCCAGGCCGGTTTCAGCTCAGAAAGCGGGAAGTGGCGGCGGCGCAGCAGCATGGCGAAAGCCGGAATAATAATCAGCGCCGGGACCAGTGCAAGCCCGGCCAGTGCGCCGTCATAGCCCCACCAGTGCTGGCAGAGGTAATACGCTGTTACGCCGATCAGACTGCCTGCGATCAGTGCCAGCGCATTCCCTGATGCATCACGATAGCCTTTGATAATCGCCAGAAAATAGTTGGCGTAAGCAATTCCCATCTGGATAAAGGCCACCGCGGCAACCACATCCTGATAGGCGTCATTACCATCAAACAGCGCCATACTGATCGGTCTGCTGAACAGCAGGAACACAATCGCCAGCAGTGTCGAGAACACCAGAATCAGGGTTGAGGACGTGCCTAATACCGCGCGGCGTTTTTCCGCGTCATCACGGTGCTCGGCGATATATTTGGTTACGCCGTTAAAAATACCGGCACCGGACAATACCCCCAGCACCGTAATCAGCTGGCGGAAGTTCAGCGCCTGGCCGATACCGGCCGGACCGAATGTCAGCGCCATTAATTTAATGACCAGCAGCCCCGCCCCGATTTTGATCAGGGTGGAGCCTGCGGTCCAGACAGAAGCTTTGGCTAAGGACATACTACGCGAAGAAGCCCTTAATCAGGTGGATCACGCGCTGCTGCTCGTCTTCTGTCATGTTGTAGAACATCGGCAGACGTACCAGGCGCTCGCTTTCACGGGTGGTAAAGATATCCTCACCGTCAAAACGGCCGAATTCCATACCGGCCGGGCAACTGTGCAGCGGCACATAGTGGAATACGGTCAGCACGTCATTGGCTTTCATGTACTCGCTGAATGCGGTGCGCTCTGCCACATCTTTCAGTTTGATGTAGAACATGTGCGCGTTCTGTTCCAGATTTTCCGGCACCACCGGCAGGGTCAGCAGGCCATCCTGCGCCAGCGGAGTCAGTGCATCATAGTAAATCTGCCAGAATGCCAGACGGCGCTCGTTGATTTTCTCTGCTTCTTCCAGCTGGGCCCACAGATACGCGGCCTGTAAATCAGACATCAGGTAGCTGGAACCGATATCACGCCAGGTGTATTTATCGACCTGTCCGCGGAAGAATTCGCTGCGGTTGGTGCCTTTCTCACGGACAATTTCCGCACGGCCAATCATCGCCGGATCGTTAATCAGCGTGGCACCGCCCTCACCGCCGGAGGAGTAGTTTTTGGTCTCGTGGAAGCTGTAGCAACCGATATGGCCGATAGAGCCCAGCGCGCGGCCTTTGTACGTTGACATCACGCCCTGCGCGGCGTCTTCCACCACATAGAGATTATATTTCTTCGCCAGCGCCATGATGGTGTCCATTTCACAGGCCACGCCTGCATAATGCACCGGCACAATCGCTTTGGTTTTATCTGTGATAGCCGCTTCGATTTTGGTTTCATCGATGTTCATGGTATCCGGACGGATATCAACAAACACCACTTTCGCACCGCGCAGCACAAAAGCGTTCGAGGTGGAAACAAAGGTATAGCTCGGCATGATGACTTCATCACCCGGCTGAATATCCAGCAGAATCGCAGCCATTTCCAGCGAGGCAGTACAGGACGGGGTCAGCAGAACTTTGGCGCTGCCGAACCGTTTTTCCATCCACTCTTCGCATTTTTTGGTGAACGAACCGTCACCGCACAGCTTGCCGCTTTGCATGGCCTGCTGCATATATTCAACTTCAGTGCCGACTACAGGTGGTTTATTAAATGGAATCATTGCATCCTCGGTATAACCAGTAGGCAGTGCTGTCAACCGCACCACCGCTTTTTGTATAAAGGCGCATTGCCGCGAGATTACTGAGCTGTGTAGCCACCCGTAATACCCGGCAGCGATGTTCTGCACACCACTGTTGCGCCGCCGACATTAATTTCAGGCCGATACCCTGACCCTGATTGCCCGGCAGTACCGCCAGCAGCCCGATGCGGGCGCTGTGTTCACCTGTCTGACGGAGAGTGACAAACCCGGCAATCTCATTATTTTTATTGCGGATCAGCAGACAGTCTTTATCAAATGTCCCGCGTACCGCTTTTTCCGCCCATACCGCATAAAACCGGGCACTGTCATCCGGCTGATACCACGGCGCACGGAAACGGCTCTGACTGAAAACCTGAGCCGCTGCCTGTTTTATGACCGGGATATCCGTTTCATCCGCATAACAGAGTGTGCAGTCAGATACTGCATTTTCTGTGCCACTCTTGAGTGACAATGCAAAATCCACTTCACTTTCCGCAAGGGAAAAGCCAAGCGCCGATAAACCGTCCAGTGCCGCGTTATCCCCGGCACTGATTTTGGCCTGCACCAGGTCATACGGCGCAAAATCAGCCGCAGACAGGGGTGCTGCGTCCGGGGAAAATGCCAGTTTTGCCGTTTTCAGGGCAAAAAAGTCACTTTCCCAGACGAGATGCTCAATACTGGCGCGGACGGACATGGAGTAAATTCTTCAGATACTGACCATAACCGGTCTTCGCCAGCTGACGGGCGGATTCCGCCACCTGTTCGTCATTCAGCCAGCCGTTGCGCCAGGCAATCTCTTCCAGACAGGCAATTTTAAAGCCCTGACGTTTTTCAACGGTCTGCACAAAGGTACTGGCTTCAATCAGGCTGTCGTGCGTGCCGGTGTCCAGCCAGGCAAAACCACGGCCGAGCAGCTCAACATTCAGTTCGCCGCGCTCCAGATACATCTGGTTGATGCTGGTGATTTCCAGTTCGCCGCGCTCAGACGGTTTCACCTGCTTCGCGATATCAACGACCTGATTATCATAGAAATAGAGCCCGGTAACCGCCCAGTTGGATTTCGGCTGTACCGGTTTTTCCTCGATCGACAGGGCGCGGAACTCGTCGTCAAACTCCACCACACCGAAACGTTCCGGGTCCATCACCTGATAGCCGAATACCGTTGCACCGTGCGTCCGGGCCGCCACGCTTTTCAGTTTCGGACTGAACGCGTGACCGAAGAAAATATTATCCCCCAGCACCAGACTGCAACTGTCGCCACCGATAAATTCCTCACCGATGATAAAGGCCTGCGCCAGGCCATCCGGCGACGGCTGTTCGGCATAACTCAGCGAAATACCGAACTGATCACCGTTACCCAGCAGGCGGCGGAATGACGGTAAATCTTCCGGCGTGGAGATGATCAGAACCTCGCGGATACCGGCCAGCATCAGCACGGACAGCGGATAGTAGATCATCGGTTTGTCATAAATCGGCAGCAGCTGTTTTGACACCCCGCGTGTGATCGGGTGCAACCGTGTTCCGGAGCCGCCCGCCAGAATAATTCCTTTCATACCAGCCTCTTACTTATCCTGTCCCAGTCCCAGACGCTGTCCGGCATACGAGCCGTCCTGCACCCGGCGCCACCAGGTTTCATTATTCAGATACCATTCCACCGTTTTGCGGATGCCGGATTCAAACGTTTCCTGCGGACGCCAGCCAAGATCATGCGCAATCTTGTCAGCATCAATCGCATAACGCAGATCATGCCCCGGACGGTCTGTCACATAGGTGATAAGGTCACGGTATTGCGCGACACCGGCCGGTTTCTGCGGATGCAGCTCTTCCAGCAAATCACAGATAGTTTCCACCACCTGAATATTTTTGCGTTCGTTATGGCCGCCGATATTGTAGGTTTCACCGATAGCTGCCTGTGTCACCACGGTATATAACGCACGGGCATGGTCATCCACAAACAGCCAGTCACGGATCTGCTCACCTTTGCCGTAGACCGGCAGCGGTTTACCGGAAATCGCATTGAGAATAACCAGCGGGATCAGTTTTTCCGGGAAATGGTACGGCCCGTAGTTATTTGAGCAGTTAGTGATGACGGACGGGAAGCCGTAAGTCCGCTGCCAGGCGCGTACCAGATGGTCACTGGAGGCTTTCGACGCAGAGTACGGGCTGCTCGGCGCATACGGTGTGGTTTCGGTGAAAAAGCCGTCAGGCCCTTCCAGATCACCGTACACTTCATCGGTGGAAATATGGTGGAAACGGAATGCGGATTTTTTCTCCGCATCCAGAGCAGTCCAGTAATGGCGTGCCGCTTCCAGCAGTGTGTAAGTACCCACAATGTTGGTTTCGATAAATGCCGCCGGGCCGTCGATAGAGCGATCCACATGACTTTCCGCCGCCAGATGCATCACGGCATCCGGCTGATACTGTGCAAACACGCGGTCAAGCGCCGCGCGGTCACAAATATCGACCTGCTCAAAGGCATAGCGTGAAGAATCGGCTACCGGTGCCAGTGATTCGAGATTACCGGCATAGGTCAGTTTATCAACCACCACCACGCTGTCTGCGGTGTCACGGATAATATGACGCACAACCGCAGAGCCGATAAAACCGGCTCCGCCTGTCACTAAAATACGTTTCAACGCCATACTCCTTTGGTATCAATGATCCATTTCTGCGGGATCTGGCTGCCCGGAATACCTTTGAACGGGGTATGATCCACCAGCAGCAGGATGATATCCGCATCAGTAATGGCTTTTTCGATAGAGACCAGCTCTGCCAGACCTTTCAGTTTGTTCGGCAGTTCATGCACGTTCGGCTCAACGGCCAGGGTTTTCCCTGCATGCCATTCAGCGACCATTTTGGTGACCTGAACCGCCGGGCTTTCGCGCAGATCGTCGATGTTTGGTTTGAATGCCAGACCAAAGCAGGCGATGGTGACTTCGTTAGCACGTTTGCCGGTTTCAGTCAGACAATCAGCAACCGCTTGTTTTACCTGATCAATTACCCACAGTGGTTTGCCGTCGTTGACCAGACGGGCAGTGTGGATCAGACGGGCCTGTTTCGGGTTTTGTGCCACGATAAACCACGGGTCAACCGCGATACAGTGGCCGCCGACACCCGGACCCGGCTGTAAAATATTCACACGCGGATGACGGTTTGCCAGACTGATAAGTTCCCAGACATTGATGCCCTGATCAGCACAAATCAGTGATAATTCATTCGCAAACGCAATGTTGACATCGCGGAAGCTGTTTTCGGTCAGTTTGCACATCTCTGCGGTACGTGCGTTAGTGATGACACACTCACCTTCCAGGAAGATGTAATAGAGTTCACTGGCGCGTTTTGAGGATTTTGGTGTCATCCCGCCGACCACACGGTCGTTTTTAATCAGTTCAACCATCACCTGACCCGGCAGTACACGCTCAGGGCAATAGGCGATATCGATATCAGATTCTTCACCCGCCTGCTGCGGGAATGTCAGATCAGGACGCGCAGCCGCCAGCCACTCAGCCATCTGCTCAGTCGCACCGACCGGAGAGGTGGATTCCAGAATAATCAGGTCACCTTTTTTCAGTACCGGGGCGATAGATTCCGCCGCAGACTGCACGAAAGCCAGATCCGGCTCGTGATCACCTTTAAACGGTGTCGGTACCGCAATCAGGAATGCATCCGCAGGCTGTGGTTTGGTGAACGCTTTCAGGAAACCGCCTTCCACCGCTGTTTTCACAACCGCGCCCAGGTCCGGCTCCACAATATGAATTTCACCACGGTTAATGGTATCAACCGCATGCTGGTTAACGTCCACACCAACCACATTCTTCTGACGGGAAGCGAAAGCTGCCGCTGTTGGTAAACCGATATAACCCAGACCGACAACAGAAATAGTTTCAAAACTCATAATGTCACCTGATTGTTTTTCAATGCTTCAAGAATACGCTGGCACGCTTTTCCGTCCCCGTAAGGGTTATGTGAACGGCTCATCTCATGATAAGCCGCCGGATCGGTCAGCAATCGCGTTACTTCACGAACGATAGTGCCGGTTTCGGTGCCGACCAGACGAACAGTCCCGGCGTCAATCGCCTCCGGACGTTCGGTGGTATCGCGCATCACCAGAACCGGTTTACCTAATGACGGTGCTTCTTCCTGAATGCCGCCTGAGTCGGTCAGGATCATATAAGCATGGTTCATAAGGTAGACAAAAGGAAGGTAATCCTGCGGACTGATCAGCACAATATTGCTGATGTCATGCAGAATCCGTTTTACCGGCTCACTGACATTCGGGTTGAGGTGAACCGGGTAGACAATCTGTACTTCCGGATGCGTTGTGGCAATCTCCGCCAGGGCATGGCAAATCCGCTCAAACCCGCCGCCGAAACTCTCACGGCGGTGGCCGGTAACCAGAATCATTTTTTTGCTGCTGTCGATAAACGGATATTGTGCATCCAGCTGTGCCAGCAGGGCTTTATCCTGCATGATACGATCACGGACCGCGAGCAGCGCATCAATCACCGTATTGCCGGTGACGAAAATATGATTGTCGCTGATCCCTTCACGCAGCAGGTTTTCGCGCGAGTTTTGTGTCGGCGCGAAATGGTACATCGCCAGATGTCCGGCAATTTTGCGGTTGGCTTCTTCCGGCCACGGCGAGTACAAATTTCCGGTACGCAGACCGGCTTCCACATGGCCGACCGGGATACGCTGGTAGAACGCCGCCAGGCTGGTTGCCATGGTGGTTGCGGTATCGCCGTGAACCAGAACGACGTCCGGTTTAAAATCGGCCAGAACCGGCTTTAAACCTTCAAGAATACGACAGGTAATATCTGTTAAATCCTGTCCCGGGCGCATAATATTGAGATCATAATCCGGTGTGATCTCAAAAAGGTGTAATACCTGATCCAGCATTTCACGATGCTGCGCGGTCACACAGACTTTTGCCTCAAAAGCCTGATCCGCTGCCAGCGCATGTACCAGCGGCGCCATTTTGATGGCTTCCGGACGGGTACCAAATACAGTCAATACTTTCACTGAGATTCTCTTTTATTTTATATGATATCCGGCTTTCCGGCCGGTGGCGGTTACCCGCCTTAAAACAGGCCGGGAACAGCGCCCCGGCCGGTTATTCTGCCGCTGCCGTTTACGGACGGCGGCGAACCAGTGCCACACCGGCACCGGTCAGTGCACCGATAAAGCCCCACATAATCATCATGAAGGCACGGCGCGGGCTGTCACGTTTTACCGGCTCATCCGGTGTCCGCAGATAGCGGTAGGCGCGGAAGTTATCTTCCAGCGCCGGACCGACATTCAGCGTCGACAGCATGGCAATATTCTGCTCGTAGTCTTTGTCAAACTCCGGTCCGGCCGCTTCCAGTGTCTCCAGACGCGCCTGTAACATCGGCGTTCCTAACAGGAACAGCTGGGATGACGGCAGTTCTTCCGCCGGTACATCTGTCCGGCTGCGGCTGATTCCCTGCTTCTGTGCCGCTGCGATAGCATTTTTCAGCTGTCCGGTTTCACGCTGATACAGTGATTCCGCCACCATATTCTGACGTTTCACCAGCGCTTTCAGTGACTGCGTCCGGGTTGCCCATGCGCCTTTCAGCTCATCATTCAGATTCTGAGCCGCACGCGCATTAGCAAAATCCACATACTGATTCAGCAGTTTCGCAGAGTCCGCCGCGGATTCCGCCGTCAGCGTCAGTGTGTCATTCACCAGTTTCTTCGTGTCATCACGCGGGGTCAACGTGATGTTATTAATCATTTCGTCCAGCAATGCCGCATCCGCTTTGGCATCATTTTCCATACGGGACTTGTAGTAATCCGTCTGTAACCAGAAATCCCGGCGGGTATCGTAAGAGGCTGCCTGGGTAATAAACTCCTGGTAAGCCTCATTCGGGATCGGCAGCAGTGCGGAAGATTCCTGTGCGGCATTCAGATGCGTATCCAGATTGCGCATAAATTGCTGCTGCGAATAATATCCGCCTAAATTATTAACTGTCGGATAGTCGGTAATCGCCGTGGAGTTCCACTTCTGCTGCATAAAATAACTGGCACCCAGTGCAACCAGCGCAAACACAACCGCCATTCCGGCTATCCATAATTTTCCGCGCCATAACGACATAAATAACGCGCGGATATCTAATTCCTGGTCATACTGCGTTTGTTGCGGGTCCGGAGTATTTTCTGAACGCATATCAACATGTGCCTCTGTGGTTAAAAATTTAGTGAGTGACCGACTTACGACGCACGCGGCGTCTGTGGCGTTTGATAAAACGGGCCACTTTCCAGGCGCGTTTTATGCAGTAGCCGTACATAATAAAAGCAAGCAGGAACAGAACCAGCATCACCCATTCAGGGACGAAACTGAGGACCTGTCCGGTAATACCGATAGCTGCCAATACGGCTGCAGCAAGGGTTATCACCACAAAGGATTCACGGGACGTAAACCCGGAACGCATAATCAGGTGATGAATATGCTGGCGATCCGGTGAGAACGGACTCATTCCTTTGCGCAGACGGCGGTACATAATGGCCACCATATCCATCAGCGGGATAGCGATAATCCACAGTGCCGTCACCGCATTGATCGCATGCGGTTCCCCGCCCTGTGACGCCGATGTCAGCAGCCAGATAATGGTGAATCCGATCAATGTACTGCCCGCATCCCCCATAAACACTTTAAAGCGGCGGCCGAACAGCCCCAGGTTAAAGCAGATATACGGCAGAATGGCGGCGATAAACGTAAAGCACCAGAATGCCAGACCACTGTTGCCGCTCAGGGCAAACAGAATACCCAGCGCGCCGAAAGAGACGCAGGAAAGCCCGCCGAGCAGCCCGTCGATACCATCCACCATATTGAACGCATTCACCGCGCCCCATACCGCGAACAGAGTCAGTACATAGCTGAACGGCCCGAGTGTCAGTTCCCACGGCCCGAATGCATAACCCAGGCTGTCGAGTTTCAGGTTGGCGAATACCATCATAATGATGGCGACCACCGCCTGAACACCGGCACGCAGTTTCACACTGAGATCAAACCGGTCATCAAGCGCACCGACCAGCACCAGTGCACCGGCACACCCGAGATAAATAAATTTATGCGCAATAAACTCATCACTGATGAGAAAAGCAAAACAGACGCTGATAAAAATAGAAATTCCGCCGACTAACGGAACCAGCCCCTGATGCTTTTTGCGGAAATTGGGTTTATCCACCAAACCGACAGCGACGCCGGCCTTACGGGCAACAAAGACCGTAGCGGTGGCGAACACAAATATGATTAGGAGTTCAGTTAACATAGTGAGATTCACAGCAACCCTTTCAGATATTTTTATTATCCCTGCCGGCGGATATCACCGTGCAGAACCTGCCATAACCAGGCAAATAATACATGCAAGAAACATACCATGCCCTGTAATACGGGGGTTTCATGCATGACCGGTAAAAAAAAACGCCACAATATATGCGGCGTCAGTCATAAAGTGTCGTCAAACAGCTACGAGCGTTTCATGAAGTCGAAGAACTCTTCGTTGGTCTTCGTCATCGCGAGTTTGTTAATCAGGAACTCCATCGCGTCAATCTCACCCATCGGATGGATAATTTTGCGCAGGATCCACATTTTCTGCAGTTCGTCCTGAGTAGTCAGCAGCTCTTCTTTACGTGTACCGGAACGGTTGTAATCAATCGCCGGGAAGACACGTTTTTCTGCAATCTTACGGGACAGGTGTAATTCCATGTTACCTGTACCTTTAAACTCTTCGTAGATTACTTCATCCATCTTCGACCCGGTATCAACCAGTGCCGTTGCGATGATAGTCAGGCTTCCGCCCTCTTCCACGTTACGTGCGGCACCGAAGAAACGCTTAGGACGATGCAGGGCGTTGGCGTCCACACCACCGGTCAGTACTTTACCGGAGGACGGTACGACGGTGTTGTAGGCACGGGCCAGACGGGTAATAGAGTCGAGCAGAATGATGACATCTTTTTTATGCTCAACCAGACGTTTGGCTTTTTCGATAACCATTTCCGCAACCTGGACGTGACGCGCAGCCGGTTCATCAAAGGTGGATGCGATAACTTCACCTTTAACCAGACGCTGCATCTCGGTCACTTCTTCCGGACGTTCGTCGATCAGCAGAACCATCAGCACACAGTCAGGATAGTTATGTGCGATATTGGCTGCGATATTCTGCAGCAGCATGGTTTTACCGGCTTTCGGCGGTGCCACAATCAGACCACGCTGACCACGGCCGATAGGTGCGGCGAGATCAAGAACACGGGCGGTTAAATCTTCTGTTGAACCATTACCGCGCTCCATACGCAGACGACGGTTTGCGTGCAGCGGAGTTAAGTTTTCAAACAGGATTTTACTGCGGGCGTTTTCAGGTTTGTCGAAGTTGACTTCGTTAACTTTCAGCAGGGCAAAATAACGTTCGCCTTCTTTCGGCGGCCGGATTTTACCTGAAATGGTATCACCGGTACGAAGGTTAAAGCGGCGGATTTGGCTGGGAGAAACGTAGATATCATCAGGACCTGCGAGGTATGAACTGTCACCGGAGCGGAGGAAACCGAAGCCGTCCTGCAATATTTCCAGCACACCGTCACCGAAAATATCCTCGCCGCTCTTCGCGTGCTGCTTAAGGATAGAGAAGATGATGTCCTGTTTTCTCATGCGGGCCAGGTTTTCCAGCCCCATATTTTCGCCAAGAGTAATCAGCTCTGATACCGGCGTATTCTTTAATTCGGTAAGATTCATAATGGTGGGTTCTTTGACTCGGGGTGTATCTCGAATTATGAACGTGAATAATACGGTAACGTTATCGTTACCAGGTTAATTTTTTACAAAACCGATTTTCACTGTTAATACGAATATTTTTGCATTTCCAGGTAATCGTCTGCAAGGCTGACTGTGAACACCCGGCACAGGGCAAGATGTGATGCACATCCTATTTGGGAGAACAAATTGGGTGACATTCCCGCAAATTAGATTTATCTCCGAGGGATAACCGGACACAGGGACCGGGCTATCGGATACCTTGATGTATCCGGAGATAACAGACTTTCAGACACTACAGAGTTGTCAGTATGCTATGCTGTCAGAAGAAGTTCGGGCGATACCTGATCAGCTGGCGCTAACTTATCATGCTTCAGAGAAGACGTCCAGCGGGTGAACAAGGATTAATTCACGTTCCCGCAGGACATCTTAGCGATACAGACTGAAACCGGCTATCAGATATTGTTATCAATAAACGTTTTCAGCTGGGTTTTGGATACCGCGCCAACCTGCGTTGCCTTCACCGCACCGTCTTTAAACAGCAGCAATGTCGGGATACCGCGGATGCCGTATTGTGGCGCAGTCTGCGGGTTATCATCAATGTTCAGTTTTGCGATGGTGATTTTACCTGCATATTCATCGGCGATTTCGTCTAGAATAGGGGCAATCATTTTACACGGGCCACACCAGGCTGCCCAAAAATCAACGAGCACAGGGCCGTTTGCTTTTAAGACGCTTTGTTCGAAAACGGAATCAGTCAGGTGAATAATTTTATCGCTCATTGTTCCACTCCAAAATTTGTACGATACCCGGTTAGTCTAACATTAATTAATGATAGGATTTACCTATTTCAGCGGATAGACTTCCGTAACGCAACATTAAACTGATATTCTACCTAAATATGAGCAAAACACATTTAACAGACAAGAAGTTTTCTGACTTCGCCTTGCATACTAAAGTGGTAGAAGCACTTGATTCTAAGGGCTTTTATAACTGCACGCCTATTCAGGCGCTGACACTTCCCCTGACGATCAACGGCCGGGATGTTGCAGGACAGGCACAAACAGGAACAGGGAAGACGCTGGCATTTCTGACGTCAACGTTTCATCATCTACTCACTCATCCGGCACCGGAAGGCCGTAAAATCAATCAGCCGCGTGCGCTGATTATGGCACCGACCCGCGAACTCGCGGTACAGATCCACTCAGATGCCGAACCTCTGTCACAATTTACCGGGCTGAAAACCGGCCTGGCTTACGGCGGTGACGGCTACGACAAACAAATCAAAGTGCTGGATGAAGGCGTCGATGTGATTATCGGCACCACAGGGCGCTTAATCGACTTCGCCAAACAGGGTCGTCTTGACCTGAGCGCCATTCAGGTTGTGGTTCTCGATGAAGCAGACCGTATGTACGATCTCGGCTTTATCAAAGATATCCGCTGGCTGTTCCGTCATATGCCGCCATGTGCCGAGCGTATGAATCTGCTGTTCTCCGCAACACTCTCTTACCGTGTCCGCGAGCTGGCGTTTGAGCAGATGAACAACCCGGAATACATTGAAATTGAACCGGAGCAGCGTACCGGTCACCGGATCAAAGAAGAGTTATTCTATCCGTCCAATGAAGAAAAAATGCGCCTGCTCCAGACACTGCTGGAAGAAGAGTGGCCGGATCGCTGCATTATTTTCGCCAATACCAAGCACCGCTGTGAAGATATCTGGGCACACCTGGCCGCTGACGGTCACCGTGTCGGCCTGCTGACCGGCGATGTGGCGCAGAAAAAACGCCTGCGTATTCTTGAAGATTTCACTCACGGTAATCTGGATATTCTGGTGGCAACGGATGTTGCGGCCCGTGGTCTGCATATCCCGTCCGTAACGCACGTCTTTAACTATGATCTGCCGGATGACTGTGAAGATTACGTTCACCGTATCGGCCGTACCGGACGTGCCGGGGAAAGTGGTCACTCCATCAGCCTGGCCTGTGAAGAGTACGCACTGAACCTGCCTGCAATCGAGGAATATACCGGACATCCGATTCCGGTCAGTAAATACAACAGCGATGCACTGCTGACTGAGCTGCCGGTGCCGAAGCGCCGCCGTCGTCCGCCGCGCACCGGAGGTGGTCAGAACCGCCGCAATATGCCGCGCCGCAACAGCAACGGGCCGCGTCATAACAATAACCGAACCAAACGCTGAAGGCTGACATGCTGAGATCGTCCTCGCTTTATGCTGCCATCGATCTGGGTTCCAACAGCTTTCATATGCTGGTGGTACGGGAGATCGCGGGCAGTATTCAGGTACTGTCGCGGGTAAAACGCAAAGTGCGTCTCGCGGCCGGGCTGGATAAAGATAATATCCTGTCACCGGCAGCAATGGCCCGCGGCTGGCAGTGCCTGCGCCTGTTTTCAGAACATCTGCAGGATATCCCGGATTCCCAGATCCGCGTGGTGGCAACCGCGACCCTGCGTCTGGCCAGGAATGCCGGTGAATTTCTGGAAACAGCTGCGGAGATCCTCGGCCATCCGGTCACGGTTATCCGCGGCGAGGAAGAAGCCCGCCTGATTTATCAGGGCGTCGCTCATACCACCGGCGGGTCAGACAAACGTCTGGTGGTTGATATCGGCGGCGGCAGTACCGAACTGGTGACCGGCAGCGGCACCAAAACCACGGAACTGTTCAGTCTGGAGATGGGTTGTGTCACCTGGCTGGAACGCTATTTTACCGATCGTTCCCTGACCACAGAAAATTTCGCCGGTGCCGAACAGGCTGCCCGCGATATTATCGCACCGGTTGCTCCTGCCCTTCTGGCGCAGGGCTGGCAGGTGTGTGTCGGGGCATCCGGCACCGTCCAGGCACTCCAGGAAATCATGATTGCTCAGGGCATGGATGAACAAATAACCCTGCCGAAACTGCAACAGCTGAAACGCAAAGCGATTGAGTGCGGCAAACTTGAAGAACTGGAGATTGAAGGACTGACGCTGGAACGGGCACTTGTGTTTCCGAGCGGGCTGGCCATTCTTATCGCGATTTTCGATACACTCGGCATTGATGGCATGACCCTCGCCGGGGGAGCACTGCGTGAAGGGCTGGTCTACGGTATGCTGGAATTGCCGGTAGAGCAGGACATCCGCACCCGGACACTGAAAAATATTCAGAAACGCTTTCAGATCGATGCGGATCAGGGAAAACGGGTCCGCCAGTTAGCGGATCATTTTTTTCAGCAGGTGGCAACCGCCTGGCAACTGGATATCCGCTGTCGTGAACTGCTCAGCAGCGCCGCGCTGATCCATGAAATCGGACTGAGTGTTGATTTCCGCAAAGGTCCGGAGCATGCCGGTTACCTCGTCAGCAATCTGGATTTACCCGGTTTCACACCGGCACAGCGCCGGTTGTTATCGGTGCTGCTGCGCAATCAGAGTGGCCCGCTAGATATCCATTCTCTCAATCAGCAAAATGCGCTGACACCACGTGAAGCCGGTTGTCTGTGTCGTCTGCTGCGTCTGGCGATTATTTTTGCCAGCCGCCGCCGCGATGACACCCTGCCGTCGCTGCGTATCCGGGCATCTGCCGAAGGGCTGATTGTCACACTGCCGGTCGGCTGGCAGCAATCGCATCCGCTGCGCGCAGAAGCATTACAGCAGGAAATTCAGTGGCAGAGTTATGTGCAGTGGTCACTGATGCTGGAAGAACAGAAGCCATCTACCCTCGGCTGACAGATAATAAGCCCTGATTATCCGTTTCCGGACATTATCAGAGCTTTAATTTTATGAGCCTTTTCAAAGTGATCCAACTTACGGGTCATAATCCACCACGTAGCGGCTTCCATCAGTAATTCCGGATCATCATTTTTATTGGCAAAGAATGCGTAAAACGATAAACCTGTATTTTCACCTTTTTTCAGTATCTTATCATCACATACCGCGATCATTTTTGCTCTGAGTGATTCCCTCATCCGTTTTCTTCCTTTTTCTTTGCCAGCATCGCCTTCAGCCCGGCCACACCGCGCAACCCGGTCTGTTGTTTCTCCTCGGCGGTTTTCACCACTTTTTTGCCGTCGTCCCAGTGCAGATCATCCTGCGGCAGTTCATAGAGAAACCGGCTCGGTTCCGGGCGGATCAGTTCACCGTACTGGCGGCGCTCACGGCACAGGGTAAAAAAGAGCGATTTCTGCGCGCGGGTAATCCCCACATAAGCCAGACGGCGCTCTTCATCCACATTATCCTCATCGATACTGGACTGATGCGGCAAAATCCCCTCTTCCATGCCCACCAGGAAAACATACGGAAATTCCAGCCCCTTTGAGGCATGCAGCGTCATCAGCTGCACCTGATCCAGCTCTTCCGCTTCCTCGCCGCGTTCCATCATGTCACGCAGGGTAAAGCGGGTGACAACCTGTGCCAGCGTCATCGGCTCATTAAGGTCATCACCTTCCAGCATTTCCGCCATCCAGCTGAACAGCTGATCGACGTTTTTCATCCGCATCTCAGCGGCTTTCGGGCTGGCAGACGTTTCAAACAGCCAGCTCTGATAATCCAGGCCGTGTAATAAATCACGCACTGCAATCAGCGGTTCGCGCTCAACCAATTTTTCCACATCGGCCAGCCAGCCGGTAAAATTCGTCAGTGCTGCCAGTCCCTGACCGGAAAGCGTCTGCCCCAGGCCGAGATCAAAACTGGCCTGATACAAACTTTTGTCCCGCGTATTGGCCCACTCACCCAACTTCTGGATAGTGGCCGGTCCTATTCCACGGCGCGGCGTATTCACGATGCGCAGAAAAGCACTGTCATCTTCCGGGTTGGTCAGCACCCGCAGATACGCCAGCAGATCCTTGATTTCCGGACGGGAGAAGAAAGACGTTCCGCCGGAAATCCGGTACGGGATCCGGTTTTGCATCAGCATTTTTTCAAAGATCCGCGACTGATGGTTACCGCGGTATAAGATCGCGTAATCTTTATAATCGGTCTTATTGATAAAGTGATGGGCGATCAGCTCCCCGACCACCCGCTCCGCTTCATGATCTTCATTATTTGCCGTGATCACCTTCATCGGATCACCATAACCGAGGTTTGAGAAAAGCTGTTTTTCAAACACATGCGGGTTATTGGCGATCAGGATATTCGCCGCATTCAGAATACAGCCGGAAGAACGGTAATTCTGCTCCAGCTTGATCACCCGCAGTTCCGGAAAATCTTTACTCAGCTGCACCAGGTTTTTCGGTTGTGCGCCGCGCCATGAATAAATTGACTGATCATCATCACCCACGACAGTAAAATTCGCACGTTTGCCGACCAGCAGTTTCACCAGCTGATACTGGCTGGTGTTAGTATCCTGATACTCATCCACCAGCAGATAACGGATACGCTGCTGCCAGCGTTCGCACACCTGCTCATCACGGGCGAACAACAGCGTCGGTTTAGTAATAAGATCGTCGAAATCAAGCACATTGCAACTGCTCAGATGCAGCTCATAACGGCGGTAACACTCGGCAAATGTATGTTCGCGCTCTGATCGCGCCAGCCCTTTTGCCTGTTCCGGCGTCAGCAGGGCGTTTTTCCAGTTGGAGATCTGACTGATCAGTTGTTTCAGCAAATCTTTGTCTTCTTCCAGATGATCAAACGTCAGCTCTTTAAGCAACGCGAGCTGATCCTGATCGTCGAACAGGGAGAAATTACTTTTCATCCCCAGCGCTTTGTATTCCCGCTTGATGATTTCCAGCCCCAGCGTATGGAATGTCGAGATCATCAGCCCTTTGGTCTCTTTACGGCCCAGCGTCTGAGCCACACGCTCTTTCATTTCCCGCGCGGCTTTATTGGTAAAAGTCACCGCCGCAATCTGCCGCGGCTGATAGCCGGTATTGCGGATAAGATGGGCAATTTTATTGGTGATCACACGGGTTTTGCCGGAGCCGGCGCCCGCAAGTACGAGGCAGGGGCCCCGAACATACTCAACCGCCTGCTGCTGACCGGGATTTAATTTCATACGTGCAGTTAACTCGACTCAACACTGGAACAGGAGGGAATTGTAGCAGAAAGGAGGGACAGCCGTATAATCTGCCCTGCCAACAAATTCCCGTCACCTTAAATTAGATAAAATAGTATTTATATTCAATTAATTATCACTCATTTGGTGTATATCCATGTCATCCGTATATCAGTAACATGATAAAAACAAATACCTTTCGGAAAAACACAGATGGCATCACGACTTGATATTGAAAAATCCAGATTAATATATACACAGGAAATTGGCTGGATAGATCGCAATCATGCATCAGGCGGGGATGCGCGCAACCTGTGGGCGCAACTGCTCACAGAGAATACCACACCCTATTACAAAGATTATTTTCTGGTCAGTTACGATCAGTTTATGGGAAAATTTTTCATTAAAATGGGCGTTACTTCCTGCTGGCTGGTGAAAAAAGGACTCAGAGAAGAAGATAAAAAATCAATTGCCCTTTCAATGATGTTTTATATCTCCACGTTATTTGAAACTCATCAGGGGCGATTTTTATTTTCCGGCCTGTCAGGCAGTGACAGCGGGTTCAGCGGAGAGGATCTTATTTCCAACCTTCTTGGTTTTTATTCAGTGATTGAGCCCCGTGATTACTGGTCACTGATAAAACCGGTTTCCACTGAAACTGCACTGCGTATCTGGGATCATTATGGTCCTGTCGGTAAATATAAAAACAGAGAACTGCGCCCCTGGATTTTCCCGGATCCACAGGAATCCCCCAACGCGGTACCTTTCAAAAAAAACCTGCCTCATTATATGAATACCATTCAGCCCTTTAATTCCTATGAAGGTGATATTGTCATTAAACTAAATGTTACCGATAGCTGGTTCGGTGATTGGGGCTTCAGAAAATGGAATCCATTTGCAAATAAATGATAACTAAATTATTCTCATTAATTATATTCATTCTATTTTTACTTTTTTTATATTGTTTTTTGTCGCCAACTCAATACTTCCCGGTAAAAAATTACATAAAGTCATTACTTTTGACCTCCGATTTTATTCGTAATGCTCCTGATAAGGAGCTGGCAACTTATTATTATCACTTTTGGGGTGACCGGGGTCAGGAATCATATTCTTCTGTTTATTATTGTCAGGATGTTAACACATTTACCGAATTAAAAATAAAGCTTCATCAGTACGCAAATTCCCGCAGGACATTAATTCCCATAAGTGAAATAACATACAAGAATAAATATAATGAAAATTTATTTATTTCTATTTATGAAGCAAAAAAAGATCACGAGGATTGCCTGTTGTTATCTGAATACGAATACCGCTATGATTAAAACGGGTGCTGCCCGCTGATACTGTAACCGGACGTTCCGGCAGAGCAGTGCCGCCAGGTGATACTCTCATAGCTAAGTGTAATACTTTCATGCGGCTGAGCATCATTATGGGTCAGTGCATTCGGATAATGTGATGAGATATTGACAATCGCAGCTTTTGTCAATTTTACCGTATAATACTTCTCCTGAACGCCGGAGATACCTGTCCGGTAAAAAACCAATTCACACGTCAGAATTTCATTTTCAGTAATACTGACCCCCAGTAATGGTGATGATTTATCAATAGGTTTGCTTATAATGACCGGATGATGAATTGTATTTTTCTCACGAAATATATCATGACTGAATGAGTAAACAAAAATCTGGTCTTCATGTCCACTCTGGTACTTATTCCCTATTGATTCCGGTGATGAACATCCTTTTGAAATCAAACCTTGTTTATTACCTTCCAGCCGTAAGTAAATTCTGTTTGCCATAGCATTCCTTTGCTTATAAATCCGGATAATTATTACCGGTAAAGACCTGTGACTAAAAACGAGTGTAGCGGTATTTTTGGCGGTGACAATAACCCTGTTTGGTGAAATTAAAAAAAACGGCACCCGAAGGTGCCGTGGGATAATATCATTATTCTGTTATCAGCCGCCGACTGCGATACGTTTCATATCAGTCATATAACCACGCAGGGTTTTACCCACGGTTTCAATCGGATGCTGACGGATAGCTTCATTGATATCACGCAGTTGTGCGTTATCCGTGCCGTGGTCTGTGCCGGATTTGCCCAGGTCACCCGGTTGCAGTGATGCCATAAAATCTTTCAGTAACGGCACGGCCGCAAACGAGAACAGGTAGTTACCGTATTCCGCAGTATCCGAGATAACCACGTTCATTTCATACAGACGCTTACGGGCAATCGTGTTGGCGATCAGCGGCAGCTCATGCAGTGATTCATAATAGGCCGATTCCGCAATGATCCCCGCATCAATCATGGTTTCAAAGGCCAGCTCAACACCGGCTTTCACCATTGCCACCATGACAACACCGTGGTCAAAGTATTCCTGCTCACTGATTTTCTGCTCAGAATCCGGGTAATTTTCAAACGCTGTTTTGCCGGTTTCTTCGCGCCATGTCAGCAGGTTTTTGTCATCATTCGCCCAGTCAGCCATCATCGTTGAGGAGAAATGACCGGAAATGATGTCATCCATATGTTTTTCAAACAGGGTTTTCATCTGTACTTTCAGAGTCTCAGACAGCTGATAAGCACGGACTTTTGCCGGATTGGACAATCTGTCCATCATCAGCGTGATACCACCCTGTTTCAGTGCTTCGGTAATGGTTTCCCAGCCGTACTGGATCAGTTTACCTGCATACGCCGGGTCTGCACCGTCAGCAACCATTTTGTCATAACAGAGCAGTGAACCGGCCTGCAGCATACCGCAGAGGATAGTCTGCTCGCCCATCAGGTCAGATTTAACTTCCGCAACAAAAGATGATTCCAGAACACCGGCACGATGGCCGCCGGTCGCCGCAGCCCAGGCTTTGGCAATCGCCAGGCCTTCGCCTTTGGCATCATTTTCCGGATGAACTGCAATCAGTGTCGGAACACCAAAACCGCGTTTGTACTCTTCACGTACTTCTGTTCCCGGACATTTCGGTGCCACCATCACAACCGTGATATCAGGGCGGATAGTTTCGCCGACTTCGACAATATTGAAGCCATGTGAGTAACCCAGTGCCGCACCGGATTTCATCAGTGGCTGAACGGCCTGAACCACTGCGGAGTGCTGTTTGTCCGGTGTCAGATTAACCACCAGGTCAGCCTGCGGGATCAGGTCTTCATACGTACCGACGGTGAAACCGTTTTCGGTGGCACGGCGCCATGACGTACGTTTCTCATCAATCGCTTCCTGACGCAGTGCATAAGCGATATCCAGACCGGAATCGCGCATGTTCAGCCCCTGGTTCAGCCCCTGCGCACCACAGCCGATAATCACCACTTTTTTGCCTTTGAGATACCCTGCCTCGTCCGCAAATTCTTCGCGCGCCATAAACCGGCATTTGCCTAACTGCGCCAGCTGCTGGCGCAAATTCAGTGTATTAAAATAATTCGCCATGGTGACTCCGTGTATTGTGTTTGCTCAGATTGCTGTCTTTGCAGCACTGATTTCGTTATTTGGCGGTGTGATATACCCAACGTCATTCAACGTGCAGCCAACGAACCTGCGGTTTGAATGAATAAGGGTATAAACACCCTTTATTTATAATGACTATATGTCATGATTTTCATTGCTTAAATTGATATATTCACAAGATAGTGATGCAATTTATGCAACGTACTGACTAAAACATAATCCCCTGAGAGGTTGTGATGGATATCCGGGAACTCAGACTGTTTTTACATCTCGCGGAGAGCTGCCATTTCGGCAAAACCGCGGCTGCCATGTATATCAGCCCGTCGACACTTTCACGGCAGATCCAGCGGCTTGAGGAATCTCTCGGGCACCCGTTGTTTCTGCGGGATAACCGCACTGTTCAGCTGACAGCCGCCGGTGAACAGCTGAAAAAATTTGCACAGGAAACGGTGCTGCAATACCAGCAGCTGCAACATGCCCTGAACCACCAGAGCCCGTCGCTGACCGGTGAATTACGTCTGTTCTGTTCTGTAACGGCCGCATACAGCCATCTGCCGCAGATTCTGGATCAGTTCCGTGCAGAGCATCCGCAGGTGGAAATCAAGCTGACCACCGGAGACGCGGCGGATGCAGTGGAAAAAGTGCAGTCACAGGAAGCCGACCTCGGTATTGCCGGTAAACCGGAAAAACTGCCGGATAATGTCCGTTTTCATCAGATAGGCGAAATCCCGCTGTCACTGATCGCTCCTGCGCTGCCGTGCCCGGTCAGACAGCAGGCAGTACAGCCGGAACCTGACTGGGAAAATATTCCGTTTATTATTCCGGAGCACGGCCCGTCGCGTAAACGGATTGATTTATGGTTTAAAACTCACCGGATTCAGGAGCCGCAGATTTATGCCACGGTTTCCGGCCATGAAGCGATTGTGTCCATGGTGGCGCTGGGCTGCGGCATCGCGCTGATCCCGAATGTGGTGGTGGAAAACAGTCCTGAGGCTATCCGCAGCCGTATTCTGCAACTGGATAATATTTCGATGGTCGCGCCGTTTGAGCTGGGCGTCTGCACACTGAACAAGCGGCTGCATGAGCCGCTGATCAGAGCATTCTGGCAGTTACTGCCGCGCCACCCCGGATAACTGCGGGGCAAGAAAACGAGCAAAGGCGGTATTGCCGGTTTCATCACGGAAGTCATAGCCGAGTGCATTCAGATGCTGCTCAAACTGCACATCCCCTTCCTGTATTTCAAACGCCGCCAGTACACGACCATAATCTGTACCGTGACTGCGGTAATGGAAAAGCGTGATATTCCAGTACGTGCCGAGTGTTTCCAGGAATTTCAGCAGTGCACCGGGAGCTTCCGGGAATTCAAAACTGAACAGCCGTTCCTGCAGCGGTGCAGACGGACGCCCGCCCACCATGTAGCGGACATGCAGTTTCGCCATTTCATCATCGGATAAATCTGTCGCACTGAAACCGGCTGCGGTAAGACCGTCCAGAATAGTTTTCCGTGCGCCCGGCCCTTCATCGGCACGGACACTGACAAACACCGATGCCTCATCGGAACCACTGTAACGGTAATTAAATTCCGTCACCACACGCGGACCGAGGGCCTGACAAAAGCGCAGGAAACTGCCTTTCTCTTCCGGAATCGTCACCGCAAACACACCTTCGCGCTGCTCACCCAGTTCACACCGTTCTGACACATAGCGGAGCACATGGAAATTCACATTGGCACCGGACAACACATGCGCCAGGTTTTCTCCCTGAATATTGTGCTGCTGAATGTATTTCTTCATTCCCGCCAGTGCCAGTGCCCCGGAAGGCTCCGCCACTGCCCGCACATCATCAAACAGATCTTTCATGGCTGCGCAGATGGCGTCACTGTCCACGGTGATGACATCATCCAGATACTGCTGACACAAACGGAAGGTCTCATCCCCAATCCGTTTGACTGCCACACCTTCGGCAAACAGCCCGACTTTCGCTAATTCGACCGGATGTCCGGCGTCCAGTGCGGCTTTCAGACAGGCCGCCTCTTCCGCCTCCACCCCGATCACTTTAATATCCGGCATCAGGTGTTTGATAAACACCGCCACCCCGGCGGCCAGCCCGCCGCCGCCGACCGGCACAAACACCCTGTCGAGACGGGCATTCTGTTGCAGCAGTTCAAGGGCAATCGTGGCCTGACCGGCGATCACCGAAGGATGATCGAACGGCGGGATAAATGTCATGCCGAGAGAGGTTGCCAGTTCAAGCGCATGCGCTTTAGCCTCATCAAAATTAGCACCGTGGAGAACCACTTCGCCGCCGAACCCGCGAACCGCATCCACTTTGATATCCGCAGTGGCCACCGGCATCACAATCAGGGCTTTCACCCCGGTTTTTCCGGCTGACAGCGCCACACCCTGGGCATGGTTTCCGGCTGATGCCGTCACCACGCCCCGTTGTTTTTGTTCTTCCGTCAGTTCCGCAATCATCGCGTACGCACCGCGCAACTTAAAACTGTGGACGGGTTGTCTGTCTTCCCGCTTGACGGAAATCGTATTGCCGAGCCGCGCGGACAGCTTCGGCATCAGTTGCAGCGGCGTGACCTGAGCGACATCATAAACAGAGGCGCTGAAGGCCGCTCTCACATACTCCGCCGCTGACGGCTGAGCAGATAATGGTTGTTTTGCGGTCATCCTTAACCTCCGAGTTTACTTTTATCCCGTACTGCACCTTTATCCGCACTGGTCGCCAGCAGCGCGTATGCACGCAGTGCAAAAGAAACCTGCCGCTCACGGTTCTGCGGTGACCAAGCTTTTTCACCCCGGGCTTCTTCCGCAGCCCGGCGGGCTGCCAGTGTCTGCTCATCCACGTTCAGGGAAATCTGCCGTGACGGAATATCAATCGCGATAGTATCACCGGTTTTAACCAGTCCGATCAGCCCGCCGTTGGCCGCTTCCGGCGAAACGTGGCCGATGGATAACCCGGATGTGCCGCCGGAGAACCGTCCGTCAGTGATCAGCGCACAGCTTTTTCCCAGCCCCATGGATTTCAGATAGGTTGTCGGATACAGCATTTCCTGCATCCCCGGCCCGCCTTTCGGCCCCTCGTAGCGGATCACCACCACATCGCCGGCCACAACCTCTCCGCCGAGAATCGCTTTTACCGCATCATCCTGACTTTCATAGACTTTTGCCGGACCGGTGAAGGTTAAGCTGCCCTCATCCACCCCGGCGGTTTTTACAATACAGCCATCTGCGGCAATATTGCCGGACAGTACCGCCAACCCGCCATCCTGACTGTAAGCATGCGTTTTACTGCGGATACAGCCGTTTTCACGATCATCATCCAGGGACGGCCAGCGGCAATCCTGGGAGAATGCTTTTGTTGTGCGGATACCGGCAGGCCCGGCAGAATACATCTGTTTTACCGCAGCATCTTTCGTCAGTGTAATATCATATGCCGCCAGCAATTCCGGCAGGGTCATCCCCAGCACATTGCTGACTTCCCGGTGCAGCAACCCGGCACGATCCAATTCACCCAGAATACCGATAACCCCGCCGGCGCGATGCACATCTTCCATGTGGTATTTCTGAGTGCTCGGCGCGACTTTGCATAAATGCGGCACCGCGCGGGAGAGACGATCAATATCCGCCATTGTGAAATCAACCTCCCCTTCCTGCGCTGCCGCCAGCAGATGCAGAACTGTGTTGGTTGAACCACCCATGGCGATATCCAGGATCATCGCATTCTCAAATGCGGCTTTGGTGGCGATATTACGCGGCAGAAAACGGATATCATCCTGTTCGTAATATTTTTTGGTGATTTCCACAATCCGGCGTCCGGCATTGAGGAACAGATTTTTACGATCGGCGTGCGTCGCCAGCAGAGAACCATTACCCGGCTGGGATAACCCCAGGGCTTCGGTCAGGCAGTTCATCGAGTTAGCGGTGAACATACCGGAACAGGAACCGCAGGTCGGGCAGGCGGAACGTTCGATTTGTTCACTGTCAGCATCGGAAACCTCGGGGTTCGCCCCCTGGATCATGGCATCCACCAGATCCAGTTTGATGATCTGATCAGATAATTTGGTTTTACCGGCTTCCATCGGGCCGCCGGACACAAAAATAACCGGGATATTCAGGCGCAGTGACGCCATCAGCATCCCCGGGGTGATTTTGTCGCAGTTGGAGATACACACCATGGCATCCGCACAGTGCGCATTGACCATGTATTCCACGGAGTCGGCGATAAGCTCGCGCGACGGCAGAGAATACAGCATCCCGCCGTGCCCCATCGCGATACCGTCATCCACGGCAATCGTATTGAATTCTTTGGCAACGCCACCGGCGGCCTCAATTTCCTCTGCCACCAGTTTACCCAGATCCCGCAGGTGAACATGACCCGGAACAAATTGTGTGAATGAGTTAACAACCGCGATAATCGGTTTGCCGAAATCGGCATCTGTCATTCCTGTCGCACGCCATAATGCGCGCGCACCCGCCATATTACGGCCATGTGTGGTTGTCGCCGAACGGTACTGAGGCATTGTAATCTCCCGTGTTTGCAAAAATCAGGCGGGGAACGACCCGCCTGTAAATCTGTTTCGTTATTATGGATTTACCGGATCTAACCAGCCCCACTTGTCTTCTGTTTTACCGGTGAACAACCCGAAGAATGCCTGCTGGATTTCTTTGGTGACAGGACCACAGCGGCCGATACCGACCTGAATGCCGTCAACACTGCGTACCGGTGTGACTTCCGCGGCGGTGCCGGTCATAAAGACTTCATCCGCCAGATAAAGTGATTCGCGGGATAGTGTCTGCTCACGGATTTCATAACCCAGCTCTTTTGCCAGCGTCAGAATCGCATCACGGGTAATGCCCGGCAGCGCGGAAGAGGTAAACGGCGGCGTGAAGATAATATTATTTTTCACTTCAAACAGGTTTTCACCTGCGCCCTCTGAGATATAACCGTGTACATCAAGCGCAATCCCTTCCTGATAGCCGTGACGGCGGGCTTCACTGCCGACCAGTAACGAAGACAGGTAGTTACCGCCGGCTTTGGCTGCGGTCGGGATGGTATTCGGCGCCACACGGTTCCAGGATGACACCATCGCATCAATCCCGGCATCCAGTGCTTCCTCACCCAGATAGGCTCCCCACGGGAATGCCGCGATGATGACATCGGTTTTATAGCCCTGCGGCGGGTTAACTCCCATGCCGACATCCCCGATAAAGACCAGCGGG
This sequence comes from Morganella sp. BCCO 40_0007, assembly GCF_032989665.1. Classification (NCBI taxonomy): domain Bacteria; kingdom Pseudomonadati; phylum Pseudomonadota; class Gammaproteobacteria; order Enterobacterales; family Morganellaceae; genus Morganella; species Morganella sp. BCCO 40_0007. Next base: position 6,116 of record NZ_JAVBIN010000010.1, on the reverse strand, counting down.
CGGATATAACCACTTGTGAGGTTATTTTTACGCAGCGTCGCACGACAGGCTTCCATTAATTCATCAACGGAATACTCCATCGGCATACGATAGATTTTGGCGGAATCATGCAGGCGCTGCATATGTTCGCGATGACGGAAAACGACAGGGCCCTTATGAGACTCATAGCAGCGAATCCCTTCAAAAACAGAGGTTCCGTAGTGCATGGCATGACACATAACATGAACCTTTGCCTCTGCCCATGGAACCATCTCACCATTGAACCAAATAAAATCAGCTTTTTTTGTCATTGTAATTTTCCTTTATACTGCACAGCTAATATGTTGATAATTTTGTGTATTTTTTGTGAGGACTTCGACATCCGCCACATCCGCCAGCTTAACTAACTGTGTACAGAGCAGGGCCGGCGGCCGCAGGCTTGAAACTGTTAACTCAATATTTACATTATCACCTTCGGAACCTTTCGCCAGATCCATTTTCATAGCACAGACGTTAAATCCGCGGTGGCGCACAACCCGCAGAACCCGTTCCAGGATTTCCGGGCATGAACGTGCCTGAATTGCTAACTGATGCTGCATCATAATGAGCTCTCCATCATATGTTCGTTACCCGCACCCGGCGGTACTAATGGCCAGACGTTATCTTCTTCACGGATGGCGACATGTAATAAATACGGGCCCTGATGGTGTAACAGGGTCTCAATTGCGGACGGCAGTGCGGATTTCTCCGTCACCATCTGCCCGGGGATATCAAACGAGCGCGCCAGGGCAACAAAATCAGGATTGTCATCCAGCACCGTCTCGCTGTAACGCTTATCGAAAAACAGTTCCTGCCACTGGCGCACCATGCCGAGGCGCTGATTATCCAGCAGCAGGATTTTGACCGGCAGGCGCTTGCGTTTAACCGTGGTCAGCTCCTGCACATTCATCATGAAAGAGCCGTCACCGGAAACACACAGCACCGTCGCGTCAGGGCGGGCAATCTGTGCCCCGATGGCTGCCGGTAAACCGAATCCCATTGTTCCCAGGCCGCCGGATGTCAGGAAATTCTCCGGACCGTCAAACGTCATATGCTGCGCCGTCCACATCTGGTGCTGCCCGACATCCGTTGTCACCACACAATCCGCCGGTTTGGCCGCAGATACCTGAGATAACAGCAGTGGAGCAAAAATACTGTCACCGGTATGTGAATAATCCGGAGCATGTTCTGCTTTCAGAGCCCCGACATGGTGCTGCCAGGCGGCTAACGACAGAGGCTGAGACAGCAGCGGCAGAGCCTGTTTTGCATCACAGGCAAGCGATACATGTGTCTGTCGTAATTTATCCAGCTCGGCAGGGTCGATATCCACATGAATCACCTTTGCATGCGGGGCAAATGCATTCAGCTTCCCGGTCACCCGGTCATCAAAACGGGCACCGACCGCAATCAGCAGATCCGCTTCCTGCACCGCGAGATTTGCTGCTTTTGCCCCGTGCATACCGAGCATTCCGAGGTACTGAGGATAATCCGGAGATACCGCACCCAGCCCTTTCAGTGTGCTCACTGCCGGCATACCGGTTTCATTCAGAAATGCCCGCAGTTGCGCGACCGCACCTGACATACCGACACCACCACCGGCATACAGTACCGGCTTCCGGCTCTCCCGCATCAGTTGCCGTGCACGGGAGAGCGCCGTCTGTGACAGAGGCTCCGCATCATTCACCGGCAGAAAATACGGGGTAAATTCACCAATCTGTAATTGAATGTCTTTCGGGATATCAATGAGTACCGGCCCCGGACGCCCACCTGCGGCAATCGCAAAAGCCTCGGTAATAATTCGCGGCAAATCAGTAATTGATTCAACCAGGAAGCTGTGTTTTGTGCACGACAAAGACAGCCCCAGCACATCGATCTCCTGAAAGGCATCCGTACCAATCAGTGATGAACCTACTTGTCCGGTGATAGCAACAACCGGTACTGAATCAAGCAGTGCATCCGCCAGTCCGGTGATAAGGTTTGTCGCCCCCGGCCCTGATGTTGCGATACATACTCCCGTTTTCTGCCCTGCCCGTGCATAGCCGATTGCCGCCATAACCGCTCCCTGTTCATGACGGCAGAGCACGTGCTCCACACCACCGTCATACAGCGCGTCATAGACCGGCATGATCGCCCCGCCCGGGTAGCCGAACACAGTGTCAACGCCCTGTGTTCGTAGTGCCTGCACTAACCACTGTGCCCCGTTCATGTGTGACTCCTTAGTCGCCGTTTTCTTTTTCAGTGAAAAAACATAATGTTAAGGCTAAAAAAAACCCCGCGCCTTTCGGTGCGGGGTTCTCGTGAGATCCTGGCTCGTATCAGCCATTTTCGTATCCGAGTGCAGCCCCGCACGGTGGGATAATAATCACCACCACGCTCACGATAATTAGGCTGATAACCCGGACAATCTTATTCATGGATAAATTCTTCTGTCTGCCGTATTCAGTTGGTCTCTTTATTTTAGAGTTATCATGTTATCGAATTCCTGACAACGGCTATTTGTCTTTTTTTTAACAGCAAGAATAAAAATCCATATAATTCAGTCAACTGCCAGTCACGCCAATATATTTCACTGTCGCTTACCAATATACCGGAATCTTTTTCTGCCAAAATTACCGCTTCCGGAATAACGCAAAAAAAACCGGACATTCTCTGGTACAATTTACTTTTCCTCTGAAGATCATTTCCCGGGATCACGATAAAAAGCGTGGCATTTTTTATTCTGAAATCCGGAAATTAATTCCCTCTCTGTCATTTTTCCGGCACAACACGCAAAATTAATATCATTTTTTGCAACAGACATAAATTTCGTCGGTTCAGGTCGTAAAAAACAGAATTATGCAGCGAAATGACGCCAAAAGCCTGCATCATGATCATTCGTTTACACAACCGCAGGGTGACCTGATGTCATTTGCCATTGTTTATACCCGCGCCATGATCGGAACAGATGCGCCGCTGGTCACTGTCGAAGCTCATATCAGCGCCGGACTGCCCGGATTAACGCTGGTGGGATTACCGGAAACGGCAGTCAAAGAGTCCAGGGACAGAGTTCGCAGTGCCCTGATCAACGGCGGATTTGAATTTCCGGCAAAGCGCGTCACTATCAATCTGGCACCGGCAGATTTACCCAAGGAAGGCGGCCGCTATGATCTTCCTATCGCCGTTGCCATACTCTCGGCATCGGGACAAATCGATACAAAACTGACAGAAAATTATGAGTTTTCGGGGGAATTGGGCTTATCAGGAGAACTGCGGTTTTGCCGCGGAATATTACCGGCAGTGCTGGCCGCCCGCCAGTCAGGAAGACAGGCTGTAGTTTCAAAACAGCATGAGGCTGAATTATGTATTTTACCTTCCGGTTCGGCACTGATGGCAGATAATTTATTACAAATTGCAGCTTTTTTTCATCATCAGCAGATACTGGCAGAAAACGATCATCTGACAGAAAAAGCCGAAAATAACGGCACTGCAACTATTGATGATATTACCGGCCAGCAACACGCCAAACGGGTTCTGGAGATCAGTGCCGCCGGCGGACACAATTTACTCCTGCTCGGCCCGCCCGGCACAGGAAAAACAATGCTGGCCAGTCGGTTGGGAACATTACTCCCGCCGCTGACCGCGCAGGAGGCTCTTGACGTGGCGATAATACAGAGTCTGACCCAAACCTCATCAGAGCAAAACAAATGGCCTCAGCGCCCGTTCAGAGCACCACATCATACCGCATCTTCTGCTGCACTTACCGGCGGCGGCAGTATACCGAGGCCCGGCGAAATCTCACTGGCACATCACGGTATTCTGTTTCTTGATGAGTTACCCGAATTTTCCCGTAAAACCCTGGATTCCCTGCGTGAGCCGCTCGAATCGGGAGAAATAATCATTTCCAGAGCCAAAGCGAAAGTATGCTTTCCCGCACGGATACAACTCATTGCCGCCATGAATCCCAGTCCGACCGGGCATTATCAGGGGATACATAACCGCAGCGGTCCGCAGCAATTACTGCGTTATCTTTCCCGTATATCAGGGCCTTTTCTGGATCGGTTTGATTTATCCATTGAAGTCCCTATGCTGCCGCCGGGAACACTGAGCCGGACAGATAAAGATCCGCCGGTTCATGAACAGGTGAAAATGCGGGTACAATCCGCACGTGAGCAGCAGTACCGCCGCAACGGACAGGAAAAACTGAATGCAGCGTTATCAGGAAAAGAAACGGAAGAAGTCTGTGCGTTATCACCACAGGACGCCCGTTTTCTTGAAGATGCACTGACACAACTTAATCTGTCTGTCCGTGCATGGCACCGTATACTGCGTGTCAGCAGAACGATAGCCGATCTGCGGAATGACGAGGGGGCGGTATCACGAAACGATATACTGGAGGCACTCAGTTACCGTGTAATGGACAGATTTATCCATAAACTTCAGCAGGCGGTTTCCTGAAAAGCGAAAGGGGCACGAATGCCCCTTTTAACTTATTATTTCTGATGATATTAATCATCTGTGTCGGTATAGTCTTCCGACGGATCGATCTGAGGTTTACCACCGGACAGCGTGTGGAAGCGTTTTGGTTTACGAATGCGCTCCAGATACTTAATCCACACTTTTTCTTCTGCTGTTTCCGGCATACGCTCACCACGGCATACAGAAACAAACTGCTTTTCTTCATCCGTCTGGGGGGCGCGTTTACCCATATCCAGTTCGTTGAAAGCAAAACCATGGCGCTCAAGTAACTGAGCTTCTTTTATGGTGAAATGACCATGGCGTGAAAAACCACGAGGATAATGTTTATTATCAAAAAAACGATTAGTCGTGATAAAGCTTTCTGCCATCTGACACACTCCTAATTCTCTACTGACATACTCTTTATGGCGCGGAGTATTAGATAGCATTAGGATTCTGTAAAACAAAATATTTAAATCATAACGACAAATTTTTTTGGAGATACCAGTGGATACAGAGTTACTGAAAACCTTTCTGGAAGTCAGTAAAACCCGTCACTTCGGGCGTGCGGCTGAATCCTTATACCTGACACAATCAGCAGTAAGCTTCAGAATCAGACAGTTAGAGACGAATCTCGGGGCAAATCTTTTTACCCGACACCGCAATAATATCCGCCTGACAGCAGCCGGTGAGCGGTTAGTGCCTTACGCCGAAGCACTGATCAATACCTGGCAACAGGCAAAACAAGAAATTAATCAGGCCTCTGCGCACAATCCGCTGTCCATCGGGGCAACGGCATCATTGTGGGAATCCTGTCTGACGCCCTGGCTGGGACGGACATATCAGTTACACACAGACCTCCGGCTGGAAACCCGGATCGCATCCCGGCAATCCCTGGTAAAACAACTGCATGCACGCGAACTTGATTTACTTATCTCAACTGAACAACCCAAAATGGATGAACTGAAAAGTGAAATTATCGGCGAAATCACACTTCAGTTATTCAATATACAGCCGCTGACGACAGAGAATCCTCCGTCCCTAATCCGCCTGGAATGGAGTGCAGATTTTCAGCAGCATGATGAGGCTGTTTTTGCACGCTGCCAGTCACCGATCCTAAGCACATCGTCTGCTTTTCAGGCCAAACAATTACTGTCAGTCACATCATCGGTAGCGTATTTACCCGCACACTGGAAGAAAACATATCCTGAACTGACGCCAGTGAATAATGACCTGATTACAAAGCCTCTGTACGCTGTCTGGTTGCAAAACAGTGATCAGCAGGGACTTATCGGGCAGTTGATCGTAATACCGGTGTAACGCTGGTCATTGATGATTTAAAAAGACAGTAATGTGGTAATTATCAGACAACAGGAATACTTAAAAGGAAGGATATTTGGCAGGATTTAAGGTTTACAGGCAAAATTCAGATAATAAAAAACCCAGTTCATAACGAACCGGGCTATTAATAAATAAAGATCTTTAGTTATTACTTATCAAGTAAATGGCAGGGGCGGAGAGGCTCGAACTCCCAACACCCGGTTTTGGAGACCGGTGCTCTACCAATTGAACTACGCCCCTAAATGTTGGCGGAACGGACGGGACTCGAACCCGCGACCCCCTGCGTGACAGGCAGGTATTCTAACCAACTGAACTACCGCTCC